>JBPYFR010000001.1:0-14318 GCA_051985685.1 Acidimicrobiales bacterium
TCCGTGTCGTAGAGCAACCACTCGTCCGCGCGGAACGGTCGGTGGAACCACATGCAGTGGTCCAGGCTGGCGCCCATGAAGTCGGCGTCGTCCCAGCGCAGGTCGTGCGGGGCCAGGATGGTGTCGAAGAGCGACATGTCGGAGGCATAGGTCGCCACCGCCGCATGCAGCAGCGGATCGTCGGGCAGCTCCCCGTCCGCCCGGATCCACAGCCGCTGGTAGGGCTCGCCCGCTCCTTGCCGATGCCAGGGCAGGTCGCCTATCTGCCGCTGGTCGATGGGGTGAGGCCGGTCGAACCACTCGGCGAGCTCCTCCTTCCAGGGCTCGAGCCGCTCGAACAGCGGGGGGAGGGTCTCCGGCGCCGGCACGTCGGGCATCGGGAACTGGTGCTCTAAGCCTTGCTCGTCAGTGTGGAACGACGCCGACAGTTCGAAGATGGCGCGCCCGTGTTGGATGGCGACCACACGCCGCGTGGTGAACGACCTCCCGTCGCGGATCCGGTCGACCTCGTAAAGGATGGGAACGGTCGGGTCGCCGGGACGCAGGAAGTACGAGTGCAGGGAGTGCACGCGGCCCTGCTCCACGGTGCGTCCCGCGGCGATGAGAGCCTGGCCCGCCACCTGTCCTCCGAACACCCGTTGGCGCTCCTCGTTGGGCTGGGTCCCCCGGAAGATGTTCACCTCAATGGGTTCGAGGTCCAGCAGGTTGACAAGGAACTCCAAGGACGCGCTCACCGCCACATGTTCGCAGGACCCGGGCGGCGAACGAAACGGGCACACGGATCGTTGCACCGCTACCCTGCGCGCCAGTGCCTCCTCCGGCTCCCACCAACGCGCCGAGCGACCTCGTCTTCCCACCCGGATTCGTGTGGGGCGTCGCCACGGCCGCGCACCAGATCGAGGGCGGCAACGTCAACAACGACTGGTGGGCCTGGGAGCACGACCCCGGCTCGGGCACGGTGGAGCCGAGCGGGGATGCCTGCGACTCGCTGCATCGGTGGCGCGAAGACGTGCAGCTCGTCGCCGACATGGGGCTGTCGGCCTACCGTTTCTCCCTCGAGTGGAGCCGCATCGAGCCCGCCGAGGGGGAGTTCTCCTTGGCCGCCCTCGACCATTACCGGCGCATCTGCGCGGCCTGTCACGGTCACGGCATCGTTCCCGTCGTCACCTTCCACCACTTCACCACCCCCCTGTGGTTGGCCAGCCGCGGCGGGTGGGAAGCACCGGACGCCCCGGACCGCTTCGCGCGGTTCGTCTCCCGGGCCGCCGCGCACCTCGGGGATCTCGTCGGCTGGGCCTGCACCATCAACGAGCCGAACGTGGTGGCCGTCATGGGGTATTTCCAGGGCCAGTACCCGCCGGGGGTGAAGGAGGACTTCGGGCGCTACGCGAGCGTCAACGAGGTCATGGTGCGCGCCCACCGCCTGGCGGTCGATGCGCTCCGATCGGGTCCGGGGAGCTTCCCGGTGGGTCTCACCCTCTCCATGGCCGAGATCACCGCCGACGAGGGCGGCGAGGCGTTGCGCGACGGGGCCGAGGAGATGCTGGAGAACGTCTTCTTGAGGGCGACCGAAGGCGACGACTTCGTGGGCGTGCAGTGCTACAGCCGCCTGCATTTCGGTCCCGACGGGGTGGCCCCCAACCACCCCGGGATTCCTGTGACTCAGATGGGAGACGAGTATTGGCCTCAGGCGGTCGAGCACACCGTGCGCCGGGCGGCGGCCCTGAGCGGGCGCCCGGTCGTGGTGACCGAGAACGGGATCGCCACGGCGGACGACGCCCAGCGCGTCGATTTCTTGACCGACGCGCTGCTCAGTGCGCACCGCTGCCTGCAAGAGGGGGTCGACCTGCGCGGATATTTCGTGTGGAGCCTGCTCGACAACTTCGAGTGGCATCTCGGGTATGGCCCCAAGTTCGGCCTGGTCGCGGTGGCCCCGGGCACCTTCGAACGCCGGCCCAAGCCGAGCGCCCAGTGGTTCGGGCAGGTGGCGCGTGCCAACCGGCTGCCCGCGCCCGGTGCGGCGCCCGTGTGACGCACCGTCGCTCTGCCGGGCTCGATTTGGCGGGCCGGGCTAGGGTGTCGCGGTGCCCGCTCCCCTTCCGGCCTTCTACGACTGGCTGCACACGCACGAAGGCCGGAAGATCTTCCGTTACTCCATGGTTTCGGTCGTCTCGACCGCAGTCTCGCTTCTCGTCATCGCCATCGTCTACGGCGTGCTTCACCTCTGGAGCGAGGTGCCGAGCACCGTCTTCGGCAATTTCGTCGCGACGTTCCCCTCGTATTGGCTCAATCGGAAGTGGGCCTGGGGCAAGCACGGGCGTTCGCATTTCCTGAAGGAGGTCGTGCCCTTCTGGGTCATGGCCGCCGCCGGAATCGCCTTCTCCATCATTTGGGCGGCGCTCGCCCGCCACCTCGCGATCAAGTACCAGTTGGACCACTTCGAGACGACCGTGCTCGTGCTGGTCGCCAACGTGATGTCGTTCGCCGCGTTCTGGGTGCTCAAGCTGCTCTTGTTCAACCGCGTGTTCCGCGTCGAACTTCAGGAGTTCGACGAGCACCTCACGCACGAGGAAGACGACGGCCTCATCCACGAAGAGGAGCGAGAAGAGGGGACGGCGGCGCACACGGCGCCGTAGTGCGGGCCCGGTACGGTTCGGTCAGTCCCTGAAGTTCTCGAACTGCAACGGAATCCCGAAGTCCTCGCCCTTGCACTTGGCGATCACCTCCTGGAGGTCGTCGCGCTTCTTTCCGCTGACCCGGATCTGAGCGCCCTGGGTCTGCGACGAGATCCCCTTGAGCCCGAGATCCTTGATGAACCGGTTGAGCCGCTTGGCGTGGTCCGCCGAGATGCCAGCTCGGATGGCCACTCTCTGACGCGCCGTCCCCTTCTGGGCCTCTTCGATCTTGCCGGCCTCGAAGGCCTTGAGGGAGACCTGCCGCCGCACCAATTTCTCGTGCAGCACCTGGTGCAGGGCGCGCAGTCGGTCCTCCGTGGAGGACCGCAGCACGAGCTCGCCGTCGCCGAGCTCGACGGCCGAGTCCGTGTTCTTGAAATCGAAGCGGGTGGCGGCCTCCCGGTTGGCCTGGTCGACCGCGTTGCGCACCTCTTGCATGTCGACTTCCGAGACGATGTCGAAGGTAGGCATGAGGCCAGCGTACCGGTGGTACCTGGCCTCTTCGGGGGTGCGGGGGCGGGCTAACCTCGCCCCGGCGGGTCGGTGTCCGAGTGGCCAAAGGAAGCAGGCTGTAAACCTGCCGGTTAATACCTACGGAGGTTCGAATCCTTCCCGGCCCACCAGGGTGAATCGCAGCCGGACCTCGCGCTCCAAAGAGCCTTTTCCCGGTGAGCACCTGGCATTACAATGCTGTTTCAGATCGATTGCGGGAACATGCTCGGCAGGGCGTGGGCCCTCCCTCTCTCCCACCGGGTCGGTGCCCCGGACACGACAAGTGAGACTGCGAGACTGACAGCCCCGTGGAGACTGACAGCCCAGTAGAGGACAGCGCGAGGAATTCTTCACCGCTCTTGGACGGCATCGGTCCTCGCCTCGGCCGCCTCTCGCTGCGCGCGCAGGCGTGGCAGCTTCGCCTCACGCCGCGCCTGACGTTGACCGAGCGCGTCGAGGCGCAGCCCGGCGAAGCCGACGATTGGACGTTCCTACGCCGGCCCGCCCTGCTCGGCTTCATCGCGGTGCTGTCGATTTGCCTCGGCTCCTCGCTTCCGAGCTCGCCCTTCAAGCTCGAGATGGGTGGCACATGGTTCTTCGGTGAGGCCGACGCGCCCTCGACGACCCTGCTGTTGCCCGGCGTCGTGGCCGTCTACGGCGGGATGGTCCTCTTCGTGCGGGTGTGGTTCGGGCTCTGGCAGACACTGCGGGCCCGTCCCGGCGTGCCGATCCGCTCGCTCGCCTACATGCTCGCGCTGTGGATGGCGCCGCTGATGTTGGTGGCACCGCTCTTCAGCCGAGACGTCTTCTCGTACGCGGCCCAGGGCGAGATGATGAGCCACGCCATCAACCCCTACCACTACGGCCCGGGGACACTCGGGTCCGGACCGTTCGTGTCGCCGGTGGACAACCTTTGGATCAACACGCCCGCCCCCTACGGGCCGCTGTTCCTCATGCTGGCCGGTTGGTCGGCCTCCCTCAGCCTCCACCACGCGCTGTTCACGGTGCTGTTGTTGCGCCTGCAGTCGGTCGTCGGGCTCGCCTTGATCGCCTACTGCATCCCGAAGCTGGCGCGCTCCTTCGGCAAGGACCCCGGACCGGCCTTCGTGCTGGCGGTGCTCAACCCGCTGACCCTGCTCGCGCTCGTCGGCGGGGCGCACAACGACGCCATCATGATCGGCCTTCTGCTGGCCGGCATCACCGCGGCGCGCGCCCGACATCCCGTGTGGGGGATCGTGCTGTGCGCACTGGCCGCATCGATCAAGGTGCCTGCCGCGATCGGCATCGTCTACGTGGCGTGGGACTGGGCGGGTGTCGACGTCAGCTGGCGCCAGCGGCTCGCGCCTCTCTTTCGGGCCGGGCTCATCACCGTGGCCGTCATGGGCTTCCTGTCGCTCGTGTCCGGTCTCGGCTGGGGATGGATCCTCAATCTCGGGACGCCCGGCACCGTGCGTTCGTGGATGGCCCCCGCCACGGCCGTCGGGTTGGCGATCAGCGGGTCGGCACACGTTGTCGGCATCGGCGTCAGCCTGGCCGGCGTCCTGACCCTCACGCGGGCCCTCGGGTTGTTGGCTGCGGCGGTGATCGCGCTGTACTGCCTGCGCCACCGGGAGCGACTCGGCCTGCTCTCCGCCGTCGGGATCAGCATGATGATGTTCGTGCTCCTCGGCCCCGTCGTGCAGCCCTGGTACCTGACATGGGGCATCGTCATCCTGGCGCCAGTGGTGACGGGCCGGCTGCTCTACCTGAGCCTCGGGCTCTCCGTCGTGGTGCCGTTCATCGGCCTGACCAGTGGCGCCTCCCTCCTCGCACAGCTCCTCCACACGGACCCGGTCAGCATGATGCTGGCGGTGCTCGTCCTGTGGGCGGTGGCGATCTTTCCGCTCGGCAGCTGGACGACCTCGTGGCGGCTCGACACCTCGAGGCTTCCGGCATCGCTCGCCCCCGCCACTCGCTCGCGCTGAGGGCAGAGCGCCGCTTCGAGGCCTGAGCGGGCGCCGCGGCCCGTCGTCAGAGCAGCTTCTGGAGCTCTACGACGTCGAGCCACTGGCGGTGCTTGCGCCCCACCTCCCGCTCGACCCCGACCAGCTCGAAGCCGGCCGCCGTATGCAGGCCGATAGACGTCTCGTTGTGACCGGCGATGCGGGCGATGACCGAGTGGAAGCCGTGGGCGGAAGCCAGGGCCAAGAGCTCGGCCAGGAGGGCCCGCCCGATGCCGCGGCCCCGCTGAGTCCGGTCCACGTAGACGGAACCCTCGGCGGTGGCCGAATAGCCCGACCGTTCCCGGAACGGCGAGAGCGAGCCGAACCCCAGCACGATCTCGCCCCGGGCCCCCGCCGGGCCGGTCCTCCCCGGGCCGCCGGGATCGATGGCGACGACCGCCGGGTAGACCCCGCTGTGCTCGCGGATCCAGGCCTCCTGCTCGCCCCGGGTGCGAGGGACCATGTCGAATGTGTTGATGGTCTCGAGGACCTCGACGTTGTAAATGGTCCGGATCGCCTCGGCGTCGGCCACCTCGGCCAGTCGGATCCGCATCACCGGATGGTACTGTTGACCTGCAAAAAGCGGGGAAGTGGCAGACACCGTTTGCCGGGCCCTGGCTATCATTGACGGTTCGCGGAAGGAAGCCGCGGCGCCCCCTTAGCTCAGTCGGTAGAGCACAGCCATGGTAAGGCTGGTGTCGTCGGTTCGATTCCGACAGGGGGCTCGCCCATGGCGGCGTAGCTCAGTTGGTCAGAGCACACGGCTCATAATCGTGTTGTCGCGGGTTCGAGTCCCGCCGCCGCTACCAGGTCCGGGGCGGCACCCGGGCAGCCACAGGAAGGATCGACATGCCCAAGAACGAGAAGAGGGTCCAGGTCACGCTGGCCTGCGAGGTCTGCAAGCGGCGTAACTACATCACCACCAAGAACAAGCTCAACGACCGCGAGCGGATTGAGATGAAGAAGTTCTGCCGGTGGGATCGCAAGCACACCCTGCACAAGGAGACCCGCTGAGCCACCCCGGCTGGTCCGGTGCTACTCTGGCAGGCCGTTCCCCAGGTCAGGAGGGGAAGAACCACCTGCTTGAGGCCGCCGAAATCACACCACCGAGGGCAGTAGCTCAACTGGTAGAGCACCGGTCTCCAAAACCGGCGGTTGGGGGTTCGAGTCCCTCCTGCCCTGCCAAGAACGCAGCAACCACCCCAGATAGAACGAAGAGGCAAGACCCGTGAACCGCGAGACGAAGCGCTTGATGCAGCGCCAGGGCCAGATGGAGGCCGACGGCTCTCCTTCGACCCGGCGCGCGACGGCTGCGACACCGACTCGGACGACGCGGCAGCAAAGGGGCGGCGCCCCCGTCCGCCGGCGCGCCACGCCGGTCCAGTTCGTCCGCGAGGTCCGGGACGAGATGCGCCAAGTCGCCTGGCCGTCGCGCGAGGAGTTGATCAACTACACGTCCGTCGTACTGACGACGCTGATCATCATGATCAGCCTCATCTTCGTGCTCAATCTGGCCTTCGGGAAGCTGATCACCGAGCTCTTCACCAAGTAGGACCCCGATGACGGATTGGACGCATTCAGAGGCAGAAGAAGCACTCGCGGTCGGCGACGAGGAAGATGTTGCCGAGGCGCTGGAGGCCGAACGGGAGGAGTCGGAGGCGCCGGCCGAAGAGGCCGCGCTCAGCACCGCCTCTTCACCCCCTGACGCGGTGGACGAGCGCGCGGTCGAGGAGGAGGCCATGGAGGAGTCCGTTGACGGCCTCACACCGCACGCCACTGAGCCGGAAGCCCCCGTGACGGAAGCCCCTGTCACGGAAACGACCGTCACGGAAGCGACCGTGACGGAAGCCACCGAGGAGGTCGCCGGGGACGCGGCTCGGCCGGCCGAGCCCGATCTGGTGTTCGACGTCACCGAGAGCCAGGAGGACGAAGCTGCTCTCGGCGGGTGGGGCGAGGAAGTGGAAGAGACCGTCCCGGTCGAGAGCCCGTACGACCGCCCCGGCCGGTGGTACGTGGTGCACACCTATTCGGGGTACGAGAACAAGGTTCGCTCCAACATGGGCAACGTCGTCGCCTCGCGCGGCATCGAGGACCGGGTGTACGAGGTCGTGATCCCGATGGAGGACGTGGTCGAGTTCAAGGGCGGCAAGAAGGTCACGGTCCAGAAGAAGGTGTTCCCCGGATACCTGCTGGTCCGGTGCGACCTCGACGACGACACCTGGGGTGCGATTCGCAACACGCCCGGCGTGACGGGCTTCGTAGGGCCGGGGACGAAGCCGACGCCGTTGTCGCGTCGCGAGGTGGAGAACATCCTCCAGGTCAAGCCTGAGGGTGCGGAGGCCACCAAACGGCCGAGCCGACCTCGGCTCGAGTTCGAGGTGGACGAGACGGTGCGGGTCAAGGAGGGCCCGTTCGCGGACTTCTCCGGCCAGATCGCCGAGATCAACGAGGACCAGCTCAAGCTCAAGGTGCTGGTCAACATCTTCGGCCGGGAGACCCCGGTCGAGCTCGAGTTCAGCCAGGTCGCGAAGCTCTAGGCGGCCGGCGCGCACCGAGCGCGCGCCACAACGAGAGAACGCGCACACACCGAAGCGCAGACACCGAAAGTAAGGAGAACGGAGACGATGCCACCAAGGGCACCACGGAAGAGGGTGCTGGCCGTGGTCAAGATCCAGCTCGAGGCGGGATCGGCGACGCCCGCGCCCCCCGTGGGGACCGCGCTGGGCCCGCACGGTGTCCAGACCATGGAGTTCTGCAAGCAGTACAACGCCGCGACCGAGAACATGCGGGGCCAGGTGATTCCGGTCGACATCACCATCTACGAGGACCGCAGCTTCAGCTTCGTGTTGAAGACTCCGCCCGCGCCGGTGCTGCTGCGGCAGGCGGCCGGGGTGGAGAAGGGGGCGGCGATCGCCGGCCGCGAACAGGTGGGCACAATCACGGACGCGCAGCTGGCCGAGATCGCGACCACCAAGCTCAAGGACCTGAACACCGACGATCTTGAGGCGGCGAAGAAGCAGATCGCCGGCACGGCCCGGTCTATGGGGATCAAGGTCGCGGACTGAGCGGCCCGACGCACGAGGAGAGCACGATGGCCCAGCACGGCAAGAAGTACAAGGAGAACCTGAGCCAGGTCGACCGCGAGCAGCTCTACAGCACCGGTGACGCGGTGGAACTGGTCAAGTCACTGGCGAACGCCAAGTTCGACGAGACGGTCGAGCTGGCCGTGCGCCTGGGCGTCGACCCGCGCCGGGCGGACCAGATCGTGCGGGGCACGCTTCCGCTCCCGTCGGGGACTGGGACCAACGTGCGCGTGGCCGTCTTCGCCGCTGGCGAGGCCGCGGCCGAGGCCCGCGCCGCCGGCGCCGACGTCGTGGGCGCCGACGACCTGGTGGCCCGGATCAAGGGCGGCTTCCTCGAATTCGACGTCGCCATCGCCGCACCCGACATGATGGGGCAGGTCGGAACACTCGGCCGTGTGCTCGGGCCCCGGGGTCTCATGCCCAACCCCAAGACCGGGACCGTGACCAACGACGTGGGCAAGGCGGTGGGCGAGTTCAAAGGCGGCCGGGTCGAGTACCGCACCGACAAGGTGGGCAACATCCACATCCGCGTCGGGAAGGTCTCCTTCACCAAGGAGCAGCTGGTCGCGAACATCCGCGCCGTCATCGACGAGCTCCAGCGGGCCAAGCCTCCGGCGGCGAAGGGCCGCTACTTCCTGTCGGTGACGGTGTCGAGCACCATGGGTCCCGGGGTCCACATCGACCCGGCCAAGGCCCGCTTCGCGGACGAGGAGCTCGGCGTCCCGGCCTGACCGGGTCCGGGCGCCGTACTACGCTCTTCCGAACAGCTCACCGCCCAGGGTCTGCGACCTGGGGCGGAGGGCGACGAATCCAACGCCAGAGACCTCCGGTGCACCTGCGGGTGCTGAAACGGCCCACCGGGCCGGCCTGATGAGGCGACACCGTGCACGCCGGCCTCGCCGGCTGCGCCGTCGCACACCGGAGATCCTGGCCCGCATCCGGGCGGTCGATCCCGGTGGAGGAACCGATGGCGACGCAGAACGCAGCACGTGAGCACAAGGTCGAGGTCGTCGACGAGGTCAAGACGCGCCTGGGCGCAGCGTCGGCCTCCATCGTCAGCGAGTACCGCGGCCTTTCGGTAACCGAGCTGGCCGACCTTCGCCACGCGCTGTCGGCGGCGGGGGGCGACTACAAGATCTTCAAGAACACGCTGGTGCGACGTGCCGTCGATGGCAGCGAGTACCAACCGCTGGCGGACTACCTGAGCGGCCCCAGCGCGTTGACGTTCGTCCAGGGCGACGTCAGCGCCGTGGCCAAGGCGTTGCGGGACTTCTCCCGGACCAACCCGCACCTCGTCATCAAGGGCGGTCTTGCCGACGGCTCGCTGCTGACGTCAGCGGACCTCGCCGCGCTGGCCGACTTACCCTCGCGTGAGGTCCTGCTGGCGCGTCTCGCCGGTGCTCTCGCTGCACCCATGCAGCAGATGGCCGGGCTGCTCCAGGCTTTGCCTCAGAACCTGGCCTACGGGATCTCCGCCCTGATTGAGCAACGCGAGGAGGGCGGCGAGGCGCCGGCCGAAGGCGACGCCCCCGAATCGGCCGCGGTTGCGGAGGCAGAGGGTGCGGAGGCAGCCCCGATGGAGGCCGCCGGCTCAAGCGAAGGAGACACCGGGGCGGCGGCCTCGCCCGAAGGGGCGCCGGTCGCCGAGGCGAGCGACACACCCGAGACATCCGAGACGCCTGAGGCGCCGGAGACATCCGAGACGCCCGAGTAGCGAAGACCCTCACCCGTCCGATTTCAGAGCCTCATCGCAGAAACACATCGCAGGAAAGAGAAAGGAAGGCCACGCAAGAGATGGCAACCCTCACGAAGGAAGAGATCCTCGACGGGATCGCCGACCTCTCGGTGATCCAGCTGAGCGAGCTCCTGAAGGAGTTCGAGGAGCGCTTCGGCGTGACCGCCGCCGCCCCGGTGGCAGTCGCGGCCGCGGCTCCGGCAGCCGGTGGCGGGGGCGAGGCGGCAGCCGTCGAGGAGGAGAAGTCCGAGTTCGACGTCGTCCTCACCGCCGCCGGCGACAAGAAGATCCAGGTCATCAAAGAGGTCCGGGCCCTCACCAGCCTCGGTCTCAAGGAAGCCAAGGATCTCGTCGAGTCCGCTCCGAAGCCGGTGCTGGAGAAGGCGAACAAGGAAGACGCCGACAAGGCCAAGGCCGCCCTCGAGGGGGCCGGCGCCACCGTCGAAGTCAAGTAGTCCCAGGTGGGAGGCCGGGTGGGCGCAGGTCCCGCCCGGCTTCCTGACCAGGATCCTTGACGGGGGTGGCCTGCACCCTCATACTGTTCCGATGCCCGGGCTGAAGCCCGGCCGGGTTTCGCGCGGCCGAGGGGTTGTATCGAGCCACGTCCCTCGTTAAGATGTGGGGTTGCCGTGGTGCTCCGTGTCCTTGATCTCGTAATTCCGCGAGGTCGGCGCGCGCCCCGGCGGCCCTGATCAAACCCCTAGCCCTGTTGTCCGTCCCGTCATCCGTCGTCGCCGTCATCCAGCCGCCACTTTCCGCAGTCTCTGCGGCTTCGCAGTCCCAGCAGTCCCTGCAGTTCCGCCCCCGCCCGTCGTACCTTCACCTTGGGAGGAGATGACCGTTGCCCTCACGGTCCCGTAGCCCCGAACGCGTCACCTTCGCAAACATCAACGAGGCCCTGCCGCTTCCGGACCTGATCGCCATCCAGCGCGACTCGTTCCAGTGGTTCCTCGACAAGGGCCTGGCCGAGGCCTTCAGCGACATCAGCCCGATCGAAGACTTCACTGGCCAGCTGAGCCTCGAGCTCGAATTCGACCCGACCGACGCCGACTTGCGCCCACCGCCGAAGTTCTCGGTGGAGGAGTGCAAGGAGAAGGACATGACCTACGCGGCGCCCGTCTTCGTGCGCGCCCGCTTCTTGAACGCCACCACCGGCGAGATCAAGGAGCAGACGGTCTTCATGGGGGACTTCCCGATGATGACCGACCGCGGCACCTTCATCGTCAACGGGACCGAACGCGTCGTCGTGTCGCAGTTGGTGCGTTCGCCCGGCGTCATCTTTCAGCCCGGCCGCGACGCCAAGACCGTCTTCACCGGGACCATCCACCCGTACCGGGGCGAGTGGATCGAGCTCGACATCGAGGCCAAGCCCGGCAAGGACGTCACGGCGGGGTGCCGGGTGGCGCGGAAGCGGCGTCTGTCGCTGTTCGTGCTGCTGCGTGCGCTCGGGTTCGGCGACGAGGCCTTCTTGGACCGCTTCGTGCGCCACTTCGACTTCCTCGAGGGCCAGTGGGAGAAGGAGCGCAACCTGGCTCCGTCCCGGGAGGAAGCGCTGCTCGAGATCTATAAGCGGGCCCGCCCGGGCGAGCCGCTGTCCGCCGAGGCGGCGCGCGTCTACTTCGAGAACGCCTTCTTCAACCCGAAGCGCTACGACCTGACCCGAGTCGGCCGCTACAAGCTGAACCGCAAGCTCGGGCCCGAGATCGACCGCCTGGAGGAGCTCTTCGGGATCGACGTCGAGAAGCCCGGGGCGAGCCAGTCGGTGCTGAGCCCATCGGAGATCCTGGCCGCGGCCACCTACATGCTGCACCTGGCCCTCCACATGGCGGACGGCGAGTCCACCTACCGCATCGACGACCAGGACCACTTCGCCAACCGGCGCATCCGCTCGGTCGGCGAGCTGATCCAGAACCAGGTGCGCGTCGGGCTGTCGCGGATGGAGCGGGTCGTGCGCGAGCGCATGACCACCCAGGACGTCGAGGCGATCACGCCACAGACGCTGATCAACATCCGGCCCGTCGTAGCTGCGGTCAAGGAGTTCTTCGGGACCTCGCAGCTCTCGCAGTTCATGGACCAGAACAACCCGCTGTCGGGCCTGGCCCACAAGCGGCGGCTCTCGGCCCTGGGCCCGGGCGGGCTCTCCCGCGAGCGGGCCGGCTTCGAGGTGCGTGACGTCCACACGTCCCACTACGGACGCATGTGCCCGATTGAGACCCCCGAGGGCCCGAACATCGGCCTCATCGGCGCCCTGGCGACCTACGCACGGGTGAATGAGTACGGGTTCATTGAGACGCCCTACCGCACCGTCGTCGACGGCAAGGTCACCGACGAGGTGAGCTACCTGGCTGCCGACGAGGAGGAGGAGCACGTCATCGCCCAGGCGAACGCGTCGGTCGACGCGGCCGGCCGCCTCAACGAGGACCGTGTCCTCGTCCGGCGCGGCCCGCAGGGGACGGGCGTGCGCATGGGCTCGGTGGGCGGGTCCTACGGCACGACGTCGGAGATCGACTTCGTGCCGCCCTCCGAGGTCGACCTCATGGACGTCTCGCCGAAGCAGATCGTCTCCGTCTCGACCGCGCTGATCCCCTTCGTCGAGCACGACGACGCCAACCGGGCGCTGATGGGCGCCAACATGCAGAAGCAGGCGGTGCCGCTCGTCGTGCCCGAGGCGCCGTACATCGGCACCGGGGTCGAGGGCCGGGCCGCCCGCGACGCCGGCGACGTGATCCTGGCCGAGGGCAACGGCACCGTGACCGAGATCAGCGGCGACTCCGTGACGGTGGAGTACGCCTCCGGGCAGAAGGACCGGTTGGGGACGCCGCTGGGCCGCAAGGTCTACCGGCTCTCGAAGTTCCGCCGCTCCAACCAGAACACGTGCATCAACCACCGCACGCTGGTGTCGGAGGGACAGAGCGTCTCGACCGGCGACCTGCTCGCGGACGGGCCCTCTACCCACAACGGCGAGCTGGCGCTCGGGAAGAACCTGCTCGTCGCGTTCATGCCGTGGGAGGGCTACAACTACGAGGACGCCATCATCCTCTCCGAGCGGCTGGTCCGCGACGACGTGCTCACCTCCATCCACATCGAGGAGCATGAGGTGGACGCCCGTGACACCAAGCTGGGCGCGGAGGAGATCACCCGGGACATCCCGAACCTGAGCGAGGAGATCCTGGCGGACCTCGACGACCGCGGCATCATCCGCGTCGGCGCCGAGGTGGAGCCGGGTGACGTCCTGGTCGGAAAGGTCACCCCCAAGGGCGAGACCGAGCAGACCCCCGAGGAGCGGCTGCTGCGGGCCATCTTCGGTGAGAAGGCGCGCGAGGTGCGGGACACCTCGCTGAAGGTCCCGCACGGTGAGTACGGCAAGGTGATTGACGTGCGCGTCTTCTCGCGCGAGGAGTCGCACGAATTGCCGCCCGGCGTGAACCAGCTGGTCCGGGTCTACGTGGCTCAGAAGCGCAAGATCTCCGAGGGCGACAAGCTGGCCGGCCGCCACGGCAACAAGGGCGTCATCTCCAAGATCCTCCCGATGGAGGACATGCCTTATTTGGCCGACGGGACCCCGGTCGACATCATCTTGAACCCGCTCGGCGTGCCGAGCCGGATGAACGTGGGTCAGGTGCTCGAGTCGCATCTCGGCTACGTCGCCCGGTACGGGTGGGATGAGCTGGAGCCCAACGAGGCGGCCACCCCGAGCCCCGATCAGGACGGGGCTGGTCGCAAGACGCGGCCGCGCACCGAGCCGTCGGCCTGGGTCGCGACGCCGGTGTTCGATGGCGCCCACTGGGACGAGGCCGAGGACGCGGGCACGCACCCGACCATCAAGCATCTCTTCGAGACGCTGCAGCCCGATTCGGCCAACGGCGGCGTGCAGATCCACGCCGACGGCAAGGCGACCTTGTACAACGGCCGCACCGGCGAGGCCTACGACAACCCGATCTCGGTCGGCTTCGTCTACATCCTGAAGCTGGCCCACCTGGTGGACGACAAGATCCACGCCCGCTCGACGGGACCGTACTCCATGATCACCCAGCAACCGCTGGGCGGGAAGGCTCAGTTCGGCGGGCAGCGCTTCGGAGAGATGGAGGTCTGGGCGCTCGAGGCGTTCGGCGCCGCGTACGCGCTGCAGGAGTTGCTGACGATCAAGTCGGACGACGTGCTCGGCCGGGTCAAGGTGTACGAGGCCATCGTGAAGGGCGAGAACATCCCCGAGCCTGGCATCCCCGAGAGCTTCAAGGTGCTCATCAAGGAGATGCAGTCGCTCTGCCTCGACGTCGAGGTCCTGGCCGAGGACGGCCGTGAGATTGAGATGCACGAGCTGGACGAGGACGTGTTCCGGACCGCCGAGGAG
>JBPYFR010000002.1:0-2938 GCA_051985685.1 Acidimicrobiales bacterium
ACAGCCACGAAGCGGCCGCTGGCGAAGCGCGCCTTTGCCCGCGCCGGCAGGGACTGGAGGATCCCGTCGCCCCACGCCTCGGTGAGGGTGTCGCGATCGACCGTGACGGGTGCGGCTGCAGCCGCACCTTCGTCCGGACCGGGCGCCGCGCTGACACCGGGCGCCGGGGGGCTGGCATCGGCCGCTGCCGCCGGGGGCTCTGCGGACGCCGCGGTCTCCTGCTGGCGACGGCGGACCGCGCCGATGGAGGGGCGTCGGCCGACATCGTCGCCGTCATCGTCTGGCGCGTCGCCTCGCGCCGGCGGCGGCGCTTCGGCGTCAGGGTCCTCGCGCGGAGCTCCGCTCCCGGCGCGCGGAGAAGGAGAAGGGGAAGGCGGCGCGACGTCTCGTG
Source organism: Acidimicrobiales bacterium (assembly GCA_051985685.1). GTDB lineage: Bacteria > Actinomycetota > Acidimicrobiia > Acidimicrobiales > RAAP-2 > Bog-473. Next base: position 392 of record JBPYFR010000002.1, read on the forward strand.
TTTCTCCGGCCGGCGGGCGCGGAAACGCCGCACCACCCGAGAGCGAGCGCTCCAACGCACTGACCCGCTCCGAGAGCGCGTCGGCTCCCGGGTCGAGGTCCGGCCGCACGGCGCGCACGAGCGCGATCTCGAGCACCACCTGCGCGTCGGGCGCCTCGCGCATGTCGATGAGCGCCTGGCCCAGGATCTCGATGCTCCGCACGACCCGGGACAGCCCAACCGCCTCGGCCAGCGCCGTGTAGCGGTCGCGCGTCGGGCCCGAGACTGCGCACAGCTCGGGGGCCAACGCGGCGAGAAAGACCTGCCGCAGGTCGTCGATCAACTCGGTGGCCACCTGCTGGGGTCCCCACCCCCCGGCGATCAGCACGGTCAGGGCGACGAGCACCGGCGCGACGTCTGCCTCGGCCAGCGCGTCGACCAGGCCGGCCAGCTCGGGGCGGGCGGCCTCGGGCGAGCCCGATGCGACCACCTGGTCCAGGGCGGAGAGAGCGTCGCGGGCCGACCCCCGTCCGCGCCGGACGGCCGCTTCGACGGCGGCGTCGTCGAGGTCGAGGCCGGCGGCGTCATTCACCGACTCGAGCAGGTCGTGCAAGGTGTCGGCCCCGAGCAGGCGGAACTCGAGGTGCTGGGTCCGGCTGCGGATGGTGGGTGGCACCTTCTGCGGGTCGGTGGTGGCAAGCACGAAGACGACGTGCCCGGGCGGTTCCTCGAGCGTCTTCAACAGCGCGTTCGCCGCCGCAGTCGAGAGCATGTGGACCTCGTCGACGATGTACACCTTCCAACGCCCGGGCGTCCCCAGGCCGGCGTGGGCGACGAGGTCGCGCATGGCGTCGACGCCGTTGTTCGACGCCGCATCGAGCTCGTGCACGTTGAGCGAGCTCCCCTGGGTGATCTCGACGCACGACGTGCAGACACCACAGGGCTCGCCGTCGACGGGGGCGTCGCAATTGAGGGCCTTGGCCAAGATCCGGGCGGAGGAGGTCTTGCCCGTTCCGCGGGGCCCGCTGAAGAGATAGGCGTGCGCCACCCGGTGGTCGCGCACGGCGCTCTGGAGGGCGCGGACCACGTGATCTTGGCCCCGTATTTCGTCGAACCGGCCCGGACGGAAGCGCCGGTAGAGCGAGACGAAGGGGGCGTCAGCCATGAAGGCCGAGCCTATCCACGCCCTGGTCGGACCGAACCGGCCTCACGCGTGCGTCCCCCGGGGCTCGGTGCGGCAGCCAGGTTGGCTACGGCACCCGGCCAGACCCGCTGAGAGCTGCTGCCTTCCGACCCTGACTCGATTCACGAGCGGCCGTTGCGCAGGACCCGGCCACCGCACCCAACCCCGGGAGCGACGTGGCCCAACAGGTTACCGCCGGTCCCGGCGCTCTCACCGCAGGGTCCCGCGCCCGAAAGTGGACCTCACCCGCCGACGAGCTCGCCCACATCGGCCACGGCCGCCGGGAGGTCCGGGAGTTCCCGCTCCCGCACCCCGTCCGGGGTGAGGAACGCGAAAACGACCCGCACCACGGGCTCCGCCGTGGCCGCCGCGACCGCGCGCGCGTACGAGGCACCCTGCACCCTGTAGCCGTCGACCCGCCGGTCGAGCTCCTCGCGGTCCGATGTGGCCGCCGTCTTGTAATCGACCACGATCAGGCCCTCGGGGCTCCGGTACAACAGGTCGATGTATCCCTCGAGCTGCCGGTCGCCGACGGGAGCGCCCACGTAGACCTCGCGCCAGTGCCGGCTCGCCGCGGCTTCCCGGACAGAGTCGCAGCCCAGTGCGTCACGGACCAGCCGCCTGACGACATCGGCCCGGTCCACCACCGCCTCGGCCTCGCACTGCGCCTGCACCGTCTCGTCGAGTCCGGCGCCGGTGGCGAGGTCGATCGTCTGCAGGACCCCGTGCACCGCGCGGCCGACCGCCGTTCCGTAGCGGCCCTTCAGCCAGGGCGGGAGGTCGAGGTCGCGCGGGCCCTTCTGCAGGCCGGCGCCCGCCGGCTCCTGCTCGACGTCGGGCTCGCCCTCCTCGGTGAGCGAGCTCGCGGAGACAGTGGTCGGCCGGGCCGCTCGCCCGAGCGCGCCCTGCAACTCGGCCTCCCACTCGTCGTGGGGCAGGAGCGCCGGCGGCGCGATCACCTCTGGGGGCGTGACACCGCCGGCGTGCTCCCCCACGTCGGGCAGCTCATCGAGGACGTCCGCCAAACCCAGCCGGAGGAGCTCCGCGTTGGTGCGCCTCTCGGGCGGGGGGTCAGACGCGGCCACCTTGCGGTGGAGGGACACGACCAGGTGGTCGCGGGCGCGCGTGCATGCGACGTAGAGCAAGCGGATCCTCTCGTGGTAGCCCATCTGCTCGTCGATCGGAGCGAAGTCCGTGTACTCCGGTGTCTTGGCCTGCCGGCCGACGCGGTACCCGACGCCGCCCGTGGGAGGGAAGACGACCTCGGCCGCGACGCGGGGACGTGCCTGCGGCTTGGTCGACATGCCCGAGAGAATGGTGATGGGGAACTCGAGTCCCTTCGCGCCGTGGATCGTGAGGATGCGCACGGCGTCGTCGTCCGTCTC
>JBPYFR010000003.1:0-6968 GCA_051985685.1 Acidimicrobiales bacterium
TGCAGCCCTCGTGGACCGCCCTCACCGGTAGGGTGCCAGGTCTGCCCGCGGGTAGCGCGCTTGGGTGTCAGTCAGGGTTTGCTCGTCCCAGTACGGGTCTCCCAGCGCCGGAAACCCGAAGACAGTCCGCTCCCGCGGAGTCGCCCGCTCGACGAGCTCGGTCCAGCCGACTTCGAGGGAGCGCTCGGCCCAGGCGACCCTGCCGGTCCAGCGTGGCCCCCACACGTCGTAGTGGGCGGACAGGGTGAATCGGGCCGAGCGCTGAGCGGTCATGCGCGACGCACGGTGCAGTAGGTCGGTCCGGTAGGAAAACAGGGTCCCCGCCGGCCCGGTCACGGAGATCTCCTCACCGGCAAAGGCCCCGGCCGGGAGGTAGTCGGTGACATAGTCATTGACCCCTTCATTGAGCGCGGACGGCCAGTAGGGGACGCTCTCCCCGACGGAGAGCGGGACGACCTTGGTGGGACCGTCCTCGTCGCCGACATTCGAAAGGAGGATCAAGCTCGTCATCTGGGTGGCCGGGTCGATCCGCTTGGGGACGACCTGGCTGTGGTTGGCGAAGTCGCGGTGCTGACTCTGGTGGTAATCGACGCTCCCGGCGTATTTGGCCCACAGCTCGGCGTCGTAGAGACGCAGGTCGGCTGAGCCCAGGAAACGCTCCGCCAAGTCGAGGAGGTCGGGAAGAAAGGCCAGGCGGTTCAGGTCCCACGATCGCCAAGGTCCCCTGATGATGCCAGCGAATTGGCTCGTTGCCAGCCAGTCATGAGCGGCCGGGTCGGCGAAATACTCCTCGGGTCGGGGGTAGTGCAGCCACAGCGCCTTTTGAGCCGCCATGAGCTCCTCGGTCCCAAGGAAGCCCTCGAACACCAGATAGCCGCGCTCCCGGAGGTCCGACAGGCAACGCTCCGGCACTCTCATCGATGTCAGACGCTACCGGGGTCTTGCCGCGTTTCCCGACTCGGTCGCTCTGCGCTCAAGATCGCCAGGGCCTCTTGAAAGGTGTCTCCAAACGCGCGCCCATAGCCACGGCAAAGCAGGGTTCGTGTGCCCCAGTACACCGGTTCGGGGACGGTCGTTCTCGGAGTGCCCTTGGCTTTCAGGGCCGATTTTTTGGTGGGGCCGCATCCGGAGACCGCGCGAGGCGGCGCGCCGTTGGGACGAGAAGTCGTGCCTAGGCCGAGGTCGTTCGAGGGTAGTCCCGCCGCCACGAGGTCCTTCCCGCGCTGACCCGATCGAGCGCGAGCAACGCCCGCCACGTGGCGTCGTTGGCGTCGAGCAGGTCCACGAAATCTGCGGCCGGACGAGTCTGCTGGGTGAGGCGCTCGATGTCCTCGCTCACGGAGCGAAGCCGGGTGCACAGGGATCTGATCAGAAGGGCGTCGTCACCATGGTCGACTCGGGCGGGGCGAAGACCGTGAGTGGAGATGTCGAAGTAGTACCGGTCGCCTCGTTGATTCTCCTCCGCCGCCACCCCCATTCCCTCTGCTTCTTCGCCGGTTGCCGCCGTCGCCGTCCTTTTCAGCCCCATTGCTCTTCAATAGTGTCATCTGCTTGTAAGAGCGCGATAAGGGCGTGATCTCAATTTCGTTACGAAACGGCCGCAAGCTCCTGACGATTTCCGTCTGGGGCCAAAAACGAAGGAAAAGTGATCAGCCTCCGTGCCGCAGGACGACAGCGGCGTCGGGCTCCAGGACCCGGAAGCTGATGCTCTCCTCGACGTAGAGATGGACGGCCCGCGCGTCATGGTTGCGATAGCCGATGGAGAGGTCCTGCCCGCAGTCGAGAACGAAGTCGCCTCCTCTCAGGCTGAGCACCACCCCACCCTCCACGCCTGGGGCCCACACGAGCGGTCCACCGAGGATCTGGCGGAGATGATCGAACAAGAGGTAGCCCCCGTGCTCGGTGGTCTCGACGATCCCCGTGTACAAGTCTGGGCCGATGGCCAGCCCATAAGGACCTCCGATGCCAGAACGACGCAACTGGTCAGTCGCCCGCGCCACCACCTTCGGGTACTGCTCCATGTCCTCTTCAATGGTGATGGGCGAGTGGGAGCTGCTCTCGGTGATGCCCTGAATGCCGGCCGCCCGATACTCGTGGAAGACCATGACGTTCTCACCCAGGGCGAGCCTGCGGACGGCCCCGTCGAGGTCCCCGAAGCCGATGTCGCGCGCGCCGCGGTCAGCGGCGTCGAGCTCTTCTCGTGGCACGCTGAAGTCCGCCCGCAATTCGACCAGCGGCAGGACACGGCGCTGGAACGCAGAGACTCCTTCCGTGGGTCCGGCCACCTCGTCGACACGACCCAGCTCCGTTGCGGAGTGCTCCCATCCGGACGGCCCCACAAGATCGACCAATTTCCGCGCCGCCAAGTGCGTCACGAGGCGGCTCTTGGCCTCCTGCTCCATTTGCTCCCATGCGGCCTCCGGGATGGGAGCGAGCTCACGGTACAAGTGGTCCATCACTCGACTCCCTTGAGGCTGCCGATGCCGAGCGTGCCGCCGACACCGTCACCGGCCTCTTCGGCCGCCTCGATCTCGACCTCGGTGACCGGCTCGGTCGTGAACAAGTAGGTCCGAAGATGGCGGTCGAGGATCGGGTCTCGCCGACGGAGCCACTCGAGGGTCATAGAGGCGTGCTCCTTCTCCTCGTCGCGGTTGTGAGCCAGGACATCCGCGAGGCTCGAGTCCTTGGTCGCCGTCACTCTCTGGTCATACCAGTCGATCGCTTCGAGCTCTTCGACGAGGGACGTCAGCGCCCGATGACGATCGATCGTCTCCTCGGGCAACAGTTCTGCTGCTTCGTGCAGACCCTCGCTTCCCATCTTCCGGCCTCCCGTCTTTGCGATATGTGTGGTCTATTGAAAGGCGAACACCACCGCAAGTGAACATTATCCGGAGCGTCCGAACCGGCCGGCCGTTCTAGCAGGTCCGACCAAAACCGACGCGATCTTGAGTACATAGCCGACGAGAACTGATTCCTGGCCAATGGAGCGGCGAGCCGTGAACCGTGAGCCGCGACCATCGGGTGCCTCGGATCCCGGACTAGCGTCGTCTGGGGCCATAAGCCTCGCGGTAGTCGTTGGGGCTGATGCCGGTGGTTTGCTTGAAAGCTCGCCGGAACGCGGCAGGGTCTTGGTAGCCGACTGCCATGCGAATGTGCTCCATCGGTTCGCTCGTCGTCTCGAAGAGACGCTGAGCGTGTCGTACGCGAGCGTGCAACAGGTAGGTCTGCGGGCCGTATCCGGTGGCGGCGATGAACTTCCGCGTGAGAGTGCGACTGCTCAGCCCGAACTGCGACGCCAGTTTTGCGATCCGGAGAGGCTCGTTCAGATGCGCGTCAATGTGAGCTTGGATCTCATGGACGACGAGATCGTCGTGAGCGCGGCCCGGCAACGCGGCGACATAGCGCAGCTGGCTGGGGCGATGGCCGTCAATGAGCAGGATCTTGGCGGCGAAGTTGGCCCGCTCGTGTCCTCCAAACCGTTCAACCAGATACAGGACGAGATTGAGAAACGCCGTTGCGCCACCCGACGTGATGACGTCGCCCGTATCGATGATCATGCGATCGGCGAGCACCTCGCTCGTGGGACAACGACGTTGGAGCTCTTCGGCGAACATCCAGTGAGTCGTGACCGGTCGCCCGGCAAGCGCGCCTGCCTCACCGACGAGGAACGCGCCCGTGCACGAGCTTGCAATTCTGGCTCCGTCGGCATGCCAGCGGCTGATCCATGGGACCCAGCGACGATTGAGGTCGAGCGAAGCATCCAACTCGTCGTCGAGGCCCGGGACTACGACCAGGTCGGGAAGAGCTATCTCAGAAGCAACGACGGAGGGGAGGAGTTGGACGCCGTCGCGGCAGGCGACAGGTTTGAGGTCCAATCCGACGAGGCGGACGTCGAAGAGTCGGTTCGCTGCGAATGGAGGTGCGAGCTCCCACGAGCGGTCGGCTTTGTTGAGCGCGTCCATGAGCCCGCCGGTGCTGAGTGATGCCGTGCCGGCGAACGCCGGGATCGCAACGGTCAGCATCACGGCTGAATTTACGGCGCGAGCAGGGCTTGGTCATCACGCTGTCCGATTGAGCACGAAAAATGTCTGTTCCGCCTCTCACGGCCTCGATTGAGACGGCGATACCGTGACTTCGCCTTCTCATGCGGGCGATCGCACGTTACCCGCACTTACGTTCGTCGACCATCAGTGAGTATCTGTTGGCCGAGAAAGGAAGGGAGGACAGCATGGCGGAGGAGCCGCGGCGGGTAGCTGCCAATGACTGGGGAGCAGTTACCTTCTATCCGGAGTGGAACACGTTAGAACTGAAGTGGGGTGCGACGACGCGAACGATGAGCGATGATGGTTTCAAGTCGACCATTCGACTGTTGGCCGAAGAGGGTCTCAAGCTTCGCCCCTCGGCGATGATCGTCGACTCCACCGAGTTTTTCCATGAGCTGGGAGAAGGGACACTCGAATGGAGGAACGAGCACGTCGTTCCCCTCTATAACAAGTCAGGAGTCGAGAAAATGGCATTTCTGGTCTCGGCAGACGCGCCCAGCACGGTCGAAAAAGGCGCTGTGCCTGCTGCGGATGGCCCGGCCACCTTCCCTACAGGGTGGTTCGAGACCCGTGAACAGATGTATGCGTGGCTCACCTCGTAGGCAGGTGGTGTGGGTTGAGGGCCGGTCAACCCGCCGAGGTTTTGGCGCCAAATCAACGCTCAGTCAGAGCCGCGGTCTGTGAAGATGCCCCCCACACCAGAGTGAATCTCGATCCACTCTGCGCCTTCGTCACCCGCCCGCCACGAATACAACATGTCGGGCGTGAAATACCCCATACCTTCAGTGACGCGGTGATTCCCGAAGATGAGCTCGCCGCGGAGCACGTAGTTCACCTGGTAGGTCCCGTGCCGGTGTGGCTTGACGGTTTCACCGGGCTTCGCCGTCTCGTGGTACACGCATAGCTTGGGCGTCTGCACGAGTGTTCTCGTGACGAGGTCGCGTCCGAGCAGTTCGAGGAGTCGATCGGCCTCATCCACATCGGCCAGCATCTCCGAGTTCGTGCGACCCGGGATACTCGCGACGTCGAAGACGAAGGGACGGAGTCGGTCCTGCCCGGCACCGTCGGACGCGTCGGGGTCCGGTGGGGCCATGTCAACTCACCGTGAGGCCATTGTCGATGGTGTAGACGGCGCCCGTGACCGAGCGGGCTTCGTCGGACACCAGGAAGGAAAAGAGCGCCGCGACCTCCTCCGGCTCTGCCATCCCGCGTAACCCACCCATCCGCCGGGCGAGGTCGGAGTCCATGTCGCTGGGGAACGTCGCCGTGGCCGCAATGTTGGTGTTCGTCCCGGCGGGAGCGATGGCGTTGACCCGGATGGGGGTCTTCATGAACTCGACCGCGAGCGACCTCGTCAGCTGGATGACGCCTCCCTTGCTCATGCAGTACGCGGCCGAGTACGGCACGCCCTGAATGCCGGCGTTGGAAGCGATGTTCACCATGGAGCCTCCGGTTTGGACGAGATGCGGGAGCGCCGCCTGGGCCAGGAAGAAATACGCGTCGAGGTTCACGGCCATGACTCGCCGATACTGGTCTCGGGTCATGGCGGTGCTGTGCCCGGCAACGTAAATCCCTGCGACGTTCCCCAGGACGTCGAGCCTTCCGAATCGCTCTACGCAGGCGGCCACCGCCGCGTCGCACGTGTCGGCGACGGCAAGGTCCGCGTGGTGGGTCACCACCGTGCCGGTCGCCGTGTCCCTCGTCGAATCGAGGCCATCGCCGTCCAGGTCGACCGCGAAGACCGAGGCGCCCTCTTCCGAGAGACGCACCGTGATGGCGCGCCCGATGCCGGACGCGGCGCCTGTGATCAGCGCAGCCCGACCTTCGAATCGTCCCGACACGCTCACCTACCCTTGACGGTGCGTCCTCTCCCGCTTGCGACGAGATCCAGGGTCGGGCCCTGGCGATCCGGTTCCTTCGGCTCACCCTCTCCGCCCGGCGAGGCGAATGTAGCACTCGGCCCTTCCGGGTTCGCGACCGCTACATTTGCGACCGTGGACTTCCAGGTCGTCTCCGACAAGCTCCAGATCCAAGAGCTCCTGTATCGCTACGCGCGGGGCGTGGACACGAAGGACTGGGCCCTGCTGTCTTCGGTCTTCACCCCCGACGCCTCTCTCGACTACACATCCGTCGGGGGACCACTAGGACCGCGCGACGAGGTCGTCGCGTGGCTCGAGCGGTCCTTGACGCCGGTGCCGATGACACAGCACTTCATCACGAACATCGAGATCGACCTGCTCGGCGACCGGGCCCAGGTGCGCGCCATGTTCTACAACCCGATGTTGCTGCCCGGCATGCCCGAGATGACGTCGTGCGGAGGGAACTACCTGCACGATGTCGTTCGCACACCGGACGGCTGGAAGAGCGAGCGGCTGGTGGAGAAGAACGAGTGGTTCGTCAACCGGCCGTCGCGCGCGCCGCACTGAGGGCCTGAATACCCGCGCCTTCGGGGGGCCGACGGTCAGCCGTAGAGGCGGCGGGCCTCCTGTTCGAGGGGGCAGCGGCCCTCCGGTCGCCCACACGCTTGGAGGTCGCAGAGCCGACACGTCCAGCGGACCGCTCCCGGATCCCGCATCATGCCCACGAGCAGACGACCCGCAAGCGAGGCGAATAATCGACGCTCGTCAACGTCGAGCGGCTCCAGGAGTGCGTCGAGGCGGGCCAGGCGCTCCTCGCGCACACGTCGGGCGGCCCGGCGACCAGCCGCGGTGAGGTGAACGCCGATGCTCCGGGCGTCTGGGCCGGGCGACCTGCGAACGTATCCATCGTGTTGGAGCCGGTCAACGAGGCGAACGGCCCCCGACTGGGTGAGCCCGAGCACCTGGGCCAGGCGCTCGATGGTGGGGACGTCTAAGAACTGATCGAGCGCAGAGAGCATCGCCGCGGCACTTTGCGAGCGCCCCACCGTCGCGTCCAGGGTCTCGT
>JBPYFR010000004.1:0-2526 GCA_051985685.1 Acidimicrobiales bacterium
CGACCGTCCGTGGACGCGGGCGACGTAGGCGTAGACACCCTGGGGACGCCCGACAAGCGCATCGGTGAAGTCTCCGCGGTCGTAACCGTAAGCACGCTCGTTGATCTCCGCGACCTCGCGAAGGTCCTCGGCCCGCCCCCACCGCGCGGGCGCGATGGCCAAGTCGATCGAGGCGATCTCCGCCGCCATCGCAGGCGGTGGCGCGTCCAGCTGGTGGCCTGCGCGCTCGAGCAGGCCGGGCGTGCGCTCATCCCCCGGAGGCACCCACACGGTCCACGCATTGACGCCGGCCTGGTCGTAGGCCGCGGCCAGTTCGGGTAGCGTCCCCTCCAGATCGGCGTCCTGCTCGTAGACCACGGCGTTGAGCACCGAGCGGTTGGGCGAAGCCGGCACGATCGCCGCGGTGATGCCTGCCCTTTCCCAAAGCGCCGACGCCGGCGTGCTTTCCGCCACCGCGCGGTAGAAGGCGCGCAGGCTCGCCGTCATCCTGCCAAGCAGCTTCGCGTCGGTCAGCGCGAGACCCACCCGCCCGTCTTTAGCAGAGCCCCAGCGCGACGCTCGCTATCCATTTGCCGCCGTTCCAGTGGGGCCGGAGGGAGCTCGGCCTCCACTTGCTGTTCGCGTGCCTCGTCAGGCCGGCAAACCGCAGCGCGGGGGCTGACTCCTTGAACCACTCGACCCGGACGGCCTTGCCGTCGCGGATCGCCCACACGTGCCACTCCGGTCGCGACGGTGACAGGCAGATCATTCGCCCGCGCGTGTGGAGCATGGCGTCGACCACCACAAAGCCGAGTACTTCCGCGACCGCCAGCCGCGGGCCGCATCCGCGCGCACGTCGATCGGTTTATCGGCAAAGCTCGCTGCCGTCAGACGCGCCAGGGCGGCCCTGACTCCTGCGTTTGCCGAGAGGTGGGCTGCCCGAGCACCGCTGATGAACGTCACCATCCGGTTCACGAGCGAGAGCGCGTCTCTAGCGCGTTTCTGTAAGTCCAACTAGTGAGACCCTTCACGGGTATCCGGGCGAATCGGTCTCTGGGGTGAGGCTGAGGTCGGAGAAGGCGCGGTCGGCGTAGGGATAGATGACTAGTCGTGTCACCTTGTCTTCGCGAATATGAAGTAAGGCCGCTCCGTTCGTCTGCATCCATCGCGCATCCATCCCGCTTGTCTTCGCGTGTCCGCTCGTCGCGTGATATAGCACGAGAACGCGCTCCCCATCTAGCTCCCGATACTCGTCAACCGCGAGCCGGTAATCCGCCCATGTGCTTAGGAAATCGCGGAAGCCCTCAGCCATGCCGGCGAGGCCCGTCGTTGCTTCAAAGGGGAAGTCGCCGATTACGTCGAACTCGATTTCGGGGTCAGCCCACCCGACGTGGCTGAAGTCGCCGCGCTCCCAGTCCGCGTAGATCGAGCGCACCAGGTCGAGGTTCGCCTCGGACACCGCCTCACTCCTTCAAGCCCACGGTTTTGAGGGCATCCTCGTGCTCGATGAAGAACTCTTCGAGGATGACGCGGCCGTCGCGGAACGTGAAGATCACGGAGGTGAGCTGCTCTCCCTCGGCATCGCTCAGCTGTCCGTGGAAGACCCACCTGACGCGAGCGAGGACCCGGTCCCCGAGGTCCAGTAACTCCTCATACCGGATATCCCCTCCACCCGACTCTGACAGCCCTTGGTACCAGGCAAGCGCGGCCTCCCGACCGTAGAAGACCTGCTCTGGCCACCGGGGATCGGTGCGAACGACGATGTGCGGGTCCATGATTGCCGCCATGGTGTCCCAATTCCCCTGCCTCATTGCCGCGTTGCCCCTGCGGACAGTCTCCACGTTCTGCTGCGACATCGCCTAGCCTTCCAGGCCGAGGTCGGCAAAGGCGCGGTCGCGCTCGAAGTAGGTCACAAGCCTCGTCACCTTGCCTTCGCGGACGTGGAACACGTTCGCTCGTCTTTGCTGGAACTGGCCCAGCTCCAGTCCGCTGGTTCTTCCGCGCCCGAAGACGCGAAAGAGAACCAGCATGCGCTCGCCGTCGAGCTGGCTGTACTCCTCCGCCTTGATGCGGTATCCCTGCCAGTGGCTCAGGAACTCGCGCCACCCCTCGGCAACCTCAGTCGCCCCCTTCAAGCTTTGCGGTTCCGGCCCACCGACCAGCTCGATCTCGATCTCGGGGTCCACCCAATCGGCCCTGCTGAAGTAGTCCCCGCGTTCCCAGTCCGCGTAGATCGAGCGCACGAGGTCGAGGTTCGCGGCCATGGCTTACTCCTCCAGCCCCACGTCTTTGAGGGCTTCATGGCGGTTGGCGTAGCCCGCGCAGCGAGCGAGCTTCCCGTCCTGAAACCGGGCAACGCCGATCCAAGGCAGGCGAAGCGGAGCACCGGATCGTGCGCCCGTCCCGGCGACGGCCAAACGCGCCTCGATCTCGCATCGCATCCCCTCTGCGAAGGCGTCGGCCATCTCGCCCCACCACTCGATGCAGCCCGCCGCGCCGAGATAGGTCTTGTCGGTCACTGCCGTGACGATGTTGTCGATTCGGAAC
>JBPYFR010000005.1:0-3178 GCA_051985685.1 Acidimicrobiales bacterium
GCCGGCCAGGCGGGACTGGCAATTGGCCACCACCTTGCGCTCCAAGGTCGACGCTTCGTGATTCTCGAGCGTGCCGGCCAGGTCGCTTCGGCCTGGCGCGAGCGCTGGGACTCTCTGACGCTGTTCACCTCCCGTCGCTACAGCGGGCTACCGGGACTGCCGTTTCCCGGCGATCCCGACGGCTATCCGGGCCGCGATGAGGTGATCGCCTATCTCGAGAGTTACGCGGAGACCTTCGAGCTGCCGATCGAGTTCGACAGCGAGGTGAAGAGACTCGAGCGAGACACCGGCCGCTTCCAGCTCCAGACAGGCGATCGCACGATCAGCGCCGACCAGGTGGTCGTGGCGACCGGGCCGTTCCAGACGCCCTATGTGCCGAAGCTCGCCGAGAAGCTCGACTCCGCGGTCTTCCAGACGCACGCCGTGGGCTACCGCCGCCCGGGCGAGGTGCCCCAGGGGACGGTTCTGGTGGTCGGCGGAGGCAACACCGGCTTTCAGATAGCCAAGGAGCTCTCGGCGACGCACCCGGTCGTGCTCGCGATCGGGTCACGTCAGAAACCGCTGCCCCAGCGCGTGCTCGGGCGCGACCTCTTCTGGTGGCTGACCACGACGCACATCCTCGACAGGAACGTCGACTCGCGCCTCGGCCGAAAGCTGAAGACCCGCGGGGACACGCTGATCGGCTCGAGTCCAGGCGAGATGACCAAACGCTACGGAGTCGAGCTCAGGCCGCGTCTCCTCGAGGCCGACGGACGGCAGGTTCGCTTTGAGGACGGGAGCGAGCGCGAGGTAGATGCCGTCATCTGGGCGACGGGCTACCGGCCCGATTACACCTGGATCACGCTGCCGATCCTCGACGACGAAGGCCGCCCACGCCACCGCCGCGGCGTCACCGATGTCCCTGGGCTCTACTTCCTCGGGCTGACCTGGCAGTACACGCGCGGCTCGGCGCTGATCGGATTCATCAGGGACGACGCACAGTTCATCGCCGAGCAGACTGCGGACTACCGGCAGTCGAAGACGCCGGACTCTGCGCGAATGCCGCTCGCCACGGTGGCAGCTTCCGAAGCCCACTCGACCGAGAGGAGCTAACCGATGCACGAGCACGCCTTCCACCAGGACCATGGACACGCCACGCAGCTGCCGCGCGAGACGGACGGGTTGCCGGATGCGTGCGAGACCGAAGTGGTCGAGCTCGCCGACGGCGGCGAGTTCGAGCTGGACATCTTCCCGGTCAAGAAGCAGATCGGCGACGCAACCGTGCGGATGCTCACCTACAACGGATCTGTTCCAGGCCCCACGCTCAAGGTTCCCCAGGGCGCGACGATCACCGTTCACGTCAAGAACCACGGCGACCTCGACGCGACGGTGCACTGGCACGGTCTGCGCCTGGAGAACCGCTACGACGGAACGCACGACACCCAGGCGCCGATCCCGGTTGGCGAGACGTTCACCTACGAGGTGCATGTACCTGACGCCGGCGCCTACTGGTACCACCCACATATCCGCGAGGACTACGGCCAGGAACTGGGCCTCTACGGGAACATCCTGGCCACGCCGTCCGAGCCCGACTACTGGCCGCCGGCCAATCGTGAGCTGCTGCTCACGCTCGACGACATCCTGATCGAGGACGGCCAGATCGCCCCGTTCGGCGAAGAGACGACCCACGTCGCGATGGGCCGCTTCGGCAACGTGATGCTGGTCGCCGGTGAGACCGACCTTCAGCTCGAGGCGAAGCGCGGCGAGGTCGTGCGCTTCCACCTCACCGACACCGCGAACACCCGTGTCTTCAACATCGCGCTCCCGGGTGCACGGATGAAGCTGGTCGGCGCCGACGCGGGGCACTACGAGCACGAGGAGCTGGTCGACGAGGTGCTGCTTGCGCCGTCGGAGCGCGTCGTCGTCGACGTGCTCTTCCCAGAGGCGGGTCGAGTCCGGCTCGAGCACCGGACGCCCGAGCGCACCTACCTCCTTGCAACGGTCACCGTCGACGAGGAAGAGCCCGAGCAGTCATTCGCAGACGAGTTCGCCCGGCCGCGAACGAATGCGGACGCGCCCGAGCTGCGCGAGCGGATTCAGTCCTTCCTGCACGCGCCGCCGGACAAGAGGCTCTCCTTCGTGGCCGAGATGGATCTGGGCGTCCCGGAAGGCACAGCCGTGGTCTACGTCTGCCCGATGCACCCCGAAGTCGTGAGCGAGGAGCCGGCGAGCTGCCCGAAGTGCGGAATGAAGCTGCTCGCGCAAGCCGCCGAGGACACGACCTACGTCTGCCCGATGCACCCCGAGGTGACGAGCGACAAGCCTGACCGGTGCCCCCAGTGCGGAATGAAGCTTGTGCCCGAAACCCTCGCCGCTTCCGGTGGTGATCACGGCCACGAGCACGGGCACCACGAACACGAGCATCACGAGCCCGAACACGCCCACAGCGCCGCGCAGGGCATCGAGTGGGAGGACGATATGGTCGAGGTCAACCGGATGACGACGCCGGCGAACATGCGCTGGAAGCTCGTCGACGGCGACACCGGCGCCGAGAACGCGCAGATCGACTGGACGTTCCGGGTCGGCGACCAGGTGAAGCTACGTCTCGTCAACGAGATGGACTCGGACCATCCGATGCCGCACCCGTTCCACGTTCACGGGGCCGGCCGGTTCCTGATCCTCGCGCGCGACGATGTGAACGAGCCGAACCTCGCGTGGAAAGACACGGTGCTCGTGCGCACCGGCGAGACGGTCGACATCCTGCTCGATGTCACGAACCCGGGGCGCTGGATGGCGCACTGCCACATCGCCGAGCATCACGAGAGCGGGATGATGTTCAGCTTCAACGTCGAGCCGTAGGCCGCCCGCACGCTCCAGCCGCAGCACCGGCCTCGCCGGCGCCGTCGCGCTGTAGCGTTCTGCACGGAAGCGAGCGTCCGTGGTGCAAAGGTTTGCCTGCTGCTCACTGGCCGTCGGCGCGGCCGGACTCTTCCTCCCGCTGAGGGCCGGGGCGACGGTGCGTCTGGTCAGACTGACCTCGCCGGTTGCGGCCGGGAGCGCGGCGACGCTGAGGGCGGCCGTCTCACCGGTGTCGGTGCGGTGCGCGATCACGGTCACGTACAAGTCCGGCCCTTCGCACGCGGCCGGCCTGGCTCCGAAGCAGCCGCGCCTGGGCCGGGTCAGCTGGACGTGGACGGTC
>JBPYFR010000006.1:0-2691 GCA_051985685.1 Acidimicrobiales bacterium
GTCCTCGGCAATCACCTGCGAACCGACATCGGACAGCAAGTGACTCTGGGTCGATCCGATGTCGGCGTCCCGTTCGAAGATCGCCCACAGGCGCTGGTCGTCCCCGTGACGTGAGAAGAACTGGATCCCATCGGGCGCAGCACCCGCAGGCAACGCGGAGCTGTAGAGGAAGCGCGAGATGACCTGCGTGAACGGCCGTGGTGCGGCGAGGCGTACTGCCGATGCATCGAAGTCGGGCAAGCCGATCGTCAGTGCGCGTCCCAAGAAGTGCGGACGCAGTTCTGCGATGGTGCTCGAATGTCCGATGTCCACGTAGTGACCCGCCAGGGATGCTTCTCCGAGGCGGCGTCTGGCAATCCATGCCCGGTCGAGCTCGCCTCCGGGCACCGTTGGGTACGCAATGTCGTCGGGATCGCCCTCGATGGCCTCGAGATCCGTGGCAAGCCCCGGGTCGGGTCGGAACTGCGCCAAGACTTCGAGGAAGCAGCCCAGCGCGGAGGAGGCTGCGTAGAGCACCCGGTACACGTCTTCGGGGTCGTCCCAGCGTCCTGTGAAGGGACCATATTCCCAGGGCGTCCATGCCCACGGGTTCGGCGCGTACCCGACTCGACGCACCGGACCATCGGGCTGCACCACCGCCAGGTCCACGAGGCCAGAGGCCTCCTAGCCGACGGCTGCAAACGCGCGTGCGGCCTTGAGCACCTGCGGGCCCACCTCGGGCAGTTCGCCGTCGCGCAGCAGCCGAGCCGGTGAGCGATCGTCGAGCTTGGGGTTGAGCCCCTGGAACCACGCCTGCGCGACGGCGTCAGTGTCGTGAGCGACGAGTAGCTGCACCACCTGGTAGACGAGCCTGAGCCTGTCTACGACCTCGGGGTCCCTGATTTCACGGGTGCCAGCAGCCCACTGGTGCACTGCTCGCGTCTCGCTCGCTCCCGCCAAGAAGGCCACGAGACGGACACCGAGTCTCTGGCGCAGCTCGCTGACGATGGCGTCCATGCCCAAGCGGGTGGCAGCCTCGTGGGCGGCCAGGTCGGGCTTGGCTGGGGCCAGCGGGGTCATGGGCAGTACCTCCTCGAAACCACCTTAAAACCATCTCGATTACAGCTCAACGACAGCCTAGCGGGAAAGCTCCTAGTCGATGTCAGGGTGGGAAAAATAACACGGATTTGTGTTATCTCAGTTATATCTGTATTATGTTGCCAATGCCCACCGATGCCGAAATCACGTTCGCCGACCACATGGGCCGCTACTACGCCACCAGGTACGCCTTTCCGCCGATGGTGGGCCGGTTGATCGGCTACCTGGCGGTCTGCGACCCACCCGAGCAGACCATCGCCGAGCTCGCCGACGCGTTGCTCGCCAGCCGCAGCGCCATCACTGGTGCGGCGAAGACGCTCGAGACGCTGCACGTCATCCGGCGTTCACGGTCGGCCGGAGAGCGGATGGATCGGATCCGCATCGATATGAGCTCGCCGGAGGGGATGGGGATGGACATCACCGAATACCAGGAAATGGCCCAGCTCGCCCGCGAGGGCCTCGAGGTATTGAAGGACGCGCCGCCGGAGCGGCGGGCGGTCCTTCTCGAGTTCGGCGCCTTCGCCGACTTCCTAGTGGAGCAGATCGTTCGATTCGAGCAGGAATGGAAGGAGCGCCGAGCCGCGCTCGTCGCCGCAGGCGAACTGCCACCGGAGGTCCCCGGTGGAGGACCACGATGAGCCCGACCAGCCAACGGGCCATCGTCGCCGCCGGCGTGCGAAAGACGTTCGACGACGCGACCGTGCTCGACGGGGTCGACCTGACGGTGAACGAAGGCTCGATCTTCGCCCTCTTGGGGCCGAACGGCGCAGGCAAAACGACGATGATCCGGATCCTCTCGACCTTGATCACCGCCGACGCCGGCCAGGTCAGCGTGGCCGGCCACGATGTCGTGCGAGAGCCCGATGCCGTACGGGGCGTGATCGGCGTCACGGGCCAGTTCTCCGCGCTCGACGATCTGTGCACCGGATTGGAGAACATGCGACTGATGGCCGACCTCAATCATCTCGACCGCGGTGCGGGTCGGACACGGGTGAGCGAATTGCTCGACCGGTTTGGGCTTACCGACGCGGCCCGCAAGCCGGTGACGACGTATTCCGGTGGCATGCGCCGCCGCCTCGACCTGGCCATGACCCTGGTGGGAGAGCCCAGGGTGATCTTTCTCGACGAGCCCACCACCGGCCTCGACCCGGGCAGTCGCCGGATGATGTGGGACAGCATCCGTCAGCTCGCCGCTCGGGGCGTCACCATCTTGTTGACGACCCAGTACCTCGACGAGGCCGATGAGCTGGCCGACCAGATCGCCGTGCTCGATCGGGGACGGATCGTCGCCGAAGGCACCGCGGACGAGCTCAAGCGGCGCGTCTCCGGCGGCCATGTCCGATTGCAGGTACCGACTGTCCATTCCCTGCACGGAGCGGTCGCTCTTCTCCATGGCGCGGCGTACGACGAGGAGAAGCTCGAGATCCAAGTGCCCACGGACGGCACCGTCGCCGCGCTTCGCCACGTGCTCAGCGTGCTCGACGAGGCCAACATCGAGGTGGAGCAGCTGTCAATTCATACTCCAGACCTCGACGACGTGTTCTTCGCCGTCACCGGTCATCCGACCGAGGAGATATTCGCCCTGTCATGACGACCATTGCCTCCACGTTGAAC
>JBPYFR010000007.1:0-6819 GCA_051985685.1 Acidimicrobiales bacterium
AAGGGGCTGGCGGGACGGTCCGCCCGCACTGTTGCCCGGCACGCCCAACAGGTGCTGGCCGGCATCGGCTTCACGACCGAGCACCCCCTGCACCGCTACGTCCGGCGAACGCTGGTGCTCGATCAGCTGCTCGGGGCCGGGACCCGGCTCACCCGCCAGCTGGGCACCGACGTGTTGGAGAGCAGGTCGCTGCCACCCGCGTTCTCGCTCTGAGCAGCGCCGGAGCATCTCCGGACCAGATCGGAGGCGCACCAACGACGCCCGCACCTCGTGGGCGTGGCGGTCGATTATGCTAATGGCACTGGCACTTTTTGATAACTAGGTTTCCGCCCAGCGAGAAACCTCCGGCGAGACAGGGGTGGGCCATGACGACCGCAGCCGGCCACGAAGAGAGGATGCTCGTCGACGGCGAGCTCATCGGGTCAGACTCGGGCGAGACGTTCGACAACGTCAACCCCGCCACCGAGGAGCTCATCGGCCGGGTGGCCGATGCCTCGGCCGCCGAGATGCATCGCGCCGTCGACGCGGCCCGTCGAGCCTTCGACGAGAGCGACTGGTCCACCAACCGGGAGCGCCGCAAGGAGTGCCTCACCCAGCTGCAGGACGCCCTGGAGAGAGAGCGGGAACAACTCCGTGAGGAATTGATCCTCGAGGTGGGCTGTCCGCGCTTGACCACTCACGCCAACCAGCTCGACATCCCGCTGGACGGCGCGCTCCGCTATCCCATCAAGCTCATGGACGAGTTCTCCTGGCGCACCGACCTGCCCCAAGTCGTCGACCGCAGGGGAACAGCCAACACCCGGCAGGTCTGGAAGGAGCCGGTCGGCGTCGTGGGCGCCATCGTGCCGTGGAACTTCCCGGTGGAGGTCACCCTGAACAAGCTCGGCCAGATCCTCGCGACGGGCAACACCGTGGTGCTCAAGCCTGCGCCCGACACGCCGTGGAACGCCACCCGCCTCGGTCGCCTCGTCGCCGAGCAGACTGAGTTCCCACCGGGAGTCCTCAACGTCGTCACCTCCTCCGACCACCTGGTCGGTGAAGAGCTCACCTTGTCGCCCAAGGTCGATCTGATTTCATTCACCGGCTCGACGGCCGTGGGCAAGCGCATCATGGAGAAGGGCGCTCCGACCCTGAAGCGCGTCTTCTTGGAGCTGGGTGGCAAGTCCGCCACGATCGTGCTCGACGACGCCGACTTCGCCACCTCGGTACCGTCGGGCATCGCGGTCTGCTTCCACGCCGGCCAAGGATGCGCCATCCAAACCCGGATGCTGCTCCCGCGCTCCCGATACGAGGAGGGCGTGGAGATCCTGCAGAAGACGCTCTCCTCGGTGGCGTACGGGGACCCGCAGCGCCCCGACGTCCTGATGGGCCCGGTCATCTCGGCCAAACAGCGCGAGCGCGTGCTGGGCTACATCGAGAAGGGGGTCGCCGAGGGAGCCACGCTCGCCCTGGGCGGCGGCCGACCCGCAGACCTCCCCAAGGGCTGGTTCGTGGAGCCGACGCTCTTCACCGACGTCGACAACACCATGACTATCGCCCAGCAGGAGATCTTCGGGCCGGTATTGGTGGCCATTCCATTCGATGACGACGACGACGCCGTG
Source organism: Acidimicrobiales bacterium (assembly GCA_051985685.1). Taxonomy (GTDB): domain Bacteria; phylum Actinomycetota; class Acidimicrobiia; order Acidimicrobiales; family RAAP-2; genus Bog-473. The sequence goes on from JBPYFR010000007.1 coordinate 1,602, forward strand.
CGCATCGCCAACGACAGCGTCTACGGGCTCTCTGGTGGCGTCTTCTCGGGGTCGTTCGAGCGCTCGCTTGCCGTGGCCGAGCGCATCCGCACCGGGAGCATGGCCGTCAACGGAGGCATGCCGATAGGGCAGGCGGACATCCCCTTCGGTGGTTACAAGCACAGCGGCATCGGCCGGCAAAACGGTCTCGAAGGGTTCGAGCAGTACCTCGAGACCAAGTCGGTGGCCTGGCCGAGCCCGCAGTAGGTTCCGCTGAGCTCCCACGTGACCAGGATGAGGGTCCGATTGCGGATGCGAGAGTTGCCCCCCACCGATCGCCATGTCGACCGCGACGAGTGACCACAACCCCGTCCTGCGCGAGCACGGCTACCACGCGCTGCGGGTCAAGCGGGTCGTGCCTGAGACGCACGACGCCAGCTCCTTCGTGCTCGACGTCCCGGACGATCTCCGTGAGACGTTCCGCTATCAACCGGGACAGTTCTGCACCTTCCGCGTCCATCTTGACGGGGAGGAGCAGCTCCGGTCGTACTCCATGTCGTCCTCACCGGAGACAGACGACGACCTGACCGTGACCATCAAGCGGGTCGCGGGCGGAGCGGTCTCCAATTGGTTCCTCGACCACGTGACCGAGGGCGACGTTCTCGAAGTCACGAAGCCAGCCGGTGTGTTCTGCCCGCAAACGACGGAGCGTCCGGTGCTGGCCTTCTGCGGAGGCAGCGGCATCACGCCGGTGATGTCGATCACCAAGCACGTCCTAGAGACCACGCCGCGCTCGGTCAAGCTCCTCTACGCCAACCGCGACCGCTCGTCGGTGATCTTCGACGAGGCGTTCACTCGGATGCGTGACGAGCACTCGGGCCGGTTCGACATCCGTCATCACTTCGACTCCGACGGCGGGTTCCTGACCGCGGAGGCCGTCGTGGCGTTCGCGGAAGGAGAGGTCGGGGCCGACTGCTACATCTGCGGCCCCGGCCCGTTCATGGACATCATGGAAGCGACGCTGCAGGGGCTCGGCGTCGGACCCGACCGCATCTTCATCGAGCGTTTCTTGGTGGAGCAGCAGGAGAAGGACCAGCAGGCCGCAGCTGCAGGCGACGCCTCCGGCGCGAAGGCGGACGTGCCCGACCGGGTGACCGTCATCCTGAATGGCAAGTCGGTGGAGGTTGCCTACCAGCCCGGTGACACCCTGCTCGAGACCGCCCGCCGGGGCGGACTCCGTCCCCCCTTCTCGTGCGAGTCCGGCAACTGCGCGACCTGTATGGCCTTCTTGAAGGAAGGCTCCGTCGCCATGCGCGTCAACAACGCGCTGACCCCCGAGGAGGTCGAGGAGGGCTGGGTCCTTACCTGCCAGAGCCTGCCGTCCGGCCAAACCGTCACGGTCGAATACGAGGCAATGTAAGGAGCCAGATGGCAGAGGGCATGCGTGACATCAGGGAACTGACCACCGACCCCGAGGCCTACCGGGCCGAACTCCAGCGGCGCTGGTCGGGACTCCTCAGCTACCGCTACATCGGCCGCAACCACTCGGCCATGAACCTCGGGCCCGAAGACAACACGGTCCGGATCCGCCACGACATGCGCAACGAGGCGGGCGGGATCATGGTGGCGCCACTGGCCATCGCGTCCCCGGAAGGCTGTCAGGCCGACCTCGTGGCCGTACCCAATCCGGTGATCGCCTCCGTCCAGGTCCTCGACCCCGGGGTCGACGTCGACACGATCGAGGTCCTCGGCTCCGGGCTGATCCACCAGGGCAGGACCATGGGTTACGGACGCTGCCTCATCGTCGACGCGGAGCGTCGCGACCGCGTGCTCGCGTTCATCGAAGGGCAGGGCGCGTCGATCGGGACACCGCCCGATGGCCTCGAACGGATGGACGTCGAGGACTCGAAGTTGGTGATAGAGGACTCCCCCGACCTGCCGCCGCTCTGGCAGGTCTTCGGGGCAGCGAAGCGAGCCGACGGGCACTGGGTGCTGCCCGAGCTCACGGCCGAGTTCGCCTCCCCCGACGCCGCGTTGCACATCGGACCCCAGCACGTCGTCCTCGAGAGCGCCGCTATCGACCTGGCCGCCGACGTCGCCGGTACCCGGAAGCTTCAGGTCCAAAGCTGGCACGTGATGTTCCTCGCCCGCGGGAAGGCCGGTCCGTTCCGGGTCGAGGGGACTGCGTACCCCGGTTCGAGCGGGTCCGGGCTGATCGGGGTCCGCCTGCTCATCCACGACGAAGGCAACGGCGACCGCGCCATCACGTCGGGGTCGGCGCTCCTCGCAGAAGTGGGCTAGGAGCCGCTCCCGCTCGCGGTCAGCCCCGCCGGATCTGCGGGATTGGAGAGTGGGCCGCCGGGCTCAGGGACCGGGCTCAACCAGGAGGTCGAGGTAGGCCGCCCCCGTGTCGGGCACGTGGGGCTGCCCCCAGCGCTCGACCGGGAACGAGACCATGACCATCGAGTACAGGAGGTGCATCAAGTTCCGCGCGTCGTCGGGCATGTCGTCGAGCGCGAACTTGTCGCAGTACGCGATGGCCTCCTCGGCCCGCGGCGTGACGGCGTCGTAGAACGACTGCATCTCGTCCATGCTGCGGTCCAAACGCTGAGCAAACCGCTCGTGCTCGGTCGCCAGGCACCACGTCGCTGCGAATGGCTCCAGGTCGGAGAACTCCGTGGGCAACATCGCCCCGGCATCGGTCATCGTGACACCCCCGTCGTCTCACGCTCCTTCTTGTAGTCATCGACCCAGTCGGCGGCCACCTTGTGGAGGTGGCGGCACAGGACCTCCTGATCCATGAGCGGGAAGCGCTCGAGCACGCGCGATTCGAGCATCGTCTGGGTCGCCTCGAGTGTGTTGCCGTCCTGAAGGCCGTACTCCTTGAAGGAGACGGCCGCCATCTCGTGCGCCAGACGCTCCCGGGCTGTCTTAGCGGGAACGAAGTACAGGGTGCCCTCGAAGATGTGCTCGTTGGGAGCCGTCGGCCAGTAGTGGTACGTGAGGTACCAGCCCTGTCCCCAAATGAGGATCACGAAGTTCGGCCACAGCTGGAACGAGTCGAGCCCCCACGGGTCGCACCCGGCGGGGTTGATGCCCGCCTCCTTCTGGTCGAACTTGAGATCGGGCACGTCCCAAGCCCCGAACAGACCGCTGCGGGTAATCAATTCCATGGGCTGGAGCTGGTTGGGCGCCAAGTCCCATGGGTGGACGCCGGCAGTGCTGACGAGTCGGTGCGGGCCGTCGATCTCGTACGCCGGTGCTTCGAACCCGGCCTGCTGTGCGGCTATCGACCAGTCGGGCGGTGTCTGCTTCGCGTGCAGGACGGGTGCGTGGTAGAACTCCTGGAACGCGTCCATGTAGAGCTTCCAGTTGGCCTTGACGGGTGCGCGGTAGAAGAACCGCTCCGACTGCTCGTGGAACGGATAGTTCTCGAGCTTGGTGACCATGGGCCCGAGGAAGTCCCGTAGGTTCTGCTCCGGCTCCTTGGCGAGGTTGACAAAGATGAACCCCGCCCACACCTCGCAGTGCACGGGCACCAATCCGTAGTCGGCCTTGTCGAGATTGAAGAACTCCTGCTCCTGCTGCACGAAGGAGTTCGACCCGTCGATGTCGTACCGCCAGCCGTGGTACTTGCAGACGAACTGACGGCAGACGCCGCTCGTCTCTTCGTTGGGATAGTCGTTCCAGACGAGCTTGTTGCCGCGATGCCGACAGACGTTGTGGAAAGCGCGTATCTCATCGTCGGTACCGCGCACCACCACGACGGAGGTGCGCGCCACGGCGAGCTCCTTCGTGAAGTAACTGCCCTTCCGTGGGAGCTGTTCCACACGACCCACGTTCAACCAGGCCCGCTTGAAGATGGCCTCGCGCTCGAGCTCGTAGAACTCCTGCGAGATGGAGTCCTCATAGGAGATGGGCTCGGTGCCAAGCTGGAAGTGCTCGGTCCAGCTGCCTTCGGGTGGCTTGGGCCAACGGGCCATGAGCGGGTCCTCTCCGTGCACAGTGGTGTCGTCGACGACTGCGATGGTAGCACGCCTCTCGCATGGTGAGAAGGGCGTTTTCACCACGGCGAACGCCCTCTCGGTCAGGAGGCGGGGCCGGGGATGTTTCCCCGTTGGCGGACTGAATGGATCGATCTATCCAGTGTCGAAAAGCAAACACGACCCCCACAGTCCTTCTCTGACGGTGTCGCCTGCCGAGTTCCTCGCGCTACTCGGACTCCGGTTCCGGAACTCCTGCCAGCGAGGCCTTGTGCAACGTGTTCGCGGCCAACCGCATGTGCGCGGCGTCGACGAGTTTGCCGCCCCGCCCGATGGCCCCGACGCCGCCCTCCTCCGCGGCGCGGTAGACAGCCATCGCCTCCCGGGCCTCTGCCACCTCCTCCGGAGTCGGCGAGAAGACCTCGTTCGCGATCGGCACCTGGTCGGGATGGATGGCCCACTTGCCGTCGTAGCCGAGGGCGCTCGCCGCCAGCGCGGACCGCCGGTACCCCTCGGGGTCGGTGTACGCCGGGTACGGCGCGTCGATGGCGTCGACCATGCCGGCGCGCGCCGCGGTGAGCACCTGGACCCGTGCTGCATGCCAGAAGTCTCCGGGATAGGGCACGACGGGGTCGAAGTTTCCGTCGACGCGTGCGTGCAACGAGGCCGAGAGGTCGCCCGCGCCGAAGATCACCGCCTCCAGCCGTTCGCTCGACTGCGCGATCTCCAACGCCCGGGCCAAGCCCTCGGCATCTTCAATGAGCACCTCGAGGCCGATGGGCCGGGCGATCCGGAGCTTCGCCTCGAGCTGGCCCAGCAGCACGTCGACCCACCAGACGTCACGGGCACGACGCACCTTGGGCACGATCAAGACGTCGACGCAGTCCCTTGCGCCAGTGACGACCTCGATGATGTCGCCATGGCACCACGGCGTGTCGATCCCGTTGACGCGCACCGCCCGCACCGTGCGCCCCCAGTCCAAGCCGGTGAGCGCGCCCACGGCGATCGACCGGGCGGACTCCTTCACCGCCGGCGCGCATGCATCCTCGAGATCCAAGAACACCAGGTCTGCCCCCGCCGTCGGCGCTTTCTCGCACATGCGCTCGCTGCTGGCCGGCGTCGCCAGCTCCGAACGCCGGGCTCGGGGTGCTCGCACGAATACCTCCTTCTCTCTCTCAGTCGCCCTCAGATCGCGCCGGTTAGATCGTGCCCGTCGCCCGCAGCGCGTCCAAACGGTCGGTGTCCAGTCCGAGGAG
>JBPYFR010000008.1:0-24287 GCA_051985685.1 Acidimicrobiales bacterium
GTCGTCCCAACGCCGACGTACTTGAGGCCTGACGCGAAGATCACGAAGGTGATGACCGGTCGGATGTAGCGGTCCGGTGCGTGGGAGGAGATCAGCGAGCCCACCAAGACGGCCGGGACGCTCCCGATGATGATCGATGCGGTGATACTGAATTCGACGTGACCGAAGGCCAGCGCCCCGAGCGCGGCGGCGATCGTGAGCGGCACGGCCTGAGTCAGATCTGTCCCGACGAGCTTGTTGGCGCCGAGCATCGGGTAGAGGAAGAGCAGCAGCACGATCATCAGTGAACCCGATCCCACCGAGGTCACGCCGACGACGAACCCGCCGATCAGCCCGATCATGACCGTGGGGATCGGGTGCACGACCAGCTCGTGCACCATGCCCTGGCGTTGCTGTCCAGTGCGGCGGTCGAGCACGTAGCGCAGCACCATCGCGGCCGCGCCGAGGAGTAAGGCGGAGCCGAGCGCGATCTCGACCTTGTTCTGCGCCGACGTCGAGCCACCCATGAGGTGGAGGACGTAGGCGCCTGCGAACGCGGCGGGCACCGAGCCCAGGACCATGAATCCGACGAGCCGGAAGTTGACCGTCTTCTGGGTCATGTGGACGACCGCGCCGACGGGCCGCATGAGCACGGCCGCCACCAGATCGCTCGAAATCGCGGTCGAGGGCTTCACGCCGAAGAGGAGGATCAGCATCGGCGTCATGAGCGCGCCGCCACCCGCGCCGGTCATGCCGACGAGGAGGCCGACGACGGCACTGCCGAGGACGATGTAGGGGTCGATGCTGGACATGGGTTCGGTCGTTGGGGCAGGCCCCGGCGAATCACTCTAGACCCCTATATCCGACCGATTACCTCTGAGTTAGGAAGTACCAGCTCACACGAGGGGCCAGGGATACGGGGGCCAGCCCCCGTCGTCGACCAGCTCGGGCAGCGCCCGCAGGCTGAGGAGCCACGCGGCCCGGTCCATCGTGGCAGCGACTTCCGCCGGCTCCAGCAGTTGGCACAGAGCGGGCGGCGGCTCGCCGTGGACAAAGCGAGACAGGTCGTCGACCACGCCCGATTCGAGCGGCGCGCCACCGAAGTCCCAGATAACAGTGCGGAGCTTGTCGCGCGTGTTGAAGCACAAGCCGTTGTCGATCGCCCACAGGCGGTCTTCGGCGAGAAGGATGTGACCGCTCTTGCGGTCGGCGTTGTTGGCCACGACATCGAACGCGCACACGCGCATCAGCGCGTCGTGCCACTTGGGATCGTCGCGCAGGGTGAAGTAGTGCGACGTTCCGTCCTCGTGGACGAAGCGCTGCACCGAGCCGCGCCCGAACGGCCCCTCCCGCCGTTCGACGGTCTCGGGGACGAAGCCCCAGCCGAGGCTCTCGGCCAGCACGTAGGCGGCGATCTCGCGCTGGTACAGCCCGCCGGGGAAGTCCCAGAGGGGTCGCTCCCCCTTCGAGGGCTTGTAGACGGCGAGGAGCTCCTCGCCGTCCAGGCGGCAGGTCACGAGAAGCGTGGCGTTGGAGCTCCCGGCGATCCGGCCGTGGACTTCCATGTCACCCTCGGTGAGAACGCGTGCGACGTCGCTGGGCACCGCGCTCAGGTGATGGGCGGCCGGTGGCCGTTGGTTCGCGGGCAGACGTGCCCGGCGGGGTCGAGCGGAAGCGCGCAGAGCGGGCAGGGTGGGCGCCCCGCCTCGACGAGCTGGGTGGCGTGGATGGCGAACGCGGCGGCTTGCTCGCGTGAGAGCGCGACCCGCAGGACGTGACCGCCCTCGGACTCGTCCTCCTCCTCGTCCTCGTCGGCCGTGCCCATCTCCTCGAAGACCACGACGATGCGGTCGAGTTCCTCGTCGTACGAGACGCCGATGGTGCCCACGACCCATTCGAACTCGTCGGTGCCGTAGAACTCGAGGTCCTCGGGGAGGTCTCCAGGCCGGCCCAGCTCCCGGACGATCCGGCCGAGGTAGCCCGCCAGCACTGCGATCTGCTGCTTCTCGACCTTGACCGTGGTCTCAACCAGCCCCTGACGGCAATAGAAGAGGAAGAGTCGTTGCCCGACATCGCCGAGGGCCCCGACCGTGCAGTGGTCGGGCGCGTCGTAGTCGTAGTCCTCGCTCACGAGGGCACCAGCTCATCGAGGGCTGCCGTCGAGTTCACGCTCAGCACGATGGGACCGGCCGAGGTGAAGAGGAGGGCGCTGATGGAGCAAGGAGAGATCACCAGCCGCTGCATCAGGTCGAGGGGCACACCCGCCGCGGCGGCCACGATCGCCTTGATCGGGTCTGCGTGTGAGACGGCGACGATCGACTCACCGGGGTGGGCCGCAACGAGCCCGAGGACGGCGTCCATGGCCCGGACCGACATCTCGGCGAACGACTCGCCGCCCGGGAAGCGGAAGCCGCCCGGCCAGCGATGCACCGTCGTCCACTCCTTCGACTTGAAGAGACGGGACAGGCGCTGCTCGGTCCATTCGCCGACGTCCGCCTCGACCAGGCCCGCCGCGGTGCGCACCCGCAAACCGAGGGCACGGGCGATCGGCGCCGCAGTCTCGCGAGTCCGCTCCAGCGGGGAGGCGTAGACGGCCGTCGGCGCTTTGGAGAGGGCGGCGATCCTGCCGGCCGCCGCCTCGGCTTGGGCCCGGCCCTCGTCGGACAGGTGGAGCCCGGCCGCACGCCCGGGAAGCATCTTTCCGGTCGTCGGAGTCGTGCCGTGGCGAACCAGCAGCACGACCGTGGTGGCCGGCGCCTTGCGCCCTCGGCGCGACGACGGGCGTGAGGCGGATCGGGCGGAAAGGGGCACGGGAGCCCATCGTAGGCTCTGCACCGTGGCCTCCGACCGGGTGGTAAGGGACTCGTTGGCCGCGGTGCAACGGGACGTGACCGGCTGCCGCCGCTGCCCCCGCCTGGTCCGCTGGCGCGAAGAAGTGGCGCGTCGCGGCCGCGCTGCGTACGCCGGACAGACCTACTGGGGTCGTGCCGTGCCTGGGTTCGGTGATCCTCGCGCCGGCCTCGTCGTCGTCGGCCTCGCGCCCGCGGCGCACGGAGCCAACAGGACGGGGCGCATGTTCACCGGCGATCGTTCCGGCGACTGGCTCTTCGCCGCGATGTACCGGGCCGGATTCGCGACGCAGCCGGTCGCCACGTCGCGCGACGACGGTCTGGCGCTGCGAGGCGCATACATCACGGCCACCGTGCACTGTGCGCCACCGGGCAACAAGCCCGAGGCGGGGGAGCGCGCCGCGTGCGCGCCGTATCTCGCCCGCGAGCTGGCGCTGCTCTGCCACTCCGTCGTGATCGTGGCCTTGGGCCAGGTGGCCTGGCAGGCGCTCGCCCAGCACTTCGGGCTGCGGCCCCGCCCGCGTTTCGGGCATCTCGCCGAGTACGCGCTGCCTGATCGGCGAACGATGATCGCCTCCTATCACCCCAGCCAGCAGAACACGTTCACCGGGACCCTCACCGAGCCGATGTTCGACGCCGTCTTCGCTCGGGCGCGCGAACTGATCGGGAGCGTGCGCTCGGCGGGCGCAGAAGAGAGAACACGTTGAAGAGAAAGACGTTCACAGGAGCACGAGTGGGGAAATGAGCACGAGCGACATCAAATGGGTCGGCGTCGCCATCGACTGTGCGGACTCAGCACCGGTGGCCCGCTTCTACCAGCGCCTTCTCGGCTTTGAGATGGGAGACGTCGACCCGACGGATTGGGTGCAGCTCTGGGACCCCGCAGGCGGCGTCCACCTCAACATCCAGGGCGACGCGCGGTATGAGCCCCCAACCTGGCCGGAGCGCCCCGGCGAGCAGTCGAAGATGCTCCACTTCGAGTTGCAGGTCGACGACCTCGAGGCCGCGGTCAGGACGGCGCTCGAGGCCGGCGGCACCCAAGCGCCTTGGCAGCCGCCGGACCGCGATCCCAATCGCATCCGGATCATGCTCGATCCGGCCGGCCATCCACTCTGCCTCTTCCTGCAGGGCGAATAGGAGACGCCCGGCGGGACGGGGTGGCGACGTCACGAGCCCGGCTACCGTCTCGGCGGCGCTGCGGGGAGGTGTGGTGGACGAGTCCGGCGTGATGCCGTGCGAGGCCGCGGAGATCGAGAGCTGGGACGGTACGGCCGACGTCGTCGTCGTCGGGTTCGGCGCGGCCGGCTCGGCCGCGGCGTTCAGCGCGGCTGAGGCGGGGGCGCAGGTCCTGGTGACCGAGCGCACGGGCGGCCCGGGCGGGGCCGCCGCGTTGGCCGAGGGCATCGTCTACCTCGGCGGGGGGACGCCCATCCAGCGTGCGTGCGGTTTCGAGGACAGCCTCGACGACATGTACCGCTACATGATGGCGGCCTGCGGCCCCGATCCCGACGAGGCCAAGATCGCCCGCTACTGCGCGGAGAGCCTGGGTCACTTCGAATGGCTCGTTGCCCGCGGGGTGCCCTTCGACCCCACCTTCTGCGCCGAGACCTCCATGGCCCCGACGGGGACCGAGGGCCTGGTGTACTCCGGGGGCGAGGACGCCTGGCCCTTCAACGAGATCGCGCGGCCGGCACCGCGGGGACACCTCGCCAAGACGAAGCGGGCGACGGGATGGCTGCTGATGCAGCACCTGGCTGCGGCCGCCACCGGCGCCGGCGCCGCGGTCTCCACCGACACCCGTGTGGACCGCCTCGTGGTGGAAGACGGCCGGGTGGCGGGGGTGCAAGGGCAGCGCTTCGGGGAGACGGTGTCGCTGCGCGCTCGGCGCGGCGTGGTGCTGACGGCGGGCGGGTTCATCTTCAACGACGAGATGCTGCGCAGGCACTGCCCGCCCCTGGCGCGGGGGACCTTCAAGGTCGGGACGGAGGGCGACGACGGGCGCGGCATCCGCATGGCCCAGGCGATCGGGGCGGCCGTCAGGAACATGGACGCGGGCGAAGTCTCGCTCCCGATCACGCCGCCGCGCACGCTCATCCACGGCATCCTCGTCAACGGGCGCGGGCAGCGCTTCATCAACGAGGACACCTACATGGGCCGGGTCGGCCAGTCCGCCCTCTTCAAGCAGGACGGCGACGTCTACCTGATCGTCGACGAGGCCTCGTACGAGGTGAACTGGATGGGCCTTTCGGCAACCTGGGTCTGCGAGACCGCTGCGCAGCTCGAGTCCGAGATCGGCCTCCCCGTGGGATCGCTCACGGCCACGCTCGACCTGTACAACCGCCACGCCGCGAAGGGTGAGGACCCGCAGTTCCATAAGGGACCGACCTGGGTGCGCCCGCTCGTCCCTCCCGTCGGCGCGATCGACCTGCGCCTCGGCGGGCCAGCGCCCTACGCACCCTTCACGCTGGGCGGCCTGGACACGACGGCCGAAGGCGAGGTACGGAACCTGGACGGCCGCGCCATCCCCGGGCTCTTCGCGGCCGGGCGCACCACGTCAGGGGTGTGCGCGTTCGGCTACGCCAGCGGGCTGTCCATTGGAGACAGCACGATGTTCGGTCGTTTCGCCGGCGCCCGTGCGGCCGCTGGGGACGGATAACCCGCGCACGCGTTCACTGTCGCAACGCGGCGTACTCGATCACCCGTGTCATCACCGCGCTGTCCGCCTTGGCCACGGAGCCGCAGTCGAAGGGAGGCTGCGGGTCGTATTCGATCATGAGTTGTGCCGCTTCAGCCGCGGTACGGTCGACCAGCAGCTCGGCGAGCCGCAACGCCATGTCGATCCCGCTCGAGACGCCGGCCGCCGTGATGAGGCGACGGTCGAGATGCTCGACGACCCGGTCCTCCGTGGGCTCTGCGCCGTGGGCGGCCAGCTCGCGAGTGCAGGACCAATGCGTGGTCGCGGTGAGCCCCCGCAGCAGTCCCGCCGCGCCGAGCACGAGGGAGCCCGTGCAGACGGAGGTGGTGTAGCGGCTGCCGGCATGAGCCTGCCGGAGCCAGTCGAGCACCCGCGCGTCCCGCTCGAGGGGGCGCGTCCCCACGCCACCCGGGAACACGACGACGTCGGGTGCGGGCACCTCTTCGAAGGTCGCGTCGACGGTGAGGCCGAGCAGCCCGTTCTCGCTGCGTACCTCACCGCGCGCATGACCGACGAACGTGACATCGACCGTGGGGATTCGCTGGAGCACCTCGTAGGGCCCCACGGCGTCGAGCGCGGTGAAGCGGGAGAACAGTGGGATCGCGACGTGCAGCCGTCCGGTCATGCCGGCGTCCTCTCGCCGGCGCTGGTCCGGAAGCGTCGGCGGTATGCCTCCGGCGACACGCCGAGGCGGCGGTGGAACACGCGGCGCAGCGTCTCGGAGCTCCCCAGCCCGCAGCGCGTCGCCACCAGGTCGAGCGTCTCGCCGCTCGTCTCGAGCTCACGCCGGGCTGCCTCGACCCTGGTGCGCTCGACGAAGCGGCTCGGGCTCTCACCCACCTCGGCGGTGAAGACGCGGGTGAAGTGGCGGACGCTCATGGAGGCCGCCGCGGCGAGGTTGGGCAGGCGATGATCACCACCGGGCGCCGCCTCGACGAGGGTCTGGACGGCGCGGACGGTGGACCGCTCCGCTCGGGGCATCCACACGGGCGAGGCGAACTGCGTCTGCCCACCGGGACGGTGCAGGAACATCACCAGCCAGCGGGCGATGGTCTGGGCCACCTCCACCCCCAGGTCATCTTCGACCAGCGCCAGCGACAGGTCGATGCCTGCGGTCACGCCGGCGCTCGACCAGTACTTGCCGTCGCGCACGTAGATCGGATCGGGGTCAACCTCGAGGCCGGGGTGCTCCCTGTGGAGCCGGCTGGCGCGCGCCCAGTGCGTCGTGACGCGCCGCCCTTCGAGCAGCCCGGCGGCGGCGGCGATGAACGCACCCGAACAGACGGTGGCCACCCGCCGGCAACGCGGCGCGGCCGCCTGGACGAACGACAGCAGGGTCTCGTCGGCGGCGGCCGATACGGCGCCGTCTCCACCGGGGATCACCAGGGTGTCGATCCGTTCGTCGGATCCCGGCCAGGGCGCGGTGCCGAGCACGAGCCCGCTGTCCGACGTGACCGGTCCGCCCCAGCCCGCCGAGGCGAGGGTGACGCGGTAACCGCCGGCCTGACCAGCAGCAGCCGCCGCGCGGTGGGCTCCCGCAAAGACCTCGTGGGGCCCCACCACATCGAGGGGCTGGACGTCGTCGAAGGTGACGATGACGACGTGGCGTTCCCTCACGTGCCCCACTCTGAAGGAGATGAGGCTTGGCGTCAATGACACCTACCCCACAGATTCGGCCACAGCCGCCTCCGGAACCTCCATCGGCTCAGCCGCTCGGGCTGGCGAAGGGAGCGAACCCGCCACCTTCTCTCCTTGTTTCTCTCGTTGCGACCACGTCCATCGCGACGGGGCGATGCAGGACGGCACCGCCCTTTCGCAAACGTTGGATGAACACGTTGTAACCCCGTGACGTCGCAATCGTCGTCCAACTCGAGATCCCCACGCGATTCGGTTCGACCATTCGGGGGTTCGCCACGGAATCGCGCGTGAACGCAACGTGATTCCGGCACGTTTGGGCGTTCGGAGGACAGCTCGTGCGCTGAAGGGGGGATTCCTTGTCAGAAGTTCATCGAATGAAATCGAATGAATTCGAAGCAAGAATCTGGTGAAGAAGCTTGACGTACTCGTGCAACGCATGTATTAGTTTAAGCGGCGTTTAGACAACCGGGGCGCTCAGGCGGTGCTCTTAAGGCGCTCGCGTAAAGCGAGCGGGAGGAGAGGGAGATTCCATGAGGGCTTGCTTCAGGCTCTCGACGTCGTCGTGCGCGTCGTCGAGGACCGATCGTGAACACCCGACAGCCCTTCCGTAGGGTTCATCGTCATCCCGATGATCCGGGACTTCTGATCGGTCTGACTTCATGAGAATTTGGCCCGGCGCGGTCGACGAGCGTGTGCGCGTCGGGCCCGCCTCCGGAGGACACTCCACGGGACGCGACCGAAACGACGAGCTGGCGGTCCGAAGTATCTGTCACGACGTCGGGACGCCTGCGGCGGCAATCAAGCTGCTCGCCGAATTGGCGGGGGGGGAACACGGTGTTCCGCCGACAATTCAGAGGTCGTTGCGTGAGATCTCCGGAGAGGCGGAGGTGATCATGCAAATTTGTGGGGACCCACTCGCGAAGACTCGTGACCAGCGGACGAAGGTGCACGAGATTGCTGTAGAAGTTGCCCGGAGGGCGCGGCTGGTCCACCGCTGCGCGGTTACGACCAAGCTCGAGTCAGTGAAGGTCCCCCTGCAGGCTGTGGCCGTTCGCAGGCTCCTGTCGAATCTCATCGACAACGCCTGCCGAGCCGCGGGCGTAGGCGGAAAGGTGAGCATTCTGGTGAGGAGTGCCGGCACAGTGGTCGTCATCGAGGTTTCCGATTCCGGTCCGGGTCCCGGCGCCTGGTCCGAGCACCTGGAAACCTCACCCGACGGTGAGGTCACTTCGGGACTCGGGCTGCGGATCGTGAGATCGATCACGGAGATTTCCGGGGGAGACATGAAGGTCGAACAGGCCGCAGAGCTTTCTGGGAGCAACGTGGTGGTGACGCTTCCCGGTTCCCCGAGCCACTCAGAGGCTGGGGCGACCTTGATCGTGAGTGAAATCGCCCTCAAGGGAATCGCGGGCCGGCCATGAAGGTGTCGATCTGCGATGGGCACCGAACCTTCGGCGAGGGATTGGCGTCACTGCTCGCCACCCGAGGTCATTCCGTCGTCGGTTGCACCGTGTCGATCTCGGAGGTCGTTGAAGCGGCACGCACGGCGCAACCCGATGTCGTCCTGACAGAGCTGCACGTTCGTGACTGCCAGGGTCATGAAGTGGTCGGTCGGATCCGTTCAGCATTGCCACTCCTCCCGTTGATCGTGTTGACCGGGGACGGGGACACGGCGCAGCTCGGAGCCGCGCTGCGGTCGGGGGCCGACGGGGTCGTGTTCAAAACCGAGGGCGTGAACGCGCTTGAGCGGGTGATGAGCCGTGTCGCTGTGCCGAGACCCAGGACGGACAACGGTGCCAACGCACGGGCCCGGGTGGCATGGTCTCCCAAAGCGCGCGCGGTGCATGAGCGTCGAGCGCCGACACGACCTGTCGGCGTCACGCCACGCGGTCGAATCGTGATCGAACTTCTGGCGCTGGGCAAAGACACGGCGGCGATCGCCAAATCGATGGACATTGCTCCGGCGACCGTTCGCACACATATCCAGAATCTCTTTGAGCAGCTGGGAGTCCACTCTCGCGGCGAGCTCATTGCAGCTGCGGTGCGCGAGGGGCTCGTCGATCCTGAGTCGACTTCGTCACCGAGCCTTGATGCCGCGCGGAAGGGGCCGGGAGAGAACGGTTGTGCTGATTTGCGTCCCGTACTGACTTCAGCTTCACGCGCTCCTCTGCGGGTGGACGGAGGATCCAATGCGGAATTCGTGCCGGATGCTGCAAGAGGTCTGTAGGAGAACCGGCTGACGAGGGTCGCTGATGAACGTGACCACCTCACACTCGTCCGTGAGCCAAGCGACCGTGGCGATCGTCGACGATCACGAGCTGTTCACCCAGGCCCTCGGCGTGCGCCTCGGGCAAGAGCCCGACCTGCGAGTGGTCGCCACAACGGCTTCGGCCAGCCGCGTGCTTGACGTCGTCGCCGAGCATCATCCCGATGTGCTCGTCCTGGACGTCGAGCTCGACACGATGAACGGGCTCGACCTTTGTGCCGAAATCCTGACGTGCCCGATCCCTCCGGTCATCGTCATTCTGACCTTCCGCGATGACAACGAAACCGCGGCCAGAGCCCTGCGCGCGGGAGCGTCTGCCGTCGTCCTCAAACTTGGACCGATTCAAGACGTCATCGTTGCCATCCGGAGTGCGCTTCGAGGAGAAGCATGGCTCTCGCCGACCTTGTTGAGGGGCCTCGTTTCCGAGCTTCGGTCGGGACCCGGGGAGGTCGGCCGCGATGGCATCAGGGGCCTGTCGACTCGAGAGGTCGAGATTCTGGCCCTGATGGTCGAGGGCAAGCGTTACGCCGAAATTGCGAATCATCTAGCCTTGTCGGTCAACACGGTTCGCACGCACGCGCACAACCTGCAAAAGAAACTCGGAGTCAACTCGAGAGTCGCGGCCATCGCGCTCGGGCTGCGTGCCGGGCTTCGGCCTGAGAAAGGCCCGGACACCCGGTGGTGAGCCCACCAAATGCACTAGGCGCGTTGAGCCAGGTGACGGTGTTCACACTGATCGTCACCGTGTAGAACGGTCAGCAAAGGCGGTCGGCGCGCAGCGCGAGCTGTGATGGCGGCAACAGATGTGTTGTCCAAGACGTTGGTCTGTCGCGCCCTGTGCTGTCGTCGAATCGAGCGGAGGGGTCATGAGTCCATCAAGTCAGGTCCATACGTCCAACGGTGCAGTCATGACCCTCACCCAGCCGGTGGAACAACGCAACGGCAAGCGACATTCCGTCTCGTTCATTCTCCCCGCATGGAACGAGGAGGAGAACATCGTCCAGGCAATCGAGAGCACGGCTGCGGCGGCAAGGCGACACTGCTCTGACTTCGAGATCGTTGTCGTCGATGACGGTTCGACCGATGGCACCGTCCACCTCGTAGAAGCTCTCCAGCTGACCTATCCGACACTGCGGCTGATTCGGCACGAGACAAACCGCGGGTACGGCGAGGCTCTTCACACGGGGTTCTCAGCCTGTCAGCTCGAGTACGTCTTCTTCACCGATGCGGACAACCAGTTCGACATGGACGAGCTGCCACTGCTGCTCGCCGGAACTGCGCATTCGGACATCGTGGCCGGCTATCGGAGGGTGCGCCGAGACCCGAAGATGCGGCTCCTGAACGCATGGCTATGGAATCGACTGGTCCGGTTGCTCTTCTACGTGCCCGTACGCGACATCGACTGCGCCTTCAAGCTCTTCAAACGTAGCGCGATCGCCAACATCGAGATCGAAAGCCGGGGCGCGATGATCAACACGGAGATCATGGTCAAGCTGGCCCGCGCCGGATGGCGCATCGTAGAGGTCGGCGTCACCCATCGTCCGCGTCAGGGCGGCGAGCCTCAAGGGGCGCGGTTACGAGTCATCGCACGCGCGTTTGCCGAAGTGGCGCGCATGTATCCGCATCTCAGTTCCCTGAGCCTGAGTGAGGCCAATTCTCACGCGTCCGTTCAAGGCCCGGGTCCCGTTCCCGACGAGGTCCAATGGAAGGGCAGCGCTGAAAGCCTCGCCTACCTGACAGGTCGGGCCTAAGGCACGAGGACAACAGTGGTTGGGCGACAGAAGGAACTCGATCAGGGGCGCGCGGGGCCTCATTGGCTCCGGCTGTTCAGCGCGGTCGCGCTGCTGGCCGCCATCTTGTCGACGGTCACCGGTGCGTTGCTCTCAGCTCCTGCGGCGGCGGCGTCCTATCAGGACTGGCCCACGTTCCTTCAGAACCCGGCCCGCACAAACGCCACGACGGACCCGAAGTTGAGTGTCGCCAATGCGCCGACGCTGAAGCAGAAGTGGGCGTATCAGACCGGAGGACCGGTCGCGTCCTCCGCATCCATAGTCGGCACGACCGCGTACTTCAGCTCGTGGGACGGATTCGAGTACGCAGTGAACACGTCGACGGGCGCCCTCATCTGGAAGAGCCCGAGCCTCGGTATCACGACCGACCCGGCCTGTAACCCGTCCACGATCGGCATCACCTCTTCCCCCACGGTGGTGAACGGGGTCGTATACGTGGGCGGGGGCGGCCCGTACTGGTACGCGTTGGACGCCAACACCGGGGCGATCCTCTGGAGCGTCTACACGGGCGACAACTCCCAAGCGGGCGCCCACTACAACTGGTCCAGCCCCCTCATCTACAACGGCAACGCCTATATCGGCATCGCCAGCAACTGCGACGCCCCCCTCGTCCAGGGCCAGCTCCTCGAGGTGAGCTTGACCACCCATCAGCTCGTGAACACCTACAACTTCGTGCCCAACGGCCAACTGGGCGGCGGGGTCTGGACATCGCCGACGCTCGACACCTCGACGAATCCAGCCACCATCTTCGTGACCACGGGGACCCTCAACGACTACACCCAGACCCAGTCCCAGGCCATCGTGGCCCTGAATGCAAACACCCTCGCCTATGAAGGGTCCTGGCAACTCCCCTTCTTGGCAGCGGTCTCGGACTCGGACTGGGGCACGACACCTACCCTGACCACCGACTCCGCTGGGGATCTGCTGGTCTCCGCCGCCAACAAGAACGGCATCTTGTACACCTGGAAGCGTTCCGACCTGGAGCTCGGGACGCCCGACCCGAATCCGCCGCTCTGGCAAAAGCAAATAGCCATCGGTGGAGCCGGTCCAACGGTGGGTGACGGGACCATCGCCTCGGGAATCTTCGCGAACGGGACGCTGTACTACGCCGGCGGTCACAACGAATTGAACGGGCACGGTTCCGGTGGCTCGATCGGCGCGTACAACCCCGGGACGGGTGCGGTCCAATGGGTTCGACAGACCGAGCAGCCGATCATCGGCGCGCCGGCGTACGTGAACGGGATGATCGGCTACGGAGAGGGCAACACCTTCGAGGTGGTGAACGCCGCCAACGGCCAACTGCTGTACTCGTACCAATTACCGGCCACGACCTACGGCGCGGTGTCCGTGGCACGCAGCCAGTTCTACGTCGGGGCGCTCAACGGCGACCTCTATGCCTTCGGACTCAACGGCTCGACGACCACTCCAAAAGCAGATCCGAACTGCCCGACCTCCCTCAACGCCTCGAATCCCTCGGCCGGGCCTGTCACCTGCCAGGACATTCGGAACCCTGCTGTTGCTGGATCGGAGTCGACGAGCAACGGCGTCCTCACCGTCACTGCGTCCGGTGCCGCGATCCACGGAACCTCCGACCAATTCCGCTTCCTCTCGACACCCGTGACCGGCGATTCGCAGTCGAGCACGGAGATCGTCGCGCAGAGCACCCAGAACACCCAGCCGCAGGCGGGACTGATGGTACGGCAGTCGACCGACCCGACGTCGCCCTTCTACGCGGTCCTCGAGTATCCGAACGACCTCACCGAGGGCAATCCGCTCCCCCAGATCGTGTTCTGGTACCGCACGGCTTTTGGGGCGACGTCCATAGAGCTGACGAAGCTCTACCCGGCCGTGCTCCCGCAGTACATCATGATCCAACGGGTCGGGAACCTCTTCAGCGCGGGAGTCTCCACCGACGGCGTCAACTACACCCTGATCCCGGGTTCGACGGCCGACATCGACATGCCTGCGACCACGTTGCAGGGATTGGCCGTGGACTCCGGCTCGACGACGAACAGCGGAACGGCCTCCTTCGCCAACATGCAGGTGGGTGGTCCGGTCACCACCACCATGACGCCACAGGCACCTGCGCATCCCTGCCCGTCGCCGTGGACGTGCACCGACGTCGGCAACCCGAATCCGCCCGGCGACACCACCTCCACCTCACCCACCAACTTCACCCTCGACGGCACCGGCACCGGTATCGGCGCCGGTGGCGCGGCCACCAACTCCGATTCCTTCCACTACGTGTACCAATCCGTATCGGGGGACGAAAGCCTCTCGGCCCAGGTGGTGACCCAGCCGGGTTCGCCGGCCACCGCCCAGGAGGGGATCATGATGCGGGCCAACGCCTCACCGACCTCGCCGTACTACGCGGTGCTGTTCAATCCGGGTGGTTCCGCCACGATCTCGTGGCGTTACTACGACGGCGTCGTCGACGGCACGACCACCCTTCCCCTCACCTCGGTGACCTCACCGGCCTACGTGCAGATTCAGAGTTACACCGACACGGCACTCAATCCACCCCAGCAGTTCTTCTCCGCGGAGACCTCACCCGACGGGGTCAATTGGACCCCTGTGCTGGGCTCGACCCAGAACATCGCCATGGGGAACACCTACCTGGCCGGCATGGCTGCCGACGCGAAGGCCAATCGCGTGACCCCGGCGGTGGTCTACAACGCGGTCACGCTGGCAGCGTCCACCACGACGCCCTCGGGTATCTGCCCGCAGGGCTTCACCTGCTCCGACATCGGGACCAACATCCTGCCCGGGAATCAGACCTACGTGAACCCCGCCGAGCCCACCGCACTGGACGGGACCGGTTCCTGGACCATCAAGGGCAGCGGCTCTGACATCTGGTCGGTGTACGACAACTTCCGCTACGCGTACGAGAACTTCCCCGCCGATCCCACGAACTCCGCCAACGGCGACGGCACCGTCAGTGCCCGGGTGGACTCGCAGACCGGGTACACCGACGGGTGGACGAAGACCGGAGTGATGATCCGCGGCCAGGGCGGTGGTGACCCACAGGCTCCCTACTACGGCGTGTTCGTCACACCACAGAACGGCGTCGTCGTCCAGTGGCGGACGGCGGAGGGGGCTCAGACCAACCAGCTGCTTGCGACTCCCGGCGGGGGCGGCTCGACGCTTCCAGCGGTGGCCCCTGTCTGGGTCATGGCGGAGCGCTACACGAACACGACGACCGGGTTGGTCTACTACGCCGGCTTCACATCGAGCGACGGCGTCAACTGGACGTGGATCTCGGGATCGACCGTCGTCCTGAACATCCCGGGAGCCATGACCGCGGGCATCGCGACCGACTCCCACAACGACGCCGCCTACACGGTCGCCACCGTGGACAGCCTCGCCGAGCTCGGCGGGGCTCAGCCGCCCCCGAACACCTGTCCTTCGTCCTGGAGCTGCACCGACATCGGCGGCGCCCTGCCCCAGGGCGTGGACACCCTGTCGAGCACCGGCTCCTGGAACGAGGTGGGCGGGGGAGGGGACATCTGGGGGACGGCGGACTCCCTCCACTTCGTCGCGCAACCACTCACCGGCGATGGGAGCGTGACCGCGCAGGTCAGCTCGCAGCAGAACACCAACCCATGGGCCAAGGCGGGCGTGATGCTGCGTGCGACCACGGATCCGGGTTCGCCCTACTACGCGGCGTTCGCCACGCCCGGCAACGGCATCGCCGTGCAGTGGCGAAGTGCACAGGGAGGTTCGAGCAACCAGGTGCTCACACCGGGCACCGTTCCGCTGTATCTGAGGGTCGCCCGCTTTACGACGGCCGGCACCACGCCTCAGACGTACTTCACCGCCTACACGTCGCCCGACGGGATCAACTGGACTGCGGTGCCCGGCTCCACCCAGGTGCTCAGCCTGCCCCAGCCCCTCCTCGGCGGGTTCGCCATCACTTCCCATGAGCAGGGCACCGGCAGCGCCGTCACCCTCAACTCGGTCTCGGTGAGCGCAGGAGAGGTCGCTCCTCCGGGCCTCTGCCCTTCGAGCTGGAGCTGCACCGACATCGGCGGCCCGCTGCCGGCGGGCGAGGACAGCCTGTCGGGCTCGGGTACGTGGAGCGAAGTCGCCGGGGGCGCGGACATCTGGGGGACGGCCGACTCCTTCCACTTCGTCGCGCAGCCGCTTACCGGCGACGGGACGGTCGCCGCGCAGATCACGTCCCAGCAGAACACGAGCGCCTGGGCCAAGGCGGGCGTGATGCTGCGCGCCACCACCGACCCTGGCTCGCCCTACTACGCGGCGTTCGCCACGCCCGGCAGCGGCATCGCGGTCCAATGGCGCGCCAGTCAGGGAGGCTCGAGCGGCCAGGTCCTCACAGCTGGCAGCGCTCCGGTGTACCTGATGATCGCCCGCTATACGACGACGGGCAGCACCCCCCAGACCTACTTCACCGCGTACACGTCGCCGGACGGGGTCAACTGGACCATTGTGCCGGGTTCCACCCAGGCGCTCAGCCTGCCCCAGCCCCTCCTCGGCGGGTTCGCCCTCACCTCGCACAACCAGGGAACCGGCGGGGCCGTCACGCTCAACGCCGTCTCGGTGACACCGGGGGAGTATCCAGGTCCAAACCTGGCCTGTCCAAGCGCTTGGAACTGTGCCGACATCGGATCGGTCACCCCGGCGGGCGGCCAAGCAGTGTCCGGCGCCACTTGGAACGTGCTGGGCGGAGGTCCGGACATCTGGTCGACGGCCGACACCTTCCACTACGTCTGGCAGAGCCTGCCGGGCGACGGAGCCGTGAGCGCGCAAGTCAACACACCCAACGCAGCCGATCCGTTCGCCAAGTCGGGTGTCATGATCCGGGCCAGCACGGATCCAGGAGCTCCGTTCTACGCGGCGTATCTCACACCCGGCAACGGAATACTCGTCCAAGCACGCAATGCCCAAGGCACTCCCGCGTTCCAAGTCCAATCCGTCGCGGCCGCCGGACCGGCCTATCTCGAAGTGACGCGAACCGGAACCTCCTTCACGGCCTACACGTCGCCCGACGGGATCACTTGGACGCCCATCGCGGGATCGACGGTCACGATCTCGAACTTGACCGGGGCTGCGCTCGCCGGCCTCGCGGTCTGCTCGCATTCTGCCACCGCACTGTCCACGACCACCTTCAACGCAGTGACGGTGGGATAGCCCGTGGCACTCGCGTCCACCCAGGAACTGGTCGCTCACGAGGCGGTCATAGAGGCGACGCCGATCGGCCCCGCCGGCACCTTCGCGGGCAGCCGCGAGGTCCGAACTCCTCCTCTTGCCTTCATCGCAGCTGTGATCGTGGCTGCTGTCGGCGCCACGCTGTGGTCGGCGCACACCCATTCCATGCTCTTGTACGGAGACGCCCGGTCACACCTGGACGTGGCGCGGCACGTCACGGACGGGCTGCGCGTCGGCCTCACGCAGCTTGGGAGTGTTTGGCTGCCGATGCCCCACCTGTTGATGGTTCCACTCGTAGCCATCAACCCCCTCTGGCACAGCGGCGCGGCCGGCGCCATCGTCAGCGGCCTCGCTTTCGTCTATAGCGCAGTCCGTCTCTTCTCGTTGATCGATGAGCTGACGTCGAACCGTCTCGCCGCCTGGCTCGGGGCCGCTGTCTTCGTCGTCAATCTGAACATGCTGTACGTACAGAGCACGGCCCTCACCGAGCCCGTGCTGCTCGCGTTCATGATCGGTGCCGTCTATCACCTCGCTCGGTGGATGCGGACGCTCTCGGTGTGGGAGCTGACGTTGGCTGGCGTGCTCGTCTTCTGTGCGACGCTCACCCGTTACGAAGGCTGGGCTCTCCTGCTGGGAGCTATCGGCGTCGTCGTGGCCTGGAGCTTCATCGCTGATCGGCAGGACAAGGCCCCTCAGGCCAACGTGGTCCTCTTCACCGCCGTCAGCGCGTACGGCATCGTCTTGTGGCTGCTCTACAACCGGATCATCTTCGGGAACAGCCTCTATTTCCTTTCGAGTGCCTACAGCGCCCAGGCGATCAACGGATCCCAGGCCCAGTTCGGGTTGCTCGGCACCAAGGGCAATCTCGCCGAGAGCGTGCTCACGTACGGGTGGGACATGGTCGGCGTGGTCGGGCCGGTCGTGCTGATCGCCGCGGGGATATCGGCGCTCGCAGCCCTCCTCGTCCGTCACGAACGGCGCCGGACCCTGTTCGTGCTGCTGCTCCTGTTGGTGCCCGTTCTCTTCGAGGTCGCATCTCTGTACGCCGGGCAGACGACGATCCGGGTTCCCGAACTCTTCCCGCATGGGATGTGGAACGACCGCTACGGCCTGATGGCACTTCCATTCTGCGCCGTGGCGTTCGGCATCCTCGTGGGACGCATCAAGGCACGTTGGCTCAGCCGGATCGCCGCGGTTGCCATCGCAGCGGTCGTGGCCGGAGGCACCGTGCTCATGGGTCTCGGCACCCCGCTCACGCTGGCGGACGGACGTGTGGGCACGTCCAGCGCCACGGCAGGACATCCACCGGTGGTCGCCGACTACCTGCAGCGCCACTACACCGGCGGCGAGGTCCTCGCTGACGATTCTGCGGCCTCGCCCCTCATCTTCGCAACCGGCCTGGACCTCAAGAACTTCGTGACCGTCGGGTTCCATCCGTTCTGGGAACACGCCCTGCGCAACCCAGCCGGAAACGTCCGGTGGGTCCTCGCGTACCCCGGAGACGAGGTGTCCACCGACATGCACGCGCACCCCGACCGCTTCCGATCGTTCCATCTCGTGCTCAGTCAGGGCGCGGTGCATCTCTATCAGCGGAGCCGTACGGGATGAGCCACACGGAGTTGACGGACGTTGGAGTCCCCCTCATGGGACGGACAGGCAGGACCGGCCGAAGGGGCCGGGTCATAGACGAGCTGATGTACCGGAGGAGACCGGCCAAAGGATCGGTCAAGGAGGGCACATGAAGGGCACGACGAACCGCACGATCGAGCAGGCGAGTACGCGGCGCGCGAGTTGGACCGCGTCGCTGGCGGCATTGTCGCTCCTCGGCGCCACGCTGGCCGGCGCCACGCTCTTCGGCCTGGCGGCGCCTGCCTCGGCCGCCGGCAGTCCGGTCTCGGTCAGCATCACCTCCTCACCCGGCAGTGTGGCCTCTGGTCAAGCTGTGGCCTACACGGTCACCGTCACCAACCGCGGGAGCAGTCCCGCGAGTGGCCTCACCCTCACGAACACGTTCAACGGCGTGGGCCCAGGGGCGTTGACTGCGCCGGCTGTGAGGGCCAGCACGGGCAGCTGCACCTACGCGGCGCCGGTCGAGACCTGCACGGCGGCGAGCATCGGCGCCGGCGACGTGTGGACCGTCACCATGACGGGAGCCGTGACCGCTGCCGTCGGCGCGACCTTTTCCGACAACGCGACCTTGACCGGAACGGAAGCCTCAGCAACGTTCAGTGCGTCCGGAACCTCGACCAGCACTGCGAACCCAGCGCTTTCCTCCGGCTTCGCCCAGACGAAGCTGGCGGGCGGTCTCACCAAGCCCATCGCCTTCGACTTCGCCCCCAACGGGGACATCTACATCGGCGAGCAGGGGGGCACGATCCTCATCTTCCGCAACGGCAAGGTTCTCCCGACCCCGGTGATCACTCTGAACGTCTTCTTCCACGGGGAGACGGGGTTGCTCGGGATGACTCTGGACCCGAACTTCGCCACCAACGGATACCTGTACCTGTCCTACACCATCCCCGTCACCACGACCGCCGGGGCGGTGGTCGGGTACGCGCAGCTCTCACGTTTCACGGTCGTGAACGGTGTCGCCAGCCCGACCAGTGAGAAGGTGCTGTATCGGGGCAACCAGACCCAAAACCCCGATGGCAACGGTGGCTCGTACGACCACGCCGGCAACGACGTGAAGGTCGGCCCCGACGGGAAGCTGTGGTGGAGCGTGGGCGACAACGTACCCGCCATCAGCAACGCGCAGGACCTGAACAACATCTACGGCAAGATCCTCCGCTTCAACCTCGACGGCTCGGTCCCCACCGACAACCCGTTCGTCAACCTTCCCGGCGCGGTGCCGTACATCTACGCCTACGGGTTGCGTAACCCCTGGCGTTTCACGTTCCTGCCGAACGGCCAGGCCACGACCGGGGACACTGGCTCGAGTTATTGGGAGGATCTCGACACCATTCAGCCCGGCGAGAATTTCGGGTGGCCGTTCAAAGAGGGCAACTGTGGCAGTTGCGGATACGCCAACCCTGCCTATTCCTATGGTCACTACCCGGCCGACGCAGCCATCTCTGCCATAGCCGCGTATTCGGGGTCGACCTTCCCGCTGGCCTACAACCACACGGTCTTCTTCGGCGACTACAACCGCCGCACGATCGACGCGGTGACCTTTGACCCCACCTATCAGACCGAGACCTCGGACACCGTCCTCGACACCTCCGCCGGCACGATCGCCGATCTCGAAGAAGGCCCAGACGGCAATCTGTACTTCGTCAGCATCTTCGAGGGCACGTTCTCGAAACTCTCCGCCCCGGGACCCTTCCCACCGACCGCTTCGGCCTCGGCGACCACGTCTGCGGGACCCGCGCCACTGGCGGTGCAGCTTTCATCTGCCGGCTCTACCGACCCCTTCGGGCTGCCGCTCTCGTACTCGTGGAACTTCGGCGATGGTTCCCCCGTTTCCACAGCGGCGAACCCCGCGCACACGTACACGAGCGGCGGTACCTACACCGCGACCTTGACCGTGAGCGACGGGAAGCTCAGCTCGACCGCGAGCACCCAGGTGGCGGTGGGACCGAGCCCGCCAACGGCGTCGATCAACGCACCGAGCACCTACAACGCCGGGGACACCGTTTCTTTCAGCGGCTCCGCCACCGACCCCCAAGACGGCACGCTTCAACCGTATGCCTATAGCTGGAAGGTCGACTACTACGCCAACGGTGTCGCGCGTCCCTCGTACTACGCGGAGGTGGCGGATCCCTTCTACGGCCCGATCAGCGGAGTCACGAGCGGGAGCTTCACGATCCCCACAGATCCATCGCAGGTGCCGGGCAGCTTCTACCGGATCACGCTGACGGTGACCGATTCAGCCGGGCTGCAAACGGTGGTCACCCACGACCTTCATCCCAACCTCACCAGCTGGACCGCCACCACCAACGTGCCCGGTGCCGGCTTCTTCGTGGACGGCAGCTGGCAGACGGGGCCCTACAGCACCACAGACGTGGTCGGGGTCCGGCACCAACTCACGGGAATGCCACTGGACCAGACCCTCGGTGGCACCACCTACCGCTTCGCGGGCTTCGCCGACGGCAGCGCCCTCAGCGACGCCGTCACGGCCGGGTCCGGGTCAGGGAGCTACACCGCCGACTACGACACCGTCCAGAGCATCATGCCGTCTTCGTGGGTGAGCGCCGACGTCGGGGCGCCCCTCACTGCCGGGAGGGCGGACTACTCGCCCGGGACCCAGTCGTTCTACCTCGATGGTTCTGGCGCGGACGTCTTCGGCACCAACGACCAGTTCCACTACGTCTACCAGACCCTCAACGGGGACGGGACGATCATCGCCAGGGTGAAATATCAGACCAACACGAGCTCGTGGGCCAAGGCGGGTGTGATGATCAAGCAGTCGCCCACGGCGGGTACGCCTTTTGTGGATGCCCTCGTCAGCCCGGACGTGAGCCCCAACACGCCCAACGTCAACGGGGTCGGCTGCGATGCGAACGGCTGTCTCAGCCCGCTGCCGCCGATCACTCCCGCCATGGGCAACGGCGTGCGCATGCAGTACTCGGGCTCGAAGTCGGCCACGCCGACGTCCTACCCGCCCAGGTTCACCGCGCCCAACAAGTGGCTGGAGCTGCAGCGAGTGGGCAACACCTTCACGTCGTGGCTGTCGGCTGACGGGGTGACCTGGACGAAGATCGGAAGCACCACGGTCACCATGACCGGGCCGGTCACGATCGGCTTGTTCGACACGGCGCACAACATCGGCGCGCTGAGCACCGCCGCGTTCGACCATGTCCAGGTGACCGGCTCCACCTCGCCGCCACCGACGGGGCCCCCGTCAGTGACTCTGGCCCCCACCACGCAGACCGCGTTCGTCGGTGCCTCCCAGAAGGTCACCGCTACCGTGCTCGACGGGTCCGGGAATCCGGTGCAGGGCACGACCGTCACCTTCAACGTGCTCAGCGGGCCCGATGTGGGCCAGAGCTCCACCGCAACCACCGACGGGGCTGGCCACGCCGTCTACACCGACACCAGCGCCACCGCCGGCACGGACGTCGTCCAAGCCAGCTTCGTGGACTCGTCCGCAACCACGCGTACGAGCAATCAGGCGCAGGTCACCTTCATCAACATGACCACCGGGGGAGTCGTGATCAGCAACCTCACGGTCTATGACACCACCCGGGCGGCCTCGTGGTCGGTCCAGCCGAACCTGCAGGACGGCGACGTTCTCTACTCCGACCGCACCTACACCTTGAATGCCGCACCGGCGCAGGTGATCGGCGACGCCTGGATCCGCGATGCCAACGGCTCGAAGGCCTACACCGGCAGCCCGCTCGTGACGTTCACCATCAACCAGCAGGCCACCGTCTACGTGGGCATGGACACGAGAGCCGGCCGGCCGTCGTGGCTCGACACCACCTGGACAGACACCGGGACGACCGAGACCGGTACCGGCCCCGTCACGTACGAGCTGTTTGCGAAGACGTTCCCGGCCGGCACGGTGACCTTGGGCCCTGTCGGCGGGACGTCGACCGCCGTATCGATGTACACGATCGCGGCGGGATGAGTGAGCTCAGTGATCAGTTCGACGACGAGTACCGGTACGCCGAGACGTAGAGGGGGGACATGAGCGAAGACCAGTTGGCCTCCACGGAGAGGATCGGGACTTGCGCTCGAGCGAGCTCGAGGGGTCGCCCAGGTCGTCGTGCCAAGGCAGGGCGGATGACGCTGAAAGGCCGGCTGGCCCTCAGTGTCGGGGCCCTGACGCTCGTCGCCGCGTTCGTGGGACCGGTGAGCGCTTGGACCGCAACCAAGGCGGCGGCGGCAGCGAGCTCCCAGGATTGGCCGATGTTCCTTCACGACATGGGACGCAGCGCGGCGACCACCGACTCGACCCTGAGCACCTCGAACGCCTCACTCCTAAAGCTGAATTGGACCTCGCTCACAGGCGGACCCATCGCCACGTCCATATCGATCGTGGGCTCGACCGCGTACGTCGGCTCCTGGGACGGGAATGAGTACGCCCTCAACACCGCCACCGGCGCCGTGCTGTGGAAGACCAACCTCGGCCTCACCAACGACGCCAATTGCAACCCGGCCACCCTCGGGATCACCTCGGCGGCGGCGGTGGTGAACGGTGTGCTGTACGTGGGTGGAGGCGGCCCGTACTGGTACGCCCTCGACCCATCCACGGGAGCCGTGCTGTGGAACGTGTACACCGGGGACAACTCCGCCACGGGTGCCCACTACAACTGGTCCAGTCCTCTCATCTACAACGGGTTCGCCTATGTCGGCATCTCGAGCAATTGCGACAATCCACTCGTGCAGGGACAGCTGCTCAAGGTCGACCTCACAGCCCACCAGATCGCAGCCACCTACAACCTGGTTCCGAACGGCGAGGTCGGAGGTGGGATCTGGACCTCTCCGACCCTCGACCCGGCCACCAACACGGTCTTCGTCTCCAGCGGCACGCTGAACGACTACACGCAGACCCAGTCCCAAGCCATCGTGGCACTCGACGCCACGACGTTGCAGTACAAGAGCTCGTGGCAATTGCCCTTCGAGGCCGCGGTCACCGACTCCGACTGGGGGACCACGCCCACTCTCACCACGGACACGAACGGGGACCAGCTGCTGTCGGTCGCCAACAAGAACGGCATTCTCTACACCTTCAACCGCAACAACCTGGCCGCCGGCCCCGTCTGGCAGCACCAGGTGGCGATTGGGGGCACGTGCCCGACCTGTGGCCAAGGAACGATCTCCTCGGGGATCTTCGCCAACGGAGTGCTGTACTTCGCAGGAGGCAACGCAGTGGTCAACGGGCACGGGTCCGGGGGTTCCATCACCGCGTTCGACCCGGGCACCGGCAACGTCCTGTGGACCCGCCAGACCGATCAGCCCATCATCGGCTCGCCTGCCTACGTCAACGGCATGATCGGGGAGGTGGAAGGCTCCACCTTCGAGGTCCTCGACGCGAGCTCCGGCGCGCTCCTCTATTCGTATGTCCTCAAAGCAGTCTCGGAAAGCGCCGTCTCCGTGGCCTACGGCCAGTTCTACGTCGGAGCCCTGGACGGCAACGTCTACGCCTTCGGATTGGGGACCGCCATCACGCCGAAGCCCGATCCGAACTGTCCAGCGGGGTTCACCTGCCAGGACATCCACAGCCCGAGCGTCGCCGGCAGCGAGAAGACGAGCGGCGGTGTGCTCACCGTCACTGCAGCCGGAAGCACCATCAAGGGCACCGGTGACCAGTTTCGTCTCATCTCCCAACCGGTGAGCGGCGACTCTCAGCTGAGCACGCAACTCGTTTCCGAGACCGCGCCATCCGGCCAAACCCAGCAGGCCGGTCTGATCATGCGCCAGAGCAACGATCCGGCGTCGCCCTTCTACGCTGTCCTGTCCTACCCGAACGACTCTCCGTCCGATCTTCAGGTCTTGTACCGGTCACCCTGGAAGCAGAACCTGGTGAAGCTCGCGGTGAAGTCACCCGTCTCGACTCCGGTCTGGCTCATGATCCAGCGCTCGGGCAACCTCTTCAGCGCTGCCACTTCGACCGACGGTGTCAACTACACCATCATCCCGGGGTCGACAGCAGATCTCGACCTGCCGACCACCACCCTGCAGGGCTTGGCCGTCGACTCGGGATCGTCGACCAACACCGGCACCGCCTCGTTCTCGAACATCTCGGTGGGCGGGCCGATCTCGACGTCTTTGGCACCGCCGACCCCGGCCGACCCCTGCCCGACGACGTGGACCTGCGCCGACCTCGGCAATCCTGCGCCGCCTGGAGACACGACGTCGTCCGGCAGCTCCATGACCCTCGTGGGCACCGGCACCGGCTTCGGCGGTCCGTCCGATTCGATGCACTACGCCTACCAATCGGTCTCGGGCAACCAAAC
>JBPYFR010000009.1:0-3019 GCA_051985685.1 Acidimicrobiales bacterium
TCCTGACCACCGAGGATTTGCCCCACATCGTGGCACGTGGTCCGCGCGCGGCGACGTGATGGACCCGCTTCGACGGATCGGGTAGCGCAGCAATGAGTCCGAGTTCGGCCGAACCCGGTCCCCTCACGGAGAGGGTGCTCGCCTACGAACGCGTCATGAAGGGCCTCGTCCGACTGGTCGAGGCTCCGTCGGACTGGGCTCCGTTGGAGGAGTTCATCGCCGTTGACGACTTCGAGAGGATCGGTGTATTCCGCGAGCTCCAGAACTGGCCGCAATACGTCGAGATGCTCACGCAATGGGCCTCGTCAATCGACTCGTTGGAGACAACGGTGCGCCGGATCTCAGAGCTGCCGGACCTCGTCTACTTCGAGATCGAAGAGCGCCACCGGGGGGGTGACACCGTAAACGTGGTGAACTCGCTGACCGTTTTCGCGTTCGACGAAGCGCTCAGGATCCGTCATCTCGACGTCTACCTGCAACAACCTCCGCGTTGAAGACCTGAGAGCGTGAACGCGACCGCTAGGCGGGCAGTAGAACGTCGACCACGTGTTCGATGCGCTCTTTGAGATCCGGTGAGGTCGCCAGGCCGATCATGAAAATGTGGTGCACGGTCCCGAGAAGCACGAAGGCAATCGTGTCGGTGTCGACATCGCTCGCAATCCGACCGCGCTTCTTCTCGGCCGCGAGATACTCGGCATACGACGATT
The DNA here is from genome assembly GCA_051985685.1 of Acidimicrobiales bacterium. GTDB lineage: Bacteria > Actinomycetota > Acidimicrobiia > Acidimicrobiales > RAAP-2 > Bog-473. The sequence goes on from JBPYFR010000009.1 coordinate 708, forward strand.
CGATGTTGGCGAGAACATTGTAGGGCCGACCCTCACTCACCTCGTGGAGGCGACCCATCAACGCAGGCCGCGCGTGGATCATGCCGGCCATGGCGAACGCAGGCGAACGCAGCAGCGACACGGCGGCGTCGACGAGGTTCCCGCGCACTGTGCCACTCGCCGCTCGCGGGGGAAGCTCAGCAGCTCCGTCGGCGGCTGCGCCGGTCCGGTTCACGATCAGCTCCGCCAGGAAACGATCGAAGTCCGAGAAATGATTGAAAAGCAGGCCCCGGGCCACGCCGGCCTCCTCGGTGACGGCTCGGCTCGTCAGTCCGTCCGGTCCGTCACGCTCGAGGACTCTCTCCGCCGCTTGGTAGAGGGTCTCTCTCACGTCAGGCGTGGCGACTCCCCTAGGTGACATGGGCCTGCGCTCCTCGAACGAGGTTGGGGGTTGACAGTATGAGCGTTTGCTCATATAGTCTGAGCATATGCTCATACTAGACGATCAAACCCGGTCTCGTGCGGAGCAGGCCACTGGGCCCGCCGTAAAGGTCGAAGAGCTGGTGAAGGACTATGCCGGCGGCAAACGGGCGCTCGCGGGGGTGTCGTTCTCGGTGCACCGGGGCGAGATCTTCGGGTTCCTGGGCCCGAACGGCTCGGGAAAATCAACGACGGTGCGGATCCTGGTGACCCTGCTCCGGCGGACCTCGGGACGAGCACGGGTCTTGGGAGCAGACGTCACTCGCGAACCCAACCGGGTCAGGAACACGATCGGCTATGCCGGCCAGTCAGTCGGCGTCGACGACGATCTCACCGTACGGGAGAACCTCGAACTCAATGGAATCCTCCATGGTGTCGGCCGCGATGAGTGCTCCAGGCGGGTGGGAGAGCTGGTCGAAGCGTTCTCGCTGACAGACGTGGAGGGCGTACGGGCGGGGCGTCTCTCGGGGGGACTTCGCCGTCGGCTCGATCTCGCACAAGCCCTGGTCCACAATCCCGCGGTCCTGTTCCTCGACGAGCCGACCACCGGTCTCGACCCGCAATCCCGCAACGCTCTGTGGGTGCTGCTGCGTGACGTCGCCGCAAAAGGAACAACCGTCTTTCTCACCACCCAATACCTGGAAGAAGCCGACCGGACGTGCGACCGGGTCGCGATCATCGACGATGGTCGCATCGTCACGTCTGGCACGCCCACAGCGTTGAAAGACGAGGTCGGCGGTGGTCGACTGGGGCTCACCTTCGTCGACCCCTCTGCCTCGGAGAAGGCGTCAGAGCTGCTCGCCGCCAGCACCGGTGTGACGCGGGTTACTCCCTCGGACTTCGATGGTCCGCTCACTGTCTACGTCGACGACCCCAATGCGGCGGTCGCGCCGCTCTTGCGCGCGTTGGACACGGCCGGGCTCACCGTTGCCAGAGTCGTGCAGGCGGAGGCGACGCTCGACGACGTCTTCTTGCGTTACACCGGCGAGCGGGTGCGCGCGGAGCCCCGGACCGAAGGAGGCGTCAGCAGCATGTTCAAATCGGTTCACGGGAGAAAGAGACACTGACAATGGCGCACGCCGATACCTTGCCCGTCCCACTTGCGCTCGCGGAGCGCAACATTACGAGAAATGTGCGGACGCCAATGCTCGTCACGGCGTCGCTCTTGCAGCCCGTGATTTGGCTGGTGCTGTTCTCGCAAATCTTCAAGTCGTTGGGGGACACTCCCCAGTTTCGTCAATTGGGTTATGGCTCTTATCTTGAGTTCCTCCTCCCTGGCATGCTCGTGCTGTCGATGCTGTTTACGGCTCTGCAGTCGGGAGTTGCCACGGTCACCGACATCGACACAGGGATGATGGACAAGTTGTTGAGCAGTCCCATCCGGCGGACGAGCATCCTCCTCGGACGAGTCGGGGCGGACGCGGTCACGATGGTGATCCAAGGAGGGATCATCTTGGCCTTGGCGGTCGCGATGGGAGCGCGGCCTCACAGCGCTTTGAGCGCACTGGCCTTGCTCGTCTACGCCACTCTTTTCGGAGTCGTCTGGGCCGGCCTGTCCAACTTCATCGCCCTGCGAAGCCGTAACTCCGAGCTGACCATGGTGGGCGGCTTGCTTCTGACCCTCCCCGCGTTGTTCCTGACACCGGCGTTCTTCCCGAAGCCGCTCCTGCCCGGATGGTTGCAGGGCATCACCAGCGTCAATCCCGCCGCCTATGTCATTCAGACCGGCCAGCAGCTCATGAGTACTGGAAACAGCTGGGCGCAGGACGGGAAGACGCTGATCGCCTTGGCCGTCACGGCGGCGGTTTTCATCCCTTTGTCGATCAAGGCTTTTCGGGCGACAGCAAAGTAGC
>JBPYFR010000010.1:0-4694 GCA_051985685.1 Acidimicrobiales bacterium
CGTTGTCGTGGGAGTAGTTGTACTGGATGATCGTCCCGTCCTGGTTGTAGTCGGCGTCGAAGCCTTCCCCGTCGCAGCCGTTGAGCGAGCTCGGGTCGGTGCTCGGGCCGTACACCATGTCACTGACCTCGTTGTACTGGATGATCGTGTTGTTGGCGTCCCAAGTCCAGATTCCGGCCGAGCAATCCATGTGCGGGGAGAGGAAGTTGAAACCGGAAAGGTTGCCCTGCTTCACAACGTTGAATTGCACGAGGGCGCCGTTGGTGCCGAGCGGGACGATGCCGTCTCCCTGGACACGCTCAACGGTGTTTCCCTCAATGACGATGCCGGTCGACGCTTGCGGCCACGGGCTCGTCGCGGGAGGCCGTGAGCCGGACGATGTGCCGTAGACCGTGATGCCTTGGCGCGAGACATCGTGGACGTGATTCCCTTCAATCAACACGTTCGAGAAGCGGCCCGCCGCGCTGAGCGTTCGGCCGACGATCCCACCGCCCTGCTTCCCACCCGAGAAGGATGGGTTGCTGTCGACGTCGAACACCTGCAAGCCCCGCGCCGTGATGCCGCTGACGGGCCCCGCGTCAGACGTGAAGTAGAAGCCGCGGTGGATGCCGACTGGATCTCCGGCGTTCGTGAGCTGGAGGTCCTGGACGGTGACGTTCGACATGTCCGCCAGCCAGAGCGCGGCCACGACGGTGCCCCCTCCGTTGATCGCCGCGGGCCGGCCGGCACCCAACCCGACCGGGTACGTGCCGATCACGATCGGGTCGCCCGGTGCACCGTCACCCTTCGGCGCGAGCATCCCGGAACACGAGGTCCCCTGTCGGAGCAGTAGCCGGTTCCCGGGACCCAGGGTGAGCAGATTCGCCGACGCGAGGTTGTTGAACGGATGGGCCAGGGTGCCGTTGCCCGGGGACGGTGCCGAACAGTCCACGAACCACGTGCCGGTTCCCACCGGGGGCCCGCCATCGGCGCGTGCGCTTTGTCCCGACGCGACGGTCAGCACGCCGGCAACGACCACTGCGACCGCGAACAAGCCCGCGTCACGCAGCGCGCGTCTGATCGCCGATGGTGCGAACGGAATCACTCCCGAGTGTCGTCCCCCAACCTTGCGTGTCTCACGTGCCGACCCAGTGCGGCGGACAGTTTGGCCCAGTCAGCGGATCCCGTCCACCGCGTTTGCTCTGGGGGTCTCTCAGGCCACGCTCAGGCCCGCCGCAGGGGTGTGGCCGACAGGAGCAGGTTCTTCTTCCCGACCGACTCGAAATCCACCGTGGCCTGGGCTCGGGAACCCTCGCCCTTGGCACTGACGACCACCCCGTGACCCCAGTGATCGTGCACCACCTCGTCGCCGGGAGCGAGGCCGAGATCCTCGGCGCCCGTGCTCGCCCGCGCCCCGGAGCGGCGGGCGCCGCCGCGGGCGGCCGCGGCCGGTGTGACCGCAGGGGCGAACGTCGCCCCCCGCAGGTGCTCCTCGGCCGACAGCGAGTCGTAGCCGGTACCCCGGCGGGGGTCGCCCAGGCCGACGTCGTCGACCAGGTGCGCGGGGACCTCGGTCACGAAGCGGCTTGGCATGGCCGGCTGAGTCCGTCCCCAGGTGGTGCGCGACCACGCGTGCGAAATGGCGAGATGCTGGCGGGCCCGGGTGATGCCGACATAGAAGAGACGGCGCTCCTCCTCGAGCTCGGTGGGCTCGGACAGCGCGCGGAAATGCGGGAAGACCCCTTCCTCCAGCCCGACGACGAAGACGGCGGGGTACTCCAGCCCCTTGGCCGTGTGCAGCGTCATGAGAGAGACGCGGGTGGCGTCGGTCTCGAGCTCGTCGGCGTCGGAGACGAGCGCCACCGTCTCCAAGAAGCCGTTGACGTCGTCGAACTCGCTGGCCTGGGAGGCCAGCTCCGCCAGGTTCTCAATCCGCCCGTCCGCTTCGTGCGTGTGCTCGGCCACCAGCTCGGCCAGGTAGCCCGTGCGGTCGGCCACCAGCTGGACGAAGTCGGCCGGGTTGACCGTCTGCACCAGAGGGCGGAGCTCCGCCACCGTCTGCGCGAGCCGTTGTGCCCCGTGCAGCGCCTTGCCCGTGAGCCCGACCTCCTCAGCCCGGTCGATGGCCGCGCTGAACGAGACGCCGTTCACCTGGGCCCAGGCCGCCATGCGGGCCACCGAGGCGTCGCCGATGCCGCGCTTGGGCACGTTGACGATGCGCCGGGCCGACACCTCGTCGTCCGGGTTGGCCAGCATGCGGACGTACGCGAGGACGTCCTTGATCTCCTTGCGGTCGTAGAACTTGGCGCCGCCGACCACTTTGTAGGGGATGCCGCTGAACTTCATCGACGTCTCGAGGGGGAGCGACTGCGCGTTCGTGCGGTAGAAAACGGCGAAGTCTCCCCACGCCAGCCCCTCGGTGGAGTGCAGCCGCAGGATCTCGCTCGAGACCCACGACGCTTCGTCACGCTCGTCCTCGGCCCGGTAGCGCTTGACCGGCCCACCGGTGTCGCCGGCGGTGAAGAGCTCCTTGGGCTGGCGCGCGACGTTGTTCGCGATCACGGCGTTCGCTGCATCGAGGATGGTCTGGGTGGAGCGGAAGTTCTGCTCCAGCATGATGGTGGTCACGTTGGGGAAAGCCCGCTCGAACTCCAGGATGTTGCGGATGTCTGCACCCCGCCAGCGGTAGACCGACTGATCCGAGTCCCCCACCACGCAGACGTTGCCGTGGGCCTGGCCCAAGAGCTTCACGATCTCGTTCTGGGCGTGGTTCGTGTCTTGGAACTCGTCGACCAGAATGTGTCGGAACCGCTCCTGGTACGACGCCCGGACGTCGTCACAGGCCGAGAGCAGGTTGGCCGTCACCATCAACAGGTCGTCGAAGTCGAACGCGTTGGCTGCGTGCAGTCGTTGCTGGTACTGGGTGTAGACGTCGGCGATGCGCCTGCGGAACGGGTCCGGCCCGCTGCGGGCTTCCTCGGCGAACGTCTCGAAGTCGACCAGCTCGGACTTGGCCTGGCTGATGACGGCCTGCACGGCGCGGGAGGGGAGCCTCTTCTGGTCGAAGCCGAGCTCGGCGGTGATCATCTCGACCAGCCGGCGCGAGTCGGTGTCGTCGTAGACGGTGAACGCCGAGCGGTAGCCCAGCCGATCGGCGTGGATGCGCAGCATGCGCAGGCACGCGGAGTGGAACGTCGAGACCCACATCTTCTCGGCGGCGGGGCCGACGAGGTCGATCACCCGCGACCGCATCTCGTCGGCCGCCTTATTGGTGAAGGTGATGGCGAGGATGCCCCACGGCGGGGCGTCCCCCGTGGCGAGCAGGTGGGCGATGCGACGGGTCAACACGCGGGTCTTGCCCGAACCCGCGCCGGCGATGATGAGCAACGGCCCGCCCCGGTGCTCCACCGCGGCACGCTGAGGCAAGGTCAGGTCGTCGAGCAGCGCCGACGGCCGGCCCGAGAACGCGCCGGATTTCGTGACCGTGCGCTCCCGGCGCCGGCGCCCGTCGTCGGCCCCCTCGGTCTGGTACTCGCCCAGCTCGGCGAGCTCCTCCTGCCGCTCCTCGGCCGCCGCCGCGGCGCCGACACCTTCGTCCGACGCGTCGAACTCGCGGTCCTGTTCGAGCTCGGGGTCCTGGTCGACCTGGTCCTCGAGCGGCTGCTCCTGCAGCGAGGCAGGCTTGCCGTTCCCCGTCCCGGCCGCGGTCACTCCCACTCGATCGTCCCGGGCGGCTTCGACGTGACGTCGAGCGCCACCCGGTTCACGCCCGCCACCTCGTTGATGACGCGCGAGGCGATCCGTTCCACCAGGTCGTAGGGGAGCCGGGCCCAGTCTGCGGTCATGGCGTCGTCGCTGGTGACGGCCCTGATGACGATGGGGTAGGCGTAGGTGCGGCCGTCGCCCATGACCCCGACCGAGCGGACGGCCGGCAGGACGGCGAAGCTCTGCCACAGCTCCCGGTACAGCCCGGCCCGGCGGATCTCCTCGACCACGACCGCGTCCGCGTTGCGGAGGATCTCGGCCCGCTCGGGCGTCACCTCGCCGATGATGCGGACACCCAAACCCGGCCCGGGGAAGGGCTGGCGCCACACGATCTCGTGGGGCAGGCCCAGCTCCTCGCCGACCGCTCGCACTTCGTCCTTGAACAGCAGCCGGAGGGGTTCGACCAGCTCGAAGGTGAGGTCCTCGGGCAGCCCGCCGACGTTGTGGTGCGACTTGATGTTGGCGGCGGTGTCGCTCCCCGACTCAATGACGTCCGGGTACAACGTGCCCTGCACGAGGAACCGCGGACCGCTCCCGCCGCCACCTCCGGCACCGGCCCCGAGGTCGTGGGCGACCTCCTCGAAGATCCGGATGAACAGCTCGCCGATGATCTTGCGCTTCTGCTCGGGATCGGTCACCCCGGCCAGGGCGGCGAAGTAGCGGTCGGCCGCCTTCACGTGCACCAGGTCGACCTTGAACTGACGCCGGAACGTGTCCTCCACCTGGTCGGCCTCGCCGGCACGCAGCAGGCCGGTGTCGACGAAGACGCACGTGAGCTGGTCGCCGACGGCCTTGTGCACGAGCGCGGCCGCCACCGCCGAGTCCACACCTCCGGACAGCGCGCACAACACGCGGTCACGGCCCACCTGTCCCCGCACCGCGGCCACCTGCTGCTCGATGATCGAAACATGCGTCCACCCGGGCAGACACCCACACACGTCCATCAAGAA
>JBPYFR010000011.1:0-2269 GCA_051985685.1 Acidimicrobiales bacterium
TGAGCTCGTGGTACGAGATCACGCAGGCGGACATCAGCGCGTTTGCCCGGCTGACCGGCGACGAGTTCTGGATTCACACCGACGTCGAGCGGGCGGCCGAGACCCCGTGGGGCACGACGATCGCGCACGGCCTCTACACCCTTTCGCTGGGCCCCAGGTTCATGGAGGAGATCGTTCGTTGGGAGGGCCTCGGGCTGATGCAGAACTACGGCTACGACCGAGTTCGTTTCACGGCCCCGCTACCGGTGGGCTCGCGTGTGCGGGCGCGGATGACGCTCGAGTCGGTTGAGGCAAAGCCGGACGGGAGCCTTCTCGCACTGAGCCAGGTCTTCGAACGAGAGGGCGCCGACCGCCCCGTCTGCGTCGCCCGCTTCCTCCTCCGGTTCGTCGAAACAGACTCGCAGAAGACGTGACGGTGACGACGCGCTCCCGAGGTGACGTACTGCGCCCGGCCCCGGCCGGCGATCGGCTGACCGGTGCCCTGGCTGAATTTCTCGACTGGCTGGCCGAGCGCAAAAACGTGCGCTTCGACGACTATGGCGAGCTTTGGCGGTGGTCGACCAACGAGTTGGAGGTCTTCTGGGCCGCGGTTTGGGATTACTACGAGGTCGGAACCGGGCGGCCGCAGACGGTGCTCACCGAGCGCGTGATGCCCGGGGCCGACTGGTTCCCCGGCGCGAACCTCAACTACGCCGAGGAGGTCCTGCGGCGGGCCCCGCGCGGCGATGCCACCGTGATTTTCATGAAAGAAGACGAGCCGCCCCGCACGATCGCGTACGACGAGCTCTGCGCCCAGGTGGGTGCGCTTGCCACCACGCTGCGCAACCTTGGCGTCGGGCCCGGCGACCGCGTCGCCGGATTCCTGCCGAACGTCCCGGAGGCCATCATCGGTCTCCTCGCAACGGCTTCGCTCGGTGCGGTGTGGACGGCGTGCGCCCCCGACTTTGGCGCGCAAAGCGTCCTCGATCGGTTCGTCCAGGTCGACCCCGTCGTGATGATCGCCACCGATGGCTACCGCTTCAACGGCCGGGCTTACGATCGCCGGCCGGTGGTCGCCCACCTGCAGAAGGCACTGCCGTCGTTGCGGGCGACAATCATGGTGTCCTCGTCGGATGAGAGCAGCCAGCTTCCGGCCACGATCTCGTGGGCGCAAGCGGTCGCCGCGCTCCAAGAGCCCGAGTTCGCGCGGCTGCCGTTCGCCCACCCGCTGTGGATCCTGTTCTCGTCGGGCACGACGGGTATCCCCAAGGGGATCGTCCAAAGCCATGGCGGCATCGTCCTCGAGCATCTCAAGGCGTTGAACCTCGGGTCCGACATCCGGGCGGGCGACCGGATGTATTTCTTCAGCTCCACGAGCTGGATGGTCTGGAACTGGCTGGTCGACGGTCTCCTCGTCGGAGCGACACCGGTCGTCTTCGACGGCAGTCCGGTGTATCCAGATGCGATGGGAAGCTGGAAGATCGTCGCCGAGACACGAGCGAACATCTTCGGTACTGGTGCCGCTTACCTCACCGGCGTGGAAAAGGCGGGCCTCGATCCGGCGAAGTCGCTCGACACCTCACCCCTGCGGTCGGTGCTCTCGACCGGTTCGCCGCTCCCGACCAGCACCTGGGGCTGGCTGCACGACGTGTTCGAGGGACGTGTGCGCCTCGACTCGAGCTCCGGCGGCACCGATGTCTGCAGCGCGCTCGTGTCAGGGTCGCCCTGGCTCCCGGTCTACGTTGGCGAGCTCTCCGGACCGTGTCTCGGCGTCAAGGTCGAGGCCTTTGACGACGCCGGGCAAGCGGTCGTGGGCAAGGTCGGCGAACTGGTGATCACCGAGCCGATGCCGTCCATGCCGATCTACTTCTGGAACGATCCGGACGGAACGCGCTACCGCGACGCCTATTTCTCGCGGTTTGACGGCGTCTGGCGTCACGGTGACTGGATCGAGTTCACCGAGCGTGGCAGCGTCATCGTGAGCGGCCGCTCCGACGCCACGCTCAACAAGGCTGGCGTGCGGATGGGGTCGGCGGACATCTACGCCATCGTCGACCCGCTCGCCGGCGTCGTTGACAGCCTCGTGATCGGCGTCGAACTACCGGACGGGGGCTACTACATGCCGCTGTTCGTGGTTCCCGAGGTGGGGGCCGACGTCGAAGCCCTAGCCGCATCAATCAAGGCCGCCATCCGACGCGACCTGTCGCCCCGCCACGTCCCCGACGAGATCGTGTCCGCCCCCGGAGTCCCCCGTACGCTGACCGGCAAGCGACTCGAGGTCCCGATCAAG
>JBPYFR010000012.1:0-18330 GCA_051985685.1 Acidimicrobiales bacterium
GCCGCGAAGCGGTTCCAGACAAGAATCTGGCCGTCGAGGTCCACTTCCAGGATCCCGGCTGGCGTCGCTTCGACCAGTGACCGCCATTGGGCTTCCCGGGTCCGCAGCTCCCGGTAGAGAAGGACGCGCTCGATGGTGATGCTGGCCCGTCCGGCGAGCTGCTCTATCACCGCCACGTCGGACGGTTCGTAGCCCGATCGGCCGGGGTCAGCTGCGACGGTGATCAAGCCAAACGTCCGCTGCCGGGCCCGGATGGGAACGATCACACATGCCGCGTTCGGAGTTCGGACTGCCGGCGCCGGCGATCGGGGAATCTGCTGGGTGATCCCCAGGCGGACTGCAGCGTCAGAGAGGCCGTCAAGTGAGGGAAAGGCCGCTGACAGCCCGGCCGAGCCAGTTCCGTCACGCGTCGGCCGGGTCGCCAGCCGGCGACGGGAGCCGGGCGGTTCCACTGCGTCGATCGTGCAGATGTCGGCGAAATCCGGGACGATAACGTCGACGAGGGCGGCCAGGACCGGTTGGTAGTCGTCGATGGCGTTCGTCAGTACCTCGCTGGCCCGGGCCAACAAGGTCAGGTGCTGCCGGGCCCGCTCGGCGGCTATACGTGATCGGCGCTCGGCCTCGTCCAGGCGCGACCACTCGATGCCGGCGCCAACCCGATCGGCGACAAGCTGAAGGAGCTGGGTATCGGCCTCATTGAAGGCCTTCGACGCGGTGCTGCCGACCAGGCAAACCCCGATCAGCCGATCCTCGATCACGATGGGACACCCGGCCAGGCTCACCAGCCCGATCGAGACCGGCACGAGCTCGCCGATGTCCTCCGGGTTCTGGGTTTGCAGCGGCGCCCGCATGCCGATGATCTCGGCCGCAGGTCCATGGTCGGCGGGTAGCGATCGGGTCTCGCTCAGGGTACCTACCGCTGCCCTTGCGACGAGCTCAACCTGATCGTCACGGATGAGATACACCCCGGCGGTCTCGGCGTCGAGGGCGGCGACCAGCCGGGTCAACATCTCATCCAGCAACTGGTCTCCCGGCAGCTTGGCCAGGGAGGGGTCGGTCAGCGCTGCCAAGGCCTGCAGCGCGGTTTGCTGCAGATAGACCAGCCGGGCCTGCTCTCGATTGCGGGCCAGGGTCCGTACGGCTAGAGCGCTGAGCAGGGCAATGCTGACGGTACCAACCGCCCAGCTGCCGGCCACGCCCAGTGGTCGTGGCAGGCGGTGGCCGAACGCGCCCACGACGAAGAAATCGGTGAAGAGCAGCCAGACGCCGATCCCGACGAGGTACAGGACACGCATCCTTGGCCTGGCTGGTGCTGGTTGTGCCACGGAGAGAGTTTAGAGAAGCCGGGCCTCTCCTCTCTATGCATCCAGCTGGTCGTCGGAAACGAACGACCAATGATCAATTTCGTGTCCAAACGCCCTGTTTCACCGCGCGGAGAGGCGCCGATTGGGCTATTCTGGATTCTCTCGCAAAGTGACCTCTGAACCGCGGTGGGGGACCGAAGGATCCGCCCCTTCTTTCCGTTCCCCGGTAGTTCTCGGTTGCTTTGCCCCGACGGCCGACCGAGGGAGAACACCTTCCCTCGGCCGGCCGTGATCGGTGTCCCCGCCCGGGAGGCCTGAGACGCTCATCGCCATTGATGAGCCACGCAATCACTATGGACCCCGGACATCACCCTCCCACCACGGGCGTGACAACATTTCCTCAACTTGTTTCCCCTGGACGTCAACCCGGGCGACATTGTCGGCGGAGCCGCCGGGGATCGCCGACAGACGGTTGGGGGCGACGGTCGGGTTATGAGATCTTCAACGACACGAGGGCCGGTTGCGCTGCGCCCTTGGGCCGATACAGCAGGTACAGACCAGCCGTGGCCGCCCTCGGGACCTCAAACTCGATCACACCGCTGCGGTTCCCGTGGCCGGCGATGAGCCCATAGAAGGGATCAGCGTTCGTGTTCCGACCGGGGAAGATGTCGCCCTCACGTCCGATCAACTCGAAGAAGGTGGACTGGTTGGTGATGTCTCGATCACCGTTGTTTTGAAGCACAACGTCCAGGTCGATCAGGCTTGAGTTCGGATGAGGTCCTAGGTGTTGGGTCACCCGATTGACGATCAAGGTGCCGCCGCCCAGGACGACTTGCTGACTGACCGTCCCGCCGCCGGGCGCGGGCGCTGGCGCGGGAACGATCAGCGGCCCTGTGCCCGGCGAGCCGCCCATAGGTTTCGCGGTGATCACTCGCTCCGAGCGAAGCGATCTTGCCAACCCACCCTGTCCCTCACTCGGATGCGAGCTACAGGCGACCAGCCACACAAGCGTTGCCAGCGCGACGGAGCAGCGGGAGAGTGCTCTTCCTCGGAGCAGCGGTCGCATCGATCCTTCGCCCCTTAGGAAAGCGCGTAGGTCTTGAAAGAGGTTACGGCCGCGGTGCCATTTTTGGTAAGGAACCGCATTCCGCAAGAGCCAGAGCTCAGGGCGCTGTCACTGGCCGTGGCCATCCACCCGCTCGGCTCCGTCTGGGAAGCCGCCCAGACGTTGGCCATCAGAGTCGACCCCTGGACCCGAAAGTGAATGGTGTACGACGTGGCACCAGTGGCGGCAAACGGGACGGTGGCCAGTGTCGATAAGACGCCACGCACCTTCTTCTGAATGATCAAGTTGACGCCATCGATATACGCCTTGTACCAGTCATTCCCATCCGTCCACCGCAGCACGTCACCGAAGTTGGCGGTGCCGGCAAAGGAGCTAAGTGATGCGGTGCCATACACCTCGGCATTTGTGGCGGAGGGGCCCAACACCGCGCTATAGCTCGAAGCACCGGTCTTGGAGACAAGCCCGGTACCACCGGAGATCGAAAACACGGTCAGGCTGTTGGCGTCTCCGCCCCACCTCTGCCCATCCGACGCCGTACCCCACAACGACTGATTGGCCCGCTGGAAGGTATCGGTCGCCAGCGTCGACGGTGGAACGGTCGTCGATGTCGAAGTGGATGTCGTCGTCGGAATGGTCGTCGATGTCGAGGTAGTCGTGGAGGTCGAAGTGGATGTGGTCGTCGGAATGGTCGTCGATGTCGTGGTCGTTGATGCCGTGGTCGTCGTCGTCGGAATGGTGGTCGACGTTGTGGTGGACGAGGAGGTCGTGGTTGGAATGGTCGTCGACGTCGTGGTGGTCGAACTCGTGGTCGTCGTGGTTGGAAGGGTGGTGGACGTGGTGCTCGTCGATGTCGAAGTGGTTGTCGTTGTCGACCCGGCCGGGATGTCTGCCTCGAAGGAGCTCACGGTCGCGGTGCCGTTCTGGGTAAGGAACCGCATACCGCTGACGCCAGACGCAAGAGTGCTATCCGTGGCCGTGGCCATCCAGCCGCTCGGCTCCGTCCCGGCCGCCGCCCAGACGTTGGCCATCAGTAGCGACCCCTGCACCCGGAAATGAATGGTGTACGGCGTACCAGCCGTCGCGGCAAACGGCACACCCACCAGAACCCTCGTCGTTCCGGCGACTTTCCGTTGAACGACCAGGCTGGCGCCATCGATGTACGCCTTGTACCAGTCATTCCCATCCGTCCACCGGAGCACATCACCTAAGTTGCCGCCGGTGAATGCGCTGAGTGAGGCGGTGGCGTACACCTCAGAATCGGTCGCGGAGAGACCCAGCACGGCGCTATAGCTCGACCCACCGGTAGTCGACACGACTCCGGCACCACCAGAGATCGAGAACGAGCCCGCGCTGTTGGCATCACCGCCCCACGTCTGCCCATCTGATGCCGTACCCCACAACGGCTGATTAGCCCGCTGGAAGGTATCCGTCGCGATCACGGTGGGCGAGCCCGGTCCAGTCGTGGTCGTCGTCGTTGACCCGAGTTGAGTGACCTCGGCGAGCTTGTTGGCGAACTCCTCATCGAACCAAATCCGGTTCTGGGAATCAACGTTGAGCCCATCATGAGGGTGGCCCCAACTGGGGCTGTTGTAGAAAGAAAACGCTCCACCGCCGACCGGGAGGGACCCGAAGGTGTTTTGGAGAGAGTCATCCAGCCAGATCAGGCCTTGCTGGTCGACGCCGATACCGGATGTGTGAGAGCCACACGCAGTGCAGGAGGGTGTATAGAAGTACTCGGTTACACCGCTGTTTGTTCCCGGTTGTGCGGTAGCAGGATTGAGCATGCCGACGGCACTGGCAAAACCCTCCGACCACCAGATGTTGCCGTTCTGATCTGTCGTGATCAGGTGGGGGGTGAGGCCGGTTCCTGCTGTTGGGGTATTTCGTATCTTGTACTCGTTCAGCACACCCTGGGTTGTGTACTCAGCGATCAAGGCCACGGCATCGGTATTTTCGGTAAACCAGATGTTGTTGGAGGCGTCCACCGTAATGCCATATGGGTTACTGTTGGTTGCCGGAGTCGCGACTTCGTGAAACGTCCCTGAGGTCGGATCAAAGGAGCCGATCTGGTTCACATAGTGCTCGGTAAACCAGATCTTCCCGTTTTTGTCGACGGTAATCCCCCAGGGTCCGGCGCCGGCTGTCGGGACAGGCCATTGTGTGACAGCCGCGGCGACGGGATCGTACATGCCGAGTGCATTCGTGACGGGCATGGTGAACCAGACTTTGCCGGCAGGATCAACTGCGACGAAAAGCGGCTGACCGTATCCCGGGGGAAGTGACACGGTGGTCGTCCAGCTGCTCGTACTGGGATTGAACAAACCAAGGGTGCCGGGAGGAGTCGAGCTCGGACACGTCGGCGCCAGGTCACAACCGGGCATCGCGACCCACACGTTCCCGCTGCTGTCAAACGTTGTTCCCCATGGAAAAGACCCTGGGACAGGGAAGTCAGTGACAGTGCTGGTGGTCGAAGCGTGCACTGACGGAGCATGCTCAGTAGCTACCAGAAGGAAGCTGGGGAGAATCATCGCCAATGTCAAAGCGACACGCGGGATGGTCCTCGGACCTTTCATCCCGAGCATCCTCGGAATCCGAGCAGATACGCCTGCCTCGCCCATGTAGACATCACATAGATGCCCCCGACATCCTCGACGTACTCAACGTATAACAGCCCAAGGAAAACTCAAGGAAAAGGGTACGTTCGGTCAAACATGGTTCCCCGTCTGGCGGGGCCCTACCGCCGAGGTCGGTACTCCGTCAGCTTGTCGGTATTCCATCAGCTTGCCGGTGGATCCTCCTCGTCGGAGTCCTCCGCCGGTCGAGCGGTCTGGGCCCATGTTGGGCCCTGCTGGAATGGTGAGCCCGAGGGGGTCAGCGGTCGTCGTTCCCGGGGATGCCAGCGAAGGATCATCTGGTAGTCCACGCCCTGCTTTACCGATTTCGGCCGATAGGGCAACACCGAGGGCCAGAGCGCCAGCGACCCGATTGGAGCTTCCTGGTTGTCCCATTGTTGACGGGGGAAAAGGAGGCCGCCACCGTCATAGCCGTCGTTGAGGCGCACTGCGCCGCTGATCTGGCCGACTTCCGCGCTTGAGTCAAGTCCGGTAGCAGCTTCTCCAGCCTCGTTGCGGACGACAACGGCGTACTGCAGTCCAGCGGCTGTCACACCGGGCCAGCCAGCGAGGGCCGGTGGCAGGATCCGCGTTTCCAGGTCCTCTTCCATTCTGGCGATGAGCTGGGGGCTGAGAGCCTCTACCGAGATCTCGGACCGCAAGCCGGGACCCTCAGGAGGAGAAATCCAGGCTCCGGCTGACTCCGCCGCCCGAATGATCGAGGCACAGAACCCCGTCGTCCAGAACCCGGTGACGACGATGTCGGGGGCAACGACGGTCATCTCGCCCCGGCTGTCGATAGCTCCCTCATAACGAAGGAGCCGAGCCAGATCGCGGGAGCCATCATCGGCGAGGTCAGTTTGAAGACGGGCCAGGGCCGGGAAGCCCGGGTGTGGGTCCAAGACGACAAGAGGCTGTTCGCCTCCCGAGTAGGCCCGACCCGCTACGGCAACGGCGTCGGTCCCAGTGCCATCGAGAACGTGAAAAACCTGGCTGGCGGTGTCGAGCACGAGCGGGTCGCTTCCCCCAAGGAGCGCCGTCGTGATCAGGTCGGCGTCATTTTTCTCCGCTTGACCGGCCCAATCGGCTGAGCCGACCAGACTCGCCGCCAGGTCGAGCACCGCTCCGGCGGGGCCAAGGATTGCGTAGGGGTAGGGGTAGGCCCGGGCCGGCCGCCAGCCAGAAGCGCGCGTCACGGGCGACCACCCCGTCCCCCGCGCCACGGCGTCGGACGCTTTGGCGGCGATGCCCTTCGACGAGAGGGGAACGGGCGAGGCGGCAACACAGACACCGCCTTCGAAGGCCAGGGAGGCGTCGATGAGCTCGTCCGCGGAGCCGAGGATGAGCGTGCCGTGGCGGGGAAGAACGAGCACGGCGTCCCACGGCTCGGCGTCGAGGTCGTTCGCGCCCCGGGCCAGGTCGGTCAGCGTGTTGATCCTTACCACGTGGAGGCGGCCTTCCTGCATGGGTCAATCATTCATCCTTGGAGAGCCTGTCAGCCAGCGGCCGAAGACGTTGGGCTACCCGTGTAAGGTCCATGGTGTAGGCCCGCGGTTCATCGGCGGGCCTACCCCTGCTGAACCTCACCCGCAGTGAACGGTTTCTCGAGATAGGCGCGAAAGCCACGGCCGAACCTGGTGGGCGTGGACGTCGAACGACGGGATCAGTGACGGCCCCCCGTCGCCGAGCGCCGCGTCCCAGGACCAGCCGACGAAGGACACCGAGCGGCGCAGTGTCCATTGGTCGTCGGCCCACGCCATGTATCCAGTTACGAAGTCCGATCGACGATCGAACTCGGCCAGTTCCCCTGTCAGGACCGGCGCTTGGGCAGCAATCGGCGCGAAGGTGCTGTTCCAGCAGGCGCGGTCAGCGCAATAGGCAGGCGGGCCCTTATCGCAGACATGGAGGCCGGCGCCAATCGGTTGCCACGGAATCTGCCCCTGCTGGCGGCTGCGAGCAGGCCGTCGGTTAGTGAGGGTTCGGACTGATGGTGAACCGCAGCTCCAGCTTGGTATTCGCCCGTGGAATCGCCACCGTCCCCGCAGGGGATCGGCCCGACGAGAACCAAGTGTTCCGACCCGTCCGCCAACCCGCGCCGAGCCCAGGGGCAGGCCCGTACGCTGAGCCGGCGACCCGTGTCCTACATGCGGGACAGCCCCCCGGTGTTGATGGTGACGGAACTGATCACCCGTCCTTCGGTCCTAAGGAGGCATCATGTCGCGCTTTCGGAGATGGCCTGGTTCAACTGGGGGGGGCAGGCCCTACGACGCCGTGGACGCCTGGCTGGCCCGCGAGCGGGGCTGGCTCAACGACGTCAAGATCGAGAGCATGTCGCCGACCTCGCAGTGCCCGGGCAGCTGGCTCAGGCGGTTGCAGTGAGGGAAGTCTGTCCCGACACGCCCGAGGGGCTGAAGCCGCAGACCGTAGCGGCTTTGGACGCGCACTGTCCGGGTTACGGGACCCTCACTCGCGGCTCTGGCGGCGTCAAGGAGCTCGTCTACGAGATAGTCGCCATTTCGCCCCGCTACCCGAACGACCACCGAGCCTACCAGCCACGTGCTGGCCGAGCTCTGGCGCTCGGGCACCGACTTCTCGCTGATCGAGCACGACATCGTCATCCACGACATGGTCGTCTCGGATCTCGAGCCTACCCGCACGAGTGGTGGGTCTAACCTATGGCATGGGTCAGGGCGCCTGCATGCGGAACGGGCTCGGCTGCGCCCGCTTCCGGGCCCGCCTGACTTCTCGGCTCGATCTGGCTGACTTCTTCGAGCTGGTCGCCTGGAAGGCGCTCGACTATGGCGCCCGCCACACCCACTGGCCGAGCATCGGTCACGTCCACCGCTACAGCGATGACGAGGCCGACTGGTGCCCCGGTCTTATCCCAGCGGCCGGGGCGCTATGCATCGTCAGGAGTGAGACCTGAGCCATGGGCCGAGCGGGGGTGGCACTGATGGCGGTGGCGCTGATGGGGACGGTCGCCTGCTGGCCCAACCCCCCGCCCAACGCGGCCTTCGGGGTCAACGGCGGCGGCCAGGTCACGAGCGACGCCACGACGCAGGCGACCCTGCGGGCCTGGGGAACGCCGATCGTCCGCGTCGGCGTGAACGACCAGCTGAGCGACTCGGGCGAGCTGGCGAACCTCCAGGCGATCAAGAACATCGGCGCTGTTCCCATGTTCATCGTCCACGGAGCGGCCGACCCGAACGTGGCGACCGACGATCCCCACCTCGCTGGCCTCGTCCACCAGATATTCGGCGACACCCTCGTCTACATCGAGTTCGGCAACGAGGAAGACTGCGCCTGTGGCGGCCTGTCACAGGCCATCCCGGTCGCGACCTATACCTCGACGTGGAACAGCGTGATCGGCGGCCCCAACGGCCTGAAGGCCACTTACCCGACCTACAAGTTCGTCGGCCCGGTGGCGGCCTACACCGACACCAGCTACATCGCCGCCTTCGTGGCCAACGCCAACCCGACACCCGACGTCGTGTCCTGGCACGACTACTCGTGCGGCTCGTCTGACTCCAACGCCACGTGCCTCGACTTTCCCCACTGGGCACGCGACGCCGACGCCGTCCACGGAGCCGAGTTGGCAGCGACGGGGCGGGCGTGGCCGTACATCATCAGCGAGTGGAACCTCGATCCGTTCGGGGAAACGCGCTACTCCGACGCCGGCTTCATGGCGCAATACGTGGCCGGCGCGCTGAACGAGTTCACGTCGCTGGTAACTGGCGGCGACGGGCTGCTCTACGCCATCGAGTTCGCCGCCACCGGCAGCTTCCATCTCATCAACAGCAACGACACCCTGTCCCCCGAGGGGCAGGCATGGCAGGAGACGGTGGTACAGGTGAGCGGTCGGACCTGATGGCCTACGGCTACTGGCTGGAGGCGACCGACGAGTCGGGCTACGTGCTGCACGAGTATGACAACGACCACAGCCCCTACACCCCGGGGCGCAACGTCGTTCTATACCATCCTGCGCGATGAACGGGGCGATCACGGCCACGGCCGCAGGCTGCGTTACATCCTCGTGGGCAACGGTATCCGGTACGACGTCGATTGGACCGTGATGCCCGATACGCCGCCCTGGGCGGCGTATCAGACCCCGACAGCCAGGGCGGAAGCCGAAACGGTGAGGGTGATGGGCCAGCCCTCGGTGCCGTTGTTCGACCCGCTGGCGGTCATGCCGGTTGGCCTGGCTGAGGCGCTCGCGGATGATGAACAGCCCTGCATCACCAGCATGGCTGCGACAAGTCCGGTTGTGACGCCGGCGGTCAGTCGCACCCAGGTTCCCTCGGTAGCGGTGGTGGCGGGCAGACCGGGAGAGGATTGTTCGGGCTAGCTGGTCCGTAGCCCGGCTTCCGGTCGATCTTGCGCACCTGGATGACTCCCTCGGCAGCACCGAAGCTCGCCACGACTCGTGAATGCTGGAGCGCGAGGGCGGCGGTCGGAACCTGGGAAGCATCGTTCCGCATCCCGAACGTGGATATGACGTAGTCGAAGTCCCGCCATCCGTCAGGAAAGGCCTTCTTTACGGCGGGGTCATAATCCAGCGGCCAGTAGAAGACGACCGTCTTCGAGTAAAACCCGCCTTTCACAGGCTCGGCGTCATAGCCGTGCGCGATCAGGTAGATCCAGAAATCATCGCTCACGATGATGTGTTCCTGCCGATCGATGTGGTGGAGGACCCACTGCTGGGCGGCGCGTTCCGGTCCATCAAGTCGGGTCGTGATCGCCTGGTGATCGGTTCGCTCCCACCTTGGCACAACGCGAATCGCGCACGCGGCAACCAGGGCAATGAGGGCGGCCGCCGCAGAGCAGCGGACGATGGGCGCCAGCCCCGCTGATGCCCACCACGCTCTCCAATCCGTGCTCGAGTGGCGCGACCAACGCTCGACCGCAACGCGCCAAAGGGCATCAGCGCTGCCCGCGACAATCAGCGCGGCAAACGGGAGCAACGCGATGACATACATTTGTGGTAAATAGCCCGGGCGCAGGATGACGGCGAGTTGCACCAGGTATGCGAGCGCGATCGCCCTGGTCGAGCGGCGCGCCAGCGCGATGGGGGTGAGGAGCAGGGCCACCCCGAGGAGCCACGGGTCTAGCTGTAGCCAGAAGTGGACAAACGCCGACGTCCCGCTCTGAGGATTGAAGATGCTGCCGGAAGTCTTGCGGCTAAAGAGCTGGACGAACATGTAGCCGATCAGGCTCACGTGGCCTCGTCCCGGGAGAAGCTCGCCCTTCAGCGCCGCGTAGAGCGGATAGGCGAGGCTGATCAGGACGAAGAAGGAAACGAACAGCGTCAGGCAATAGCGTCGCCTGCGCCCATCGGTGTTGTAGGCGGCAGCGAGGAAGAGAACCGGGAGGAGGACGAGAATTGTCTCCTTCGACAGGAAACTGGCCGCGAAGCAGGCGCCACTGGCGGCGAAGGTCCAAACACTGCGTCGCGGCGATAGGGCAAGGACAAACGCAGCCAGAACCCAGCAGACTGCGACATTGTCGAGTAGTACCAAACGGTGGAACCAGAGTCCCAAGGGGCAGAGGGCAAAGAGGATCACGGCGGCGACGGCGAACACGCGATGGAGCCCGAGCCGGCGGGCCAGGGTGTAGAGCAAGGCGCAGCTGATGACGGTGAGCACGGCCATGAGCTCCCGTGCCACGTCTATCGAATAGACAGTGTGTCGAAACAGCCCGTTTGCCCATGTCCAGAGGGATACTTCGAGCCAGGCGAGAGGCGGGTGGCCGTAGCTGAAGGTGTAGTTCGAGAGGACGCCATTTGTCTGGACCGCCCATGCGTTGGCGACATAGGTGCCTTCGTCGAATACTGTTCCGGGCCAGTGCAGCATGTTGGTCGCCTGAACCAGCCCCACAAAGGTGAGCAGCGGGATCTGAATGGCGAGGTCGATGTGCGCACGGAGGTGCCTTTTCCAGGAAGCACGACGACTTCGCCGCCGGCTGGCGTCGGCCGATCGCTCGTCTCCGAGGGTGGCGGACGCGGGCCCGACCGGGAGCGTCAACGCCGGGAGCGTCCGGCCGAGAGTGTTGACCTTGTCGGTCGAAGGAACGAGTTTCCGCGACGGACCGGTTTCTCGCCTCGCGACCGTTGAACCCCGTTGCCACGCATGCCCGGTGGTGCGGACGGTTCGAGTCGAAGGACAGGAAGGGCCGTGGTCGTTGGTCCCTGGTGACGTGACGCCGCCGGGCATCGCGACTCGGTCGGCCCACGTCCGATGATTCCCGGGGTAGAACGCCGAAGGTCCTGTCTCTCCGGGGGACACGCGGCGGGTGTCGGCCGGTCTGAGGCCGGCGCGGTGCATGGGGCCGGCGACGACGTAGGGCGTAACTGTTCGTGAGCGAGCCGCCAGAGTCCCACCACCGACCAGAGCGAGCGACGGCAGCGATGACCCTCCGCCCGCCGGTTTGCCGTTGTGGCCCGTGGGCAGGAGATGTAGGCCGAAGTGGGCGGTCTTTTCCCAACCCCGCGCTCCGAGCGCCTCGCGGGCAAACGCCCGTGCTGCCGCAAATCCCAGAACGCCTTGATACAGCGGAGTTGCCAGGACGAGGCGGGCGTAGTCTCGCATGGAGGCACGTTCGCCGTAGGCGCGGCAGAATTCGCCGAGTCCGACGACCTCGACTCCTACCACCGTCACCATGGGTATCGCCGGGAGGAATGCGATCAGTGTGAGTGGGACGGGGGCCTTCACCGCGAAGGCAGTCAGCATCGCGATGGGAATCAGAATGCCTGCAAACGCCAGGAGAGTTGGCATCGCCAGTGTGTAGAGACCCAGGGCGCGCTGTCTTAGTCCAAGACGGCGCCAGTACCCTCGCCGCAACGTCTGCAGGAACCCCTGATTCCACCGGGTTCGCTGACGAGCGAACGCGCTGAGGGTCGGGGGCGTCTCCTCCCGCGTCACCAGCTCCGGCTCGTAGAAGACGACCACCTTCTTGCCCAGCGAACTGATCCGCACCCCGAGCTCGCAGTCCTCGGCCAGGCACTCCTCATCCCAGCCTCCGGCTTCTCTCAAGAGTTGCGTTCGTAGGAACACGGTGTTTCCACCAAGGGGCACAAAGCCGGCGCGAGCATGGAAGTGCAGTCGGCTCCGGAACCAGAAGTAGTACTCCAGCACGTTGCGGACGGCGAACCAGCTCGATCGAAAGTTCATCAGCTGCACGCCGGCCTGAACCGCGTCGGCGTCAGTCTTCTGGAAGCATTGATCGACGCGTCGAATCAAGGCAGGATGGACCTGGTCTTCAGCGTCAAAGACGCCGGTAATGTCGCCCCGGCAGTGCGGTAGAGCCGCGTTCAATGCCTTTGGCTTGTTCTTCGGCCAGCTGTCGTCGGTTATGACCCTGATCTGGTTCGGATGAAGGCTGGCGACGCCTTCGGCGACCTCTCGCGTCCCGTGGTCATCGTGCCCAACCACGACGAGCACCTCGAAGGTCGGATAGTCCGTCTCGACCAGGCGTAGCAGCGTCCTGTCGAGCACGTTCTCTTCGTGGCGAGCGGGAACGATGAGCGAGAAGGAGTACCGGGGGTTGAGATCGGTTGCTGCGAAGCCGGTCTCGGCAAACGAGTGTGGGTGCCGCCAGGCGTCCAGCATCCATACGAGGGTCGTCCAGCAGACGGCTCCCAGTACCAGGGTGAGCCCGGTATAAGCGAGGTAAGCCCAGTAGGTCGGGACCCGTGACAGGAGGAGGAGGACCGCGGCGCACCAAAGGCTCGCTCTGAGGCAAGCGGTCGTCCACCAGCTTGGAGAACTGATATGTCCGGCGCCGGCTCCCCACCGAGTGGCGAACGACCTTTGCTTGATGAAGGGAACCTTGCGGGCGACGAAGGGGGCGACACAAGCGATCGCAAGGGCGACAACCAGGAAGTCCTCCCACGGACCCGGTCTATGGCCGGTTAGCCACAGCAAGCTGGTCGAAACGGCAAGTACGAGCACGGTCCGAATGAGCGCGAGGCGGGGAGTCCCATACCGTTCCTGTCGGTGCAGGCGGCTGACCAGCTGCAGGGACGGGCCGGTTGCCCGACCGTCGACCTGCGTCCCATGCACCTCGGGCGCCTCGGGCGCCTCGGGCGTCCCCGGCGGCCCGGTTCGTCGCAGCAACCGAATCCGGACCAGGGCCGTCCCGGCTGCCATGGCCAGGAAAATTCCCAACCCGACGGATACGACACGAGCTAGCAGCGGCGGGTGGTGCCGATGAGACGCCAGCAGGGCAACGGCGGCGGCCAGCAGGAGCGTCAGAAGGGGAAGCCACGTTCGGACCAGGAGTGCGCCGGTCGAGACCGAGGTGGCGAGCTTGTGGCGCCGACGGCCGGCGGTCAGTGGCCGCAGGTCTGGGACTGTCCTTTCCTGTGCAACCTCACGCTGGTCAGTCGTTACCGGCACGGCGCCTCCACGGCGCCTCTTGCAGGGCGCGTTCCGGGTCTGGGGGCACCCCGGGCAGGGAATCCCGGAGTAACGACGGGGGCGCTCTCGGTGACGGCGCCTCCCCCTCCGTGCTCCATCCTTCGCCCCTTTTTCGGTCACGACGACCCACCCCGGGCGGCGCAACCGCTCTTCGTTGATCAGACTACTACCTGCGCGAACGTCCCCCGAACGAGAGCCCGACGCCCGCTGGGGCACCATTTTTACCGTTTTCAGGTTGACGCTCAGCGGCATCTAAGACAATTGTACGAACAGACAGTGGTCGTTTACCTCCGTTCCGTGACGGCGTACGATCCCGCCAAGAGGTTGCCCAGCCTCTGAAGGGGCGTCACGGGGGATGAGCACACAGAATGATGAGCTCGTCGGCGCACAGCTTCCGGTCAACGCGCTGAGGGAGCATCCGGACATCGAGGGTGGTGGGGCGGTACACGGGCTGCTGGAGCCCAGGAGATTGCTTCCTTCTCGTCCAGCGGTTCCCAGGTTCCGGCCAGCGGACAGCGGCTCGGACGCGTCGCTCCTCGAATGCAGCGTCGGGATCATGGCGTACAACGAGGAAGGCAATATCGCCAATGTCATCGCGACGGTGCTCGGACAGCGGCTCACTGGCGCTGAGATCGCCGAGCTGATCGTTGTCGCGAGTGGGTGCACAGATCGAACGGCTGAGATCGTCGCGACTCTCGTAGGTGAAGATCGCCGCATCCGCTTGATCGTGGAGGAGCGGCGAGCAGGCAAGGCGTCCGCGATCAACTTGTTCATCGGCGCGGCACGATCTCCCATTCTCTTGATGGTGAGCGCCGATGTGCTGGTCGAGCAGGGGACGATCGATGCGCTCCTGCAGCACTTCCGTGACCCAGCTGTCGGTATGACTGGCGGGCATCCGATTCCGATCAATGACGAGGAAACGTTTCTCGGCCACACGGTTCACCTCCTGTGGCGCCTGCACGACCAGATAGCACGAGAGTCACCCAAGCTGGGGGAGATCGTTGCCTTCCGGAACGTTTTCCCATGCATCCCCTCGGACACAGCGGTCGATGAGCTCTCCATCCAGGTTCTCATCACTCAGCACGGGTATCGGCTGGTGTATGAGCCCGGTGCGCTCGTGTACAACCGCGGCCCCACGACCGTCGCCGACTTCATGCGTCAGAGGCGCCGCATAGCAGCTGGACACCATCAGGTCGCAAAGCAAGAACACTACGCAGCTTCCACTAGCAGCGTCGGGACGATCGGACGCACGATGATCAGATCCGGCCTCTGGACGAGTGGCGCTATCGCGCTCGAAGCGGCGGCCCGGGGGCTCGGGTACTACGACTTCCGGCGGCACCATTCCCACGCCGTCTGGGGCACTGTCACGACGACGAAAGGCGACCTTGCAAAGGGTTTCTCTGTCGGGGGCCTCAGCACGCGCGCCCCTCGCAAGCCGATCTTTCCCGCCCTCGCCACCCCGGAGGTGCAGGCTTCATGAGTTTGACGAAGGTTCTCCCGCAAATCCCTGTGCTGAAAGCGTCTTACCTGACCGGCCGCGTCATGACGCTACCGGTAAACATCACCGTGAGTACCAGCTATCGGTGCAACTCTCGCTGCAAGACGTGCAACGTCTGGCTCCTTCCAAACGACGACCTTACGCTGGAGGAGTGGGACCGCGTCTATGCGTCCCTGGGCGATGCGCCGTACTGGTTCACCTTCAGCGGTGGCGAGCCGACCCTGCGATCAGATCTCCCGGACATGGTCGAGAGCGCCTACCGACACTGCCGGCCGGGCATCATCAACATCCCGACGAACGGCATCCTGAGCAGGGTGATCCCAGGTCGCATCGAGCGTGTCTTGCAGGTCGCTCCGAAGTCCGAGGTCATCATCAACCTGTCGCTCGACGCCCTCGGGGCCAAACACGACGAGATCCGCGGGGTGCCAGGCAACTGGCGCCGGGCGATGAGCACTTATGGCCAGCTCAAACAGCTGAAGGCGAAGTACAGCAACCTCACGCTCGGAATCCATACAGTCATCTCGAATTACAACGTCGAGACGTTTGAAGAGCTTTGTGACTTCGTACAGCGAGAGCTGAAACCGGACTCCTATATCACCGAGATTGCCGAACAGCGGGTCGAGCTTGATACCGTTGGCCTCGGTATAACGCCGACGGCCGAGAAATACAGCGTGGCGATCGATGCCCTGCTGGAAAGCCTGCGGGACAAGAGACTGACGGGCGTGGCCGGTGTCACCCAGGCGTTCCGGCGGGAGTACTACGAGCTCGTCAAGCGGACCCTGCGGGAGCAGCAGCAGATTATTCCGTGCATGGCCGGCGTCGCCTCAGCTCAGATCGCTCCGAATGGGGATGTCTGGACGTGCTGCATTCGGGCCGAGTCGATGGGGAACCTTCGCGAGCACAACTACGACTTCGGTGCGGTCTGGAGGACCGGGAAGGCCCACCAGCTTCGCCGGAGCATCAAGAACCGGGAGTGCTACTGCCCTCTGGCCAACGCCGCCTACACGAACATGCTCACCCACGGCCCCACGGTCATCAGGGTCGCGGGTGAGGTGGGCCACTCGAGCGTCGTCTCCTTCCTCGGGAGGCGCCCGGAACGTTCTGCGAGCGCGGCCAGATGAGTCATCTAGAGGGAGAAGTTCTCCCCCATGGCAAAGTCCTGATCACGGGGGCAACGGGATTCCTGGGCGGCTCCCTGCTGAGCCGGCTGCTCACCGGCGGTGTCTCTGTGCGAGCCCTGGTTCGGTCGCCGGCCAAAGCCAGGGACCTGGTTGATCGGGGCGCCGAGGCCGTCCTGGGCGATGTCACCGAACGCGGCGCGGTAGAGCGCGCCCTGGACAACATCACCGTCGTGTACCACTTGGCCGGTAAGTTGCTCGAACCCGGTGAACCTCTCAGCGAATACCGCAGGACCCACATTGAGGGAACAAAAGTCCTGCTGGAGTGCTGTCAGCGATTGCCACGCCTGCAACGGTTCGTGCACTGCAGCACGACAGGGGTCCTCGGCGCCACCGGTGATCAACGCAGTGACGAGGGCGCCCCATTCCGGCCGACGAACATCTACGAGGCGACGAAGGCCGAAGCAGAGCTGGCCGTACGGGCCACCTGGCGAGACGTGTTTCCTGCCGTCATCGCACGACCGGGTCTGGTCTACGGGCCCGGCGATCTCCATTTGGTCAAGTTCTTTCGGTCGGTCTTGCGCCGTCAGTTCAGGCCGATCGGTCACCGCACCATATGGCTGCATCCGATCTACATCGAGGACATGACCGACGCACTTCTCCGTTGCGGTGTGCGGCCGTTAGCGGTAGGTGACTGCTTCCACTTCGCAGGACGAGAGCCGGTACCGCTGGAGCGACTGGCCGCAGCAATAGCCGAGGCCGTCGGCACGACATTGCCCCGGGGTCACATACCTCTGTACGCCGCCCGGGCCCTCGCACTGGCAGGCGACTCCTTGCCGTCCCGGTTCCAGCCATCGGCTCCCCTGACGCGGAGTCGCCTCGATTTCTTGACGCACAGTCGTACCTATGGCGTCGCCAAGGCTGAACGCCTGCTCGATTTTGTGGCACCGACCGACTTGCGGACGGGGGTGGCGTACACCGTCGCCTGGTATCGCCAGCACGGCTACCTTCCGCCAGGCGTTGCGGCCTGAGCGGCCTGCGGGGAGCCTTTATGCAGGTCCAAGATCACGTCACGTCGCAGACCGCGGTCATCCCGGATCCGATTCTCGACGCCGCCCCGACCCGCGTCTGCCGGACGCCTCGAGCGTCCGGCAGACGCAAGGTCGTGGTCCGGATGGCGCTCGGCCTCGGGGTCGGAGCAATCCTGGTCTTGACCTTCTTGCAATTGGTCAACCTTCGCGCTGTGGCTCTAAGGCTGGAGCATCTCAATGTGTTGTTCGCCCTGCTCTGCGGCGTGGTCTTTCTCGGTGCCTATGCGGTCCGGGCATTGCGCTGGCGGCGGTTCCTCGCCCCCGACCGGGTCCGCCGCCGGCGGGTGATCGCCATCTATTTCGTCGCCGTCTTCCTCAACTGGGCGCTGCCCATTCAAGGGGGCGAGCTGGCGAAGAGCCTCATGCTGCGCCGTTCAGACGGGATTCCGGTCAACCGGTCCCTGGCGACGGTCGGCATGGACAAGGCCATGGACCTGCTCCCGGGGGTCGTGCTGATCGCGGTAGTGCCCTTCGCGCATTGGCACGTCCGAGGGCTTCTCTGGGTGTTGCTCTCGCTGGCCTCGCTCGTCCTCGTAGTGGGCATGACGGTGCTCGCGTTTGCCAGCTGGAGGCGAGATCGCACCCTGGCATGGATCTCATGGTTCCTTGGCCTGATCCTGCCACAGCGGGTCTGGAATCGGGTGGACCCCTTCATCGCCGGATTCGTCGATACCTTGCTGGCCCTCATCCGGAGACCGCGCCTGCTGTTGATCGCAACGGGCTATACGGCCGTGGCTGCTTGCCTGGACGCGCTCTTCTGCTTCCTTGCCTTTCGTGCTGTCGGCGTGTCGGTGTCCGTCCCGGTCGCCCTGTTTGGATACACGTTTTTCAACCTCATGTACATCCTCCCGACGCCCCCGGGTCATGTCGGGAGCAACGAACTCATAGGCCTGTTGGTGTTCTCCGGGGTGTTCGGTGTCAGTCACTCGGCGGTCGGAGCGATGTTCCTCTTCTCACATCCATGGACGGCGCTCTTGATGACCATCAGCGGCCTTGTCTGTCTCCGGTGGATCGGGCTTGGCGTCCGGGCGACGCTCGAGCTGGGGTTCGAACCGGAGCCGATAGGAGAAGCGATAGGAGAATTGATAGGAGAAGAATGACCTTCCTGGTCACCGGGGCAACCGGTCTGTTGGGCAGCCACCTCATCGACCTCCTCGTCGAGCGCGGGACGCGACCGCGGGCACTCGTCCGGCCGGGCGAGAGCGTGGACAGGTTCATCGGGGCTGA
>JBPYFR010000013.1:0-43073 GCA_051985685.1 Acidimicrobiales bacterium
GGGCAGGTCTTCTTGGAGACCGACCTCTTCAACTCGGGCATCCGGCCCGCCATCAACGTCGGGAACTCCGTGAGCCGGGTCGGCAGCGCAGCCCAGGTGAAGGCAATGAAGGAGACCTCGGGGACGCTGAAGTTGGACCTGGCCCAGTTCCGGGAACTCGAGGCGTTCGCGACCTTCGGCTCCGAGCTCGACAGAGTCTCTCAGGCCCAGCTCGACCGCGGCCACCGACTGACGGAGCTGTTGAAGCAGCCGCAGAACCAGCCGGTCCCCGTCGAGGAGCAGGTCGTCGCGATTTATGCCGGCACCAAGGGCTTCACCGACTCGGTCCCGGTGAGCGAGGTACGCCGCTTTGAGAGCGAGCTCATTGAGTACTTCAAGGGCAACCACGCCGGCGTGCTCGAGACGATCCGCACCACGGGAAAGCTGCCCGACGGCGACGAGCTGGACAAAGGCCTGACCGCGTTCGTGGAGGGGTTCGACAGGGGAGTCGACTGATCCATGGCCGGTGGCCAAGAGCGCATCCTGCGGCGCCGGATCCGCAGCGTCCAATCCACGAGGAAGATCACCAAGGCGATGGAGCTCATCGCCGCCTCGCGGATCGTGCGCGCCCAGGGACGCATTGCGGCCAACCGCCCCTTCCGGGAGGGCATGGCGCGCGTGCTGCGGCTCACCGCGGCCGCCGACCCCGTCGCGGCGGAACGTCTCTTGGGCACGCCGGAATCGCCCCAGCACGTCGGGGTCCTGGCCATCGCGGGCGACCGGGGCCTGGCCGGTTCCTACAACTCGGGCGTCCTGCGCGCGACAGAGCGCCTCGTCGCGGCGCACCAGGCCAACGGCGCCGAGGTGACGGTGTGGTCGGTGGGTCGCAAGGCGGCGGCCTACTTCCGTTACCGCGGCATTGAGTCTGCCCACTCGTTCGTCGGGTTCGCGGACCGGCCCGACTTCGCCGACGCGCGCCACGTCGCGACCGTCGTGGCTGCCCCGTTCGCGGCCGGTCACCTCGACCTGATCCAGATGGTGTCGACCCGGTTCGTCTCGGCCGGCATCCAGAGGGTCGAAGAGCTACAGATGTTGCCGCTGCCACTCCCCGAGATCGGGGAGGAGGCGGCCGCGGTCGAGGAGGGCAGGCTGGAGGGCTACACCGAGTTCGAGCCCGAGCCGGAGAAGCTTCTGCTCGAGCTGGCCCCGCGTGCGCTGGAGGCGGAGATCTTCGCCGCCCTGCTGGAGGGCGCAGCAGCGTTCTTCACGGCGCAGCAGCGCGCAATGGCGGCCGCGACCGAGAACGCGGACGAGCTCGTCCGCACTCTGACGCGCGTCATGAACCGCGCCCGCCAGGACGCCATCACCACCGAGATCATGGAGATCGTCGGCGGAGCCGAGGCGCTTCGCCAAGCGAAGGGAGCTTGACCCCAATGACCACCACCGCCACCACCGAGGCCGCCCCCACCCGCACGCTCGAAGACGGCCGGGTCGTCTCCATCGCGGGCCCGGTGATCGACGTCGAGTTCCCGCCGCACGCCCTGCCCCAGATCAACCACGCCGTCGAGTTCGACCTCGAGCTGGACGGGACCACGCACACCATCACCGCCGAGGTGGCCCAGCAGATCGGGGAAGGGCGCGTGCGCTGCATCTGCATGCAGCCGACGGACGGGCTGGTTCGGGGTGCGCCGGTGCGCAACCTGGGGAGGGGCATCACGGTCCCGGTGGGCGACGCCGTGCTGGGGCACGTCTTCAACGTGTTGGGCCAGCCCCTCGACACGGACTCCATCGGCACGCCGGATGACTATTGGGAGATCCACCGCAACCCGCCCGCGTTCGACCAGCTGGAACCGAGGGCGCAGATGTTCGTGACGGGCATCAAGGTCGTCGACTTGCTGGAGCCGTACGTCCAGGGCGGCAAGATCGGCCTGTTCGGCGGCGCCGGCGTCGGCAAGACGATCATCATCCAGGAGATGATCCACCGGGTTGCACAGGAGCACGGTGGCGTCTCCGTGTTCGCCGGCGTCGGCGAGCGGACACGCGAGGGTACCGACATGTGGCTCGAGATGCAGGAGTCGGGCGTCATCGACAAGGCGGCTCTCGTCTACGGCCAGATGGACGAGCCACCGGGCGTCCGCCTCCGCGTCGGGCTGGCCGCGCTGACCATGGCCGAGTACTTCCGGGACGTGAAGAACCAGGACGTGCTTCTGTTCGTCGACAACATCTTCCGTTTCGTGCAGGCAGGCTCCGAGGTCTCGACGCTGTTGGGGCGGATGCCGTCGGCCGTGGGCTACCAACCGACCCTCGCCGACGAGATGGGCGAGCTGCAGGAGCGGATCACCTCGACGAAGGGCAAGTCCATCACCTCGCTGCAGGCGGTGTACGTCCCGGCCGACGACTACACGGACCCCGCGCCGTTCACGACGTTCACCCACCTCGACGCGACCACCGAGCTCTCCCGCCAGATCTCCGCACTGGGCATCTACCCGGCGGTCGACCCGCTGGCGTCGACGTCGAACATCTTGGCGCCCGAGATCGTCGGCGAGCGGCACTACGCCGTGGCCCGCCGGGTGCAGGAGATCCTGCAGCGCTACAAGGAGCTGCAGGACATCATTGCGATCCTCGGGATGGACGAGCTATCCGAAGAGGACCGCGTCACGGTCAACCGCGCCCGCAAGGTGCAGCGCTTCCTGTCCCAGCCGTTCTTCGTGGCTGAGGTCTTCACCGGCGTGCCCGGGATCTACGTTCCGGTCGAGGAGACCGTGGAGTCCTTCGAGGCACTCGCCAACGGCGACCTCGACCACGTCCCGGAGCAGGCCTTCCTCAACGTGGGGGGCGTGGAGTCGGTCCTGGCCAAGGCCAAGGCGCTCGAGGCCGAGGCCGGCTAGTGCCCGACGGCGCGTTCGGGGTGGAGGTGGTCACGCCCGAGCAGTCCCTCTTCGTGGGCGCGGCGACCGGGGTCGTGCTGGCCACCTCCGAGGGTGCGCTCACCGTGCTCGACGGCCACACGCCCTTGGTCGGTGACGTCGTGCCCTGCGAGATCAAGGTCGACCAGCTCGACGGGACCATTGTGCGCCTGGCGGTGCACGGTGGGTTCCTCCAGGTCGACACCAGCCCCGGCGCGGCCGGGGCGCTAGCCGAGGGCGACGGCCCGCTGCCAGGGCTCTCCACCCGCGTCACGGTGCTGGCGGGCGTCGCGGAGCTGGCCGACGAGATCGACGTGCCCCGGGCCGAGCTGGCGCGGGACTCGGCGTCCCAGCGGATCAGCGAGCTCGCGACGGGAAGGGGCCCTGCGGCCGACAGCGAGGGCGCAGGCGGCGCCGTCGAGGCCGACGTCGCGCGCGCTGAGGCCGAGAGCGCGCTGGACCGGGCCGAACTGCGCCTCGCGGTTGCCGCCGGCTCAGCTTGAGCAGGGACCGGCGCGGTGAGCCGGCCGGAGGCCCCCCACCCGAGCACCGGGATGCCTGAGCTATTGGAACGGGATGGAGCTGTACTCGGCCAGTTTGCGCAACGCGTGACTGGCGTCGATCTTGCGCAAGGTGCCCGACTTGGACCGCATGACGAGGGACTGCGTGGTGGCACCGAACTCGTGGTACTGAACGCCCTGGAGCAGCTCGCCGTCGGTGATGCCCGTCGCGGCGAAGAAGCAGTTGTTGCCCTGAACGAGGTCGTCGGTCGTGAGGACGCCCTCGAGGTTGTAGCCGCGCTCGAGCGCGGCGGTCCGTTCCTCCTCGTTGCGCGGGTAGAGCCGGCCTTGGATCTCGGCACCCATGCACTTGAGCGCGGCGGCCGCGAGCACGCCCTCCGGGGTTCCGCCGATGCCGAAGAGAATGTCGATGCCGGCGCCGGGCCAGCCGGTGGCGATGGCGCCGGCCACGTCGCCGTCGGTGATCAGACGGATGCGGGCGCCGGTCGCCCGCACCTCGCGGATGAGGTCGTCGTGGCGGGGCCGGTCCAGGATCACCGCGGTGAGGTCGCGGACCGGGCGGCCCAAGGCCTCGGAGACGCAGTGGAGGTTCTCGGTCGGGGTCCGGCGAATGTCGCAGCAGCCCTTGGCCCGGGGCCCGACCGCGAGCTTCTCCATGTAGACGCACGGGCCCGGGTCGAACATGGCGTCGCGCTCGGCGACGGCGATCACCGCGAGGGCCCCGCCGCGACCCTGGGCGGTCAGCGTGGTGCCGTCGATCGGGTCCACGGCGATGTCGGTGAGGGGTGGGGTGCCGTCGCCGATTTTCTCGCCGTTGAAGAGCATGGGGGCGTTGTCCTTCTCGCCCTCGCCGATGACGACGACCCCGTCCATGGACACGGTCGAGAGCACGGTCCGCATCGCCTCGACCGCGGCACCGTCGGCACCGACCTTGTCACCCCGGCCCATCCAGCGGCTGGCGGCCATGGCCGCGGCCTCCGTCGTACGCACCAGCTCCATCGCGAGGTTGCGATCGGGAGCTTGTCGGGAGGCGACCACGGGAACTGACCATACCTTCTCGCGAGTCGCACCCTCCGGGGTCCCGGTCCCCCCAGCGGCGATACTTGGGGGGATGGACCGCATCGTCGTGCAGCCCAGCGGCCCTTTGGCCGGCGCCGTGACCTCCGGTGGCGCGAAGAACTCGGCGCTGAAGTTGATGGTGGCCTGCCTGCTCGCCGAGGGTCGCACCGTCCTCTCCGGCGTGCCGGACATCAGCGACGTGGACACCATGGCAGAGGTGCTCCGCGCCGTCGGCGCGAAGGTCGAGCGTCTCGGGGACGGACGCCTCGCCGTCACCACGCCCCCCGCGTCCGAGCTCGATCCCTCTGCCGCGCCCTACGAGGTGGTGGAGCGCATGCGTGCCTCGGTGGTGGTGCTCGGGCTGTTGCTCGCACGCTGCGGCTCGGTGCGCATGCCCCTCCCCGGAGGCGACAATTTCGGTGACCGGCCGATCGACTTCCACGTGAACGGGCTGAGCGCGATGGGCGCCCGCTTCGAATCCTCGCCCGGGATGGTGTGCGCCACCGTACCCGGGGGCAGGCTCGTCGGAACCAGGGTGGTGCTGGAGTACCCGAGCCACACGGCGACCGACAACTTGCTCATGGCCGCCGTGCTCGCCAAGGGGACCACCGTGATTGAGAACGCGGCGAAGGAGCCCGAGGTGGCCGATCTGGCGTCGATGCTCTGCGCGATGGGCGCCGTGGTCCGCGGGGCCGGGACCTCTCGGATAGAGGTCGAAGGGGTGGACGAGCTGCACCCGGTGACCCACCGCGTGCTCCCCGACCGGGTCGTGGCCGCCACCTACCTGGCCGCCGTGGGCCTGGCCGGTGGGGACATCACGATCTCCGACGCCCGTCCCGAGCACATGGAGATGCTGTTGCGCAAGCTGAACCAGATGGGCGTGGCGACCGAGATGGGGCCAGAGGGCCTGCGGGCGCGGACGTCGGGACGACTCACCCCGGCCGACGTCGCTACCCTGCCGTACCCGGGCGTCGCCACCGATTACAGCCCGCTCCTCGTGACCATGCTGACCGTGGCCGACGGCGTCGGCATCCTCACCGAGAACCTGTTCTCGGGCCGGTTCCGTTACGTCGAAGAGCTGCGCCGGATGGGCGCCGACATCCGGACCGAGGGACACCACGCGGTCGTGCACGGGATGCCTCGGCTCTCGGGCGCTCCTGTGCGCGCCCCTGACCTGCGCGCCGGGGTTGCGCTCGTCCTGGCCGGCCTGGTGGCCGACGGGGAGACGGTGGTCACGGGTGCGCACCACATCGGCCGCGGCTACGAGGACCTCGCAGGTGCGCTGCGCAGTCTCGGGGCGAGGGTGACGCGCCAATGAGTGCCGCCTTGCCCGATCTGGGCGCACTGTTCGAACGCGCTCGCGGCGGGGACCGGGTGGCGCTGGCCCGATTGCTCTCGTACATCGAGCGGGGCGGCGAGGCCGGGCTGGGGGTGGCGCGCCTCTCGTACCGGTCCGAGGTGCCCTACACGCTCGGGCTCACGGGCGCCCCGGGCTCGGGGAAGTCGACCTTGACCGACCGGCTGATCACGGAGGCGAGGGGCGGTTGGCCCGGGCCCGAGCCCGAGGAACAAACCGAAGCGGTGGACCAGGTCGGAGTGCTCGCCATCGACCCGACGTCTCCGTTCAGCGGGGGCGCCATCCTGGCCGATCGGGTGCGCATGGGCCAGCACGCGCTCGATCCCACCGTGTTCATCCGCTCCATGGCGACGCGAGGGCACCTGGGTGGGCTCTCGCTCGCCGTTCCCGACGCGATCCGCCTCCTCGGCGCCGCCGGCATGCCGGTGGTCGTGGTCGAGACCGTTGGCGTCGGGCAGATGGAGGTGGAGGTCGCGTCCGCGACGGACACCACGGTCGTCACCGTCACACCGGGGTGGGGCGACTCCATGCAGGCGAACAAGGCCGGGCTGCTCGAGATCGCCGACGTGTTCGTCATCAACAAGGCCGACCGTCCGGGGGCGCGTGAGGCCCGGCGCGACCTGGAGCAGATGCTCGACCTCTCCCGCCCTGGCGCGTGGCGCCCGGAGATCCTCGACACCACAGCGACGACCGGCGAGGGTGTTGGCGAGCTCTGGAGGGCGGTCGCCCGCCACCGCGAACACCTGCGCAGCTCGGGGCAGCTCGCGGCGCGCCGGTCGAATCGGTTGGCCCAAGAGCTCCGGCGCGTCCTGCTGGCACGCGCCGAGGTCCGAGTCGACGAGCTGGCGGCGGGGGAGGAGTTCGCGACCGCGGTGAAGGCGCTGGCCGCGGGTGAGCTCGACCCGTATCAAGCCGCGGACAGGCTGCTCGGGGGATGAGCCCTGGGTCGGGCCCGGTACGGTGCGACAGTGAGTGAGGGAGACCTCCGCCAACGGCCCGGGCCAGGCCACCTTTGTCGGACGATGAGCGTGTGAGCTCGCCCCCCATGCCGGTCGGCCCGGGCGAGGGCGCCTTCGACCCTTCGGTCCGCTGGTTCCAGCATGCGGTGTTCTACGAGGTGCTGATCCGGGGCTACCACGACGCCAACAACGACGGCACCGGAGACCTGCGCGGCCTGCGCGAGAAGCTCGACTACCTGGAGTGGCTCGGCGTCGATTGCATCTGGATGCTGCCGTTCTACCCTTCTCCGCTCCGCGACGGGGGCTACGACATCAGTGACTTCTTCAACGTCCATCCCGACTACGGCAGCATCGGCGACCTGGTGGCGTTCCTGGAGGACGCGCACCGCCGCGGCCTCCGGGTGATCGCCGACCTGGTGATGAACCACACCAGCGACGAGCACCCCTGGTTCGTGGAGTCGCGCTCGTCGCGCGACAACGGGAAGGCGGATTGGTACGTCTGGAACGACGACGACCAGAAATGGCCCGACGCCCGGGTCGTCTTCACCGACGTCGAGCGCTCCAACTGGACATGGGACGACGCGCGCCAGCAGTACTACTGGCATCGCTTCTACCACCACCAGCCCGACCTCAATTACGAGAACCCCGAAGTGGTCGACACCATGATCGACCTCGTCCGCTTCTGGCTCGACCTCGGGTTCGACGGGTTCCGTCTGGACGCGGTGCCCTACCTGTACCAGCGCGACGGCACGTCGGGCGAGCACCTGCCTGAGACGCACGCGTTCATCAAGCAGGTCCGCAAGCACATCGACGCCGACTACCCGGGGCGGATCCTGTTGGCCGAGGCCAACGGCTGGCCGAGCGACGTGGCCGATTACTTCGGTGACGGCGACGAGTGTCACCTGTGCTTTCACTTCCCCCTGATGCCGCGGCTGTTCATGGCGGTGCGGCGGGAGCAGCGGTACCCGATCACTGAGATCCTGGCCCAGACCCCGGTCATCAACGAGGGGTGCCAGTGGGCCATCTTCTTGCGCAACCACGACGAGATGACCCTGGAGCAGGTGAGCGAGGAAGAACGGGACTACCTGATCGCGGAGTACGCCAAGGACCCCAGGATGAAGCGCCACATGGGAATCGGCCGCCGCCTGGCGCCCCTGATCGACAACGACCGGCGCACGGCCGAGTTGCTCAACGCGCTCATCCTGTCCCTCCCTGGCAGCCCCGTGATCTACTACGGAGACGAGCTGCTCATGGGGGACAACATCTACCTGGGCGACCGGGACTCGGTCCGTACCCCGATGCAGTGGTCCCCGGACCGCAACGGCGGGTTCTCCGAGGCTGACTTCGCCCAGCTCTACCTGCCTCCCCTTATGGACCCCGTCTACGGGTTCGCCGCGCTCAACGTCGAAGCCCAGCTGCGCAACCAGGGCTCCTTCCTCCACTGGCTGCGCCGCATGCTGACCGAGCGGCGGGCGCTCCCGGTGATGGGCGTGGGCACCATGGAAGTCCTCCCGTGTGCCAACCCGTCCGTGCTGGCGTACGTCCGGTCGGGCGACGTGGCCGACATCCTCTCCAGTGCGGGCGGCACCGGCCCGTCGGTGGCCCCCTCCGCCGACGCCCTGGACTGGGGTCGCTCGGCCGTGCTCACCAGGACCGTGCCGGCGGGGAACGAGAGCCCGGGCGACGAGGTGGTGCGCCGGCACCAGGCCGTCCTGTGCGTGCACAACTTGAGCCGGTTCGCCCAGCCGGCCGAGCTGGCGCTGGCCAAGTGGGCCGGATCGACACCGTACGAGGTGCTGGGCCGGGTGCCGTTCCCGGTCATCTCCGAGGAGCCCTACACGATCACCCTGCCGCCGTACGGGTTCTTGTGGTTCGATTTAGCCCCGGAGGAGAGACCGGGGTCGGAGTGACGACAGAGGAACGCAACCAGGCGCTGCGCATGCTGGCGGAGGCGTGGCTCAACCTGCACGCCGGGCCTCCCGGTGCCGATGTCGCGATCGTCCGCACCGAGGTGCTGCGTCCCGGCCGGCCCGGGCTGCTCGACATGGTCGTCGGCGTGGGTGGGCGCGAGGCGCACATGGTGGCTGGGTTGCGAAGCGTGGGGGACCAGCCGCACTTCCTCCGCGCCGGGGAGGAGGCTGCATTGGGACTGCTGGACGACGACGACGGGTTGGCCGTCTGCACCGATGCGCTGCGGGACGCGCAGCTGGCACCACTGTTGCTGGCGACCGTTCGTGGCGTCGAGCCGCGTTCCGGTCCCGTGGCGGTCTTGCGCGACGACGCTGACGCGGTGGTGATCGACTGCGGCGACCGGGGCGACTTGACGGTCTTCCCATGGCTCTCCGACGCGTCCCGGCCCGACGTCGACCTCTTGGTGGCGCTCGAGGAGGCCGGCTTCAACCACCTGGCGGCGCCGCTGGTGCGCTGGGTGTGGGAGGGGCGCGACCTCGGCGTGGTGCAGGAACCGCTGACCGACCGCTCGGGGGGATGGGCGCTCGCGCTGACTTCGCTGCGCGACCTGTACGCGTCCGGCGGCGCGCCGGAGGCGGCCGGCGGCGACTTCGGCACCGAATCCCGTGCGCTCGGCACCATGACCGCGCGTATGCACCTCGCCCTCGACAGTGCGTTCCTGCACCATGCCGAGCCGGTGGTCCTCTGGGTCGACGCCGCCGAGGACGAGATCGCGGCGTCGGACCCGTCGCTGCTCGATGCGCCGGGCGTCGCCGATCTCGTAAAGGGGATCCGGGATGCCGACGCCCGGCTCCCGGTGATCCGGACCCACGGCAACTTCCACCTGGGGCGGACGGCCCGGACAGATCAGGGCTGGGTGGTCTCCGACTGCGCGCCCGGCGGAGTGCTGGGTGACGCGTCGGGGCCCGGCCGTCGCACGCCGTTGGCGGACGTGGCCGACATGCTCTGGTCGATGCACCAGGCGAGCGCCACGGCGGCGGCAGAACGAGACCCGACCGGCCGGCAGGGCCTCGAGGTGCTTGGCCAAGCGTGGGAGACCCGGAACCGCCGGTCCTTCATGGCCGGGTATCTCGGCACGCCGGGGATCGGCGGGCTCGTCGGGCCGGATCGCGACCTGGTTCGCCGGCTGGTGTCCCTCCTGGAGGTGGCCCGCTCGGTACGAACGATCTAGGGCCGGGCGGCCGCCAGGGCACCGACCCGGAGGGTCTCGGCGGCCTCCTCCGGTGAGATCACGTTGATGGCCACGCCGGTTCCGAGCTCGAAGCCGGCCGTCGTGGTGGCCTTGGGCCAGATGTGCGCGTGCCAGTGGTAGGGCTCCCCGACCCGGTAGGGCGCCGAGTGGAAGACGAGGTTGTACGCCACGTCGCCCACCGACTCGGCGAGCTGCCTGAGCGTACGACGGATGGCCTCGCCCACCGCGACGAGGTCCTCGGTCGGACTCTTGTGGAGGTGGGGATTGTGCTCGCGCGGGATCACGAGCATCTCGTAGGGCACGGCGCTCCAGAACGGGCAGACCACGACCACGTGTTCGTTGGCGTAGATCACCCGGTCTCCCGAGTCCTCCTCCGCGTCCATCGTCGTGCAGAGCAGGCACGACCCGACGAACCGAGCGAAGCGGGCCTGCTCCTCCGCGAGCTCGCGGGGGATGAAGGACAGCCCGAGCAGTTGCCCGTGCGGGTGCTCGAGCGAGGCGCCCGCCTCGCGTCCCGAGTTCACGATGGCCTGGGTGTAGCGGAGGTTGGGCTGCGACGCGTGCTCCTCCAAACGGTCCCGCAGCGCCGCCATGACGAGCTCGACCTGCTCCTGGTCGAGCTGGCCGAGGGTCGCGTCGTGCTCGGGGGAGAAGATCAGGATCTCGTGGATGCCGCCGGCCGTGGCCTGGGTGAACACCGGGCCCCGGTTGGCGACCACGAAGGGCTCGTCACCTTCGAACGCGGGGTAGAGATTGGGCACGACCCGGACGAGCCAGCGGCCGGTGGGCCCGTAGGTCTCCAGCGCGGGCGGGGTGTCCTCCTCGTTCCCGGGGCAGAACGGGCAGGGACGCCCGAGCGCGTGGGGCTGGGGCGTCCGGGTCACGAACGAGTAGGGGCGCTCGGAGCGTCCCGGGCTGACCACGACCCAGCGGCCGGAGAGCGGATCGAGCCGCAGCTGGTTCATCGCACCTCCCGCAGTGCCGTGCGGCACGCAGGCTTCGCAAACATCTTCATCGCACTTCCTTTACCTCTACGGTACAGGTTTTGCCCCGCGCAAACGCATCAGATCACATGGTGTCACTCGGTCGTCACAGCGCTCCCCGGGCACCGGACATCGGGGACAATGGCGCCCATGCACCAGCCGCCGCAGGGAGCGGCCTTCGACGCTGTGCTCCTCTTGCACATCGGCTGTGTCGTAGTGGGGATCGCGGTCACCGTGACCGCAGCTGCGACCGCCGCCCGGCTGCGGCGCCTGCTCGGTTCGGCTGCCCCGCTGCCCGATGCCCTGCGGCGCTACTTCCGGCCGGGCGTGAACTGGGTGGGCCGCACGATCTACGGGATCCCGGTGTTCGGGTTCGCACTCGTGGCCATGAGCCAGGGCGCCTTCGCCCTCGCCGACGGCTGGGTCCTCGCCGGCCTCGTGCTGTTCGCCGCGCTGGCCGTCGTGTGCGAGGGCGTGTTGTGGCCGGCGGAACGGCGGGTCCAGGCGGCGCTAGCAGTGGGCGCCACCGGAGACGGGCGGGTGGCAGTCCCCGAGAGCGCCGCGGCCAGTGCCACCGCCATGGCGCGGTCGGCTCAGGTCGCGGTCGTCCTCCTCCTGGCGGGAACCGTGCTGATGGTCGCCCAACCCTGAGGATCAGGTTCCTGTCGCGGCGGCCACGAGGTCCCGGGCGCGATCGAGCTCCCCGGCCGCCACGAGCGCCGGGAGCGGGCCGTCGAGCAGGCCAGCCCAGTCCGCCGTCTCGCTGCTCCTTCCGGCTTGCCGCAGGCGAGCGCGCGCGTCGCCCAACAGCTGGGCCAGCTCGCCCATCCCGCAGGCGCTCTGCGCCGCGATGCGGGCGCGAAGCCACGAGGCGAGGGCGGGGCTGAGCCCGCTCGTCGACACTGCGATCGTGAGCGCGCCGTCACGATGCACCGCGGGCAGGATGAACGAGGAGTGGGCCCGGTCGTCCGCACTGTTGACCCAGACACCCGCGGCCTCGGCGTCGGCGTGGACAGTGGCGTCGACCGCCTCGGTTCCTGTCGCCGCGATGACCAACCGGAACGAGGAGGCGTCGCCGGCGCGGTACGGGCGGCGTAGCACTGCGTCCAGTTGGGGCGACAGCGCCTCCACGTCGGGGCTCAGCTCCGGGGCGAGCACCGTGACTCGGGCACCGCATGCGACGAGACCGCGCGCTTTGCGGGCGGCCACCGGTCCGCCGCCCACCACGAGGCAGGCGCGTCCCGACACGTCGAGGGAGACGGGGTAGTAGACGGGGTGAGGGGGAGGACCCTCGGGCTCAGCCATGGAGCCGGGGCGGTCCGACCATGCCGGCCGCGATGGTGGCAAAGGTGAGGTCGTCAATCAGCACGAAGCTGCCCGTGATGCGGTCCGCCTCGTAGGGGTCGACCGCGAGCGGCGTCGCGGTGCGCAGCGTGACGACCCCGATCTCGTTCTCGAGCAACTCGTCCGCCTCGTTGACCCGCAGCTCGTTGACGTCAAACGTCCCGCCCACCCGCTCGACGACGACGGGCGTCACCCGGGTCGTGTGCTTCAGCCGGAGGCGGTCGCCGGCCTTGAGCGGGCGGTCGTGGAACCAGCAGACCGTCGCCTCGAAGGTGTCGGTCACATCGGGTGCTTCGTCGGCGGCGGCGATGAGGTCACCGCGGGACACGTCCAGATGGTCGGCCAGCCGCACGGAGACGGACAACCCGACGTCGGCGCGCGGCAGCGGTCCGTCGGCGGTCTCGATCGCACGGAGCGTGGTCCGCGCGCCCTGTGGGAGCACGACCACGGGGTCGCCCGTGCGGAACGGGCCGCCGTTGACC
The DNA here is from genome assembly GCA_051985685.1 of Acidimicrobiales bacterium. Taxonomy (GTDB): domain Bacteria; phylum Actinomycetota; class Acidimicrobiia; order Acidimicrobiales; family RAAP-2; genus Bog-473. Next base: position 12,754 of record JBPYFR010000013.1, read on the forward strand.
ATCCCGGCGTAGCTACGCCCGCCGCCCGGCTGCCGGAGCACCCACTGCACCGGGAGGCGGGCCCCGCTGCCGCGGTGCGGACCGTGCTGCACGGCCCAGCCTCCGGCGCGGGCCGATTCCAGCGCGTCGAGCACGGTGGGGCCGTCGTACCACGGGGAGGCGTCCGACCGGACCGCGACGTTGTCCCCGTGGAGCGCGGAGATGGGGACGACGGTGCACGAGGCGAGGCCGAGACGGTGCGCCAGTGCTTCCATTTCGTCGCCGATGCGCTGATAGTCGCACCGGTCCCAGTCGACGAGGTCCATCTTGTTGACGCAGACGACCAGCTGGTCGACGCCGAGCAGGGCGGCGATGCAGACGTGGCGCCGCGACTGCTCGCGCAGGCCCACCGTGGCGTCGACGAGCACGAGCGCGAGGTCAGCCGTTGATGCCCCAGTCGCCATGTTGCGCGTGTACTGCACGTGCCCAGGGCAATCCGCGATCACGAATTTCCGGTGCGGTGTGGCGGCGTAGCGGTAGGCGACGTCGATCGTGATGCCCTGCTCGCGTTCGGCCCGGAGCCCGTCCGTGACGAACGAGAGGTCGATCTCACCCAGCCCTCGGCGTTCGGACGCAGTCTCGATCGCGCTGAGCTGGTCATCGAACAGCTGGCGGGTGTCGAAGAGCAGGCGGCCGATGAGCGTGCTCTTGCCGTCGTCGACGGAGCCGATGGTGGCGAACCTCAGGAGATCCATTGCGTCGGCGGCGAGCTCGTACCCGCCGACGCGCGGCGAGTCGGGCGTGATGGTCATGGGTCTAGAAATACCCCTCGCGTTTGCGGTCTTCCATCGCCGTCTCCGAGAACCGGTCGTCGGCGCGGGTGGCGCCGCGTTCTGAGACCCGCGACGTCGACACCTCTCTGATGATGTCGTCGAGCGTGTCGGCGGTCGACCGCACCGCCCCTGTGCACGTGGCGTCGCCGACGGTGCGGAAGCGGACCGACTCCTTCTGCACACTCTCACCCGGCTGGGGCGTGACCCACTCGCTCAGCGCGAGGAGCATGCGGTCGCGCTCGACGACCTCGCGCTCGTGCGCGTAGTAGATGGAGGGAAGCTCGATCCGCTCACGCCGGATGTACTGCCAGACGTCGAGCTCGGTCCAATCCGAGAGGGGGAACGCCCGCAGGTGCTCACCGGCACGAACAGTGCCCTGGTAGAGCTGCCACAATTCCGGACGCTGCCGCTTCGGGTCCCATTGTCCGAATGCGTCGCGAAAGGACAGGACGCGCTCCTTGGCCCGTGCCTTGTCCTCGTCCCGCCGGGCGCCACCGAACGCGGCGTCGAAGCGATTGTCGTTGATGGCGTCCAGCAAGGTCGTGGTCTGGATCCGGTTGCGCGAAGCAGACGGACCTGGATCGGCCGCGCGGCCTTGGTCGATTGAGTCCTGAACCTTGGCCACGACCAGTCGTGCCCCCTCGGCTTCCACCTGGGCGTCGCGGTAGGCGAGCACCTCGGGGAAGTTGTGACCGGTGTCGACATGGAGGACCGGGAAGGGAAGGCGCCCGGGCCGGAAGGCCTTGGCGGCGAGGTGCAACAGCACGGCCGAGTCCTTGCCCCCACTGAAGAGCAGGACCGGCCGCTCCGATTCGGCGGCCACTTCGCGGATGATGAAGATGGCCAGGGACTCGAGGAGGTCGAGGTGGCCGAGCGGGTTCCCCGCAGGCCTGACCAGGGTCGTCACCGACGCGTCCCGGGTGGGTGGGGACGGCCCGGCGAGGGGCTGGCCCTGAGCGGTTCGGAGGGCGGCGGTGTCCATACGAGGTCGTCCAATCATGACCATCCAGGTCATGGATAAATCATGACCGATTTGGTCATGTATACTAACCTCCGCATTCGGATTGGCGTCAAGGGCCATGCCGGCCCCGCCGGAGGGGGCAGTCGACTCTGGAGGAAGTGAGGCCGGGGTGGTCGGGACCAACGTGAGCGAACAGTCGCAGAACGCTCGGGAGCTGGCGAGCGTCAGCCAGAAATTCGAGACCGCACCGGCGAGCGCGGTCATCCGCTGGGCCGTCGACACCTTCGGGGACTCCCTCGTTCTGGCGGCGTCGTTCGAGGACGTCGTCCTCATCGACCTGGCCACGAAGATCGACCCGAGCCTGGAGGTGGTGTTCCTCGACACGGAGGAGCATTTCCCGGAGACGCTGGCGTTCGTAGAGGAGGTGCGGGCGCGCTACGGCCTGAACCTCACCGTGACCAAACCGAGTCCCGAGGCTGTCGCGCACCCGTGCGGAACGGAGCTCTGCTGCCAGTTCCGCAAGGTGGAGCCGCTGCGTCGCGCCACCGACGGCAAGGCGGCGTGGCTTACCTCGCTCCGGCGTTCCGACGGGCCCACCCGTGCCGACGCGCCCATCGTCAGTTGGGACAGGGGATTCGGTTTGGTGAAGATCAATCCGTTGGCGAGCTGGACCGACGACGACATCGCGTCCTACCTCAAGGACCACGACCTCCCGCTCCACCCCCTGGTCGCGCTGGGCTACCGCTCCATCGGCTGCGCCCCGACCACTCGCCCAGTCGGCGACGGCGAGGACGCCCGGGCGGGGCGCTGGTCCGGCACGGACAAGTCTGAGTGCGGGCTGCACCTCTAGTGCCTCGCGACCTGGACAACCCCTACGGGATTGAGTTCCGGGGCCGCAGAGACCGGGGTCTGAAGTTCGTCCGTCCCTACCGAAACGTCGGCGAGCTGAACGACGTCGAGAAGTGGAAGCTGGCGCGCCATCCGTTCGAAGTCGCCCAGGCCGTGATCGATACCTATTCCAAGGAAGGCCCGGCCTCAATCAGCCGGGTCCCAGGCGAGCAGGAGCGGCTCAAGTGGGTCGGGATGTACCCGCAGCGCCAGGGCGGGGACGCGTTCATGATGCGGATCAAGGTGCCGGGCGGGATGCTCACTGCGCCCCAGGTCCGTGCCATCGGCGTCGCCGCCGAGGCCTTCGCCGAGGGTCCGGACGACAGCCCCGTCTTCGGCAACCGATACGCCGACCTCACGACCCGCCAGGACGTCCAGTTGCACTGGATCCGCATCGCCGACGTACCGCGGATCTGGCAGCGGCTCTGGGACGTCGGGTTGACGACGGTCCAGGCGTGCGGTGACTCGGCCCGCAACGTGTGCTCGTGCCCGGTCTCGGGAATCGACGCCGACGAGGTCGTGGACGCGCTCGGTGTCGCGCAAGCCCTCTCGGCCTTCTTCACGGGGAACCGTGAGTACGCCAACCTGCCCCGCAAATGGAAGATCGCCGTGTCGGGATGCACCGAGGACTGCGCTCGGGTCGAGATCAACGACGTCGGCTTGTGGCCGGCCGAGGCCGACGGCAACGTCGGCTTCAATGTCCTGGTTGGCGGAGGACTCTCCGACGGTGAGCGGATGGCGTCCGACATCGACGTGTTCATCCGGCCCGACCAGGCCGTCGAGCTCTGTCGCGGCGTGGCCCAGGTGTTCGGCGAGCTCGGCAACCGTGAGAACCGTGGTCTGGCTCGCATGCGCTACCTGGTCCAGGAGCTCGGTCCGGAAGGGTTCCGGGCTGCGCTCGCGGAGCGCTCGTCGTTCGCGTTGGAGCCGTCGGGGCGCGAGCTCACGAGCAGCTTCCGCGGCGACCACGTCGGTGTGCACCCGCAGAAACAACACGGGCTTTTCTACGTCGGCTGCTCGGTCCCGGTGGGCCGGATGCACGGGATAGAGCTGGTGGAGCTGGCCCGGCTGGCCCAGACGTACGGCGACGGAGGCGTGCGAATCGGCACCGACCAGAATTTCATCGTCTCGGGCGTCTCCGAAGAGCGCCTCGACGACCTGCTGTCCGAGCCGCTCCTCCAGACCTATTCGCCCTTCCCCGGGCCCTTCGAGCGCGGTGTCGTCGCGTGCACCGGGTCGGAGTTCTGCCGCTTCGCCGTGGTGGAGACGAAGGAGCGCGCGGTCAAGTGGGCTCGCGCCCTCGACGCGCAGCTCTCGAACGGGAAGGGAGAGGCCGCTGATCGAGAGGATGCCGGCGTGATCCGGATGCACTTCTCTGGCTGCTCGGCCTCGTGCGCGCAGCCCCAGATCGCCGATATCGGGTTTCGCGGTGACATCGCGCATGTCGACGAGCACATCGAGGAGGCCGTGGACATCGGGTTGGGCGGGTCGCTCGGGCCCGACGCCGCCTTCATCGACTGGGTGGCCGGCGCAGTGCCGGTGGAGAGAGTCCCCGACGCGCTGGTTCGGCTCGTCACGCGGTACCAAGGTGAGCGGCGCGAGGGTGAGCCGTTCCACCTGTGGGCGCGACGCATCGCCGACGAGGACCTTCTCGCCACGGTCGCCGGCCCGACGCAGGCGGCCGTCCGGTGAAGCGCTTTCGCCTCCGGGAGGAGATGAACGGCATTCCCGAACCGCCGGGCAAAGTTTGGTTCTGGGAGCTCGAGGCCGGCGTGATCCACGCGGAGCGTTGCATCCAGTGCGGCACCTGTGTGGCCGTCTGCCCGTCGAATTCCATCGGGGTCAACGAGGACACCGACCTGCCCGAGCTGGTGAAGATGTGCACCGGCTGCTCGCTCTGCTGGGACTTCTGCCCTCGCGGCGGGCTGCGTTACGAGGCGCTGTGGCCCCCGTCGACCGTGGGCAACGGGGAGGACGCCGCGATCCAGCCCGCACAGGTCCGCTCCGACTCGTCCGACACCTACTGGAAGATCAGCGGTGGGCCGCCCGCGGATGGCCTCGGGGCCGTGGTGGACACCTTCGCGGTCCGGGCGAGCACGCGGATCGACGACGTGCAGGACGGCGGAGCGGTCAGTGCGCTGCTCATCGGGTTGTTGGCGGCGGGGGAGATCGACGGAGCCCTCGTGTCCAAGCCGAGTCCCGACCCCGACGAGCAGTGGAAGGGCGTTGCGACCATCGCGACGACAGCAGATGAGGTCCGCGCCGCATCGGGAAGCTTCTACAACCAGACGATGGCGCTCGCCGAGCTCGATCTGTCGAAGTACTCGCTCCCGGCGAAGCCACGCCTGGCCGTTGTCGGCACGCCGTGTGAGGTGCAGGGCTTGCGGGCCATGCAGGCGCGACGGTGGCCGACCGGCGCACACCGGGTGGACGCCGTCGTGCTGACGATCGCGCTGATGTGCACGAAGAACTTCGACTACGAAGCGCTCACATTGAAAGAGCTGCGGGACAAGCGCGGCGTCGACTTGGACCGGGTCTCGAAGATGGACGTCATCCACGGAAGGATGATCGTCGAGTACCGCGACGGCGAGCTCGCCGTCGACGAACCGGTCAGGGACTTTCACGGCGCCGCCTTGAAGGGGTGCGACGAGTGTGCAGACTTCCTCGGTCGCTCCGCCGACATCAGTGTCGGCAGCGTCGGCTCGATGACAGGGTGGACCAGCCTCATCACCCGGACCGAGCGCGGCCGGCTCGCCTTCGAGGCGGCCCGGTCCAAGCTGGACGTGCGAGGCCTGGACGACCCGGCGGCCCTGCTCCGGCTGGACGCGTTGGACAAGAAGATCGCCGACCGGTCGTTGCAACGCAAGCTCGACCCGGACGCTCCGCTCTTCATCGATTTTGAGGAGCACGTGCGCGGGTACGACGGCACGGACCGTCAGCCCGTCTACATCCGCCGGTGACCGTGACCGCCGTCCCCGTGCTGCACGTGCCCGACGAGCCGACCGCGAGGGCGGAAGCATGGCGCGCTGCGATCCGTGACGGCCGCGAGTTCGAGGACGTGCTCTCGGCTGACGACGGGGTGACGGCCTGGCTGTGGTCACGCTGGCGCTCCTTGGCGGCGGCGGGATTGGACGAGGAGGCCTTGAGCCAGGTGGTCCTCGGATACAAGCGCGAGCTCTGGCTTTGGCTGGCGGGCGAGCGGACCTGGGTCCAGTGCTGTTCCGGGCTCATCGGCCGTGTCAACCGGCGCATCCCTCCCGCGGCAGCCACGGGGGTGTGAGCTCGCCGTCACGCGACCCGGTCCTCGCGCTGCAGGGGGTGTCCGTCCGTCGGGAGGGCGTCGAGGTCCTGAGCGCCGTCGATTGGCGGGTCGACGCGGCGGACCGTTGGGTCGTGCTCGGGCCGAACGGGTCGGGCAAGACGACCCTTCTCCAGGTCGCGGGGGCCCGGTTGTGGCCGACCGCCGGAGCGGTCGAGGTCCTCGGGCACCGCCTCGGGAAGGTGGACGTGCGGACCTTGCGTCCCCGGATCGCTCTGGTCAGCGGCGCCGTGACGCGCCAATTCCGGGCGGATCTGCCGGCCCGTGACGCCGTCGCCAGCGGCCGCCACGGGGCCCTCGAGACCTGGTGGCACAGCTATACCGACGAGGACTGGGAGCGGGCGCACCGCCTTCTCGCCCAGGGCGGAGTGGCCGACATCGCAGACCGTGCCTTCGGCGTCATCTCGGAGGGCGAGCGCCAGCAGGTCCTGCTGGCCCGGGCGCTCATGGCCGAAGCCGAGCTCGTCCTGCTGGACGAGCCGTTCGCAGGTCTCGACCTGGGCGCTCGGGAGCGGTTGCTCGCTCAGCTCTCCGGCCTCGCGTCGGATCCCGCCGCGCCGACACTGGTCCTGGTGACACACCATTGTGAGGAGATCCCACCCGGGTTCACCCACGGTGGCTTGATGTGCGCAGGAAGGTTGTTCACGGCGGGCCATCTGCGCGACACCATCACTTCGGACACAGTCTCTGCGTGTTTCGGTTTGGACGTACGAGTGGGTTGCAGCAACGGGAGATGGTGGAGTCGCGCTGTGTGACGCGCGCGCGACGCCCGTGAGCAGGGCGCGAAGAAAGCGCTTGCTTCACCCTCGTGTCGCGGGTACAAACAACGACGCGCGGAGGAATGCCGACGGGGTCGGCGCCTTGCATTTCCCCACCAACCACCATTTGGAAAGCCCATTCCATAGGCGTTTTCCCAAAGAGAAAAGGTAGGTACGTCGGGGAAGTGACGATGTCGATCCTGCTGGTCCTCATAGGTCTCTTGTGGGCGGCTGTCCTGGCCTCCGGTGTCTGGCGCCGCATCGGGGAACGGCAGGGAGTGGGCTCCATCAACCACTTCCATCACCAGCTGCAACTCCTGGAGCAGGCCACACCGAAGACCGTCGCTCCGGCGTATCGCCTGCACAGAGCCCAGGACGACGTGGCCGCGGGGATCGATTCGTCGCGGCCCCGGCTGGTGCTTCTCAGACCCACCAACGACGCGCTGGGGGCGGATGTGGCCGGCAACGACGGGTGTCACTACGAGCGAGTCGGCCTCTTGGACCATCCCGAGCCGGTGCACGTGCCAACAGGGGGTGCTCAACTGCCGGCGTACCGGCGCGAGTTGGCGCGACGCCGCTGCATGATTCTGTTGTGGGGTCTGTGCGGCGTGGCGATCCTGACCGGGCTCATCGGGATGTGGCCGCGGCTGCACGTCGTCTGGGTCGTCACGGCGTTAAGTGGTCTGGCTGCGCTGGGGTTGGTCGGCCTGATGGCTTACGCCCGGGAGTTGGAGACCGAGATGCGCATCCGTCGCGCCCGTGCGGCGAGTCGTGCGATCTCCGATGAGCCGCATGACCCCCTCGTCGGCGAGGTCGCAGGAAAATGGGACGACACCGCGGAGGTGCAGGCGGCCGCCCGCTGATCCATTGGGTCATCCTGGAGACGGCGCTCCTGCCTGCCTGCGAAGGGCATGGTCTGCGAACGGACCATCGGAACGCAGATGAGGCGGGAGTGTACGGGCTGCTGACGCGGAGGATCAAGACCTCTCTGCCTCCACGAAGGATCGGGCTCGCTACCCGCGTCGCGACATCCCACCTCGATGTGGTGAGGCCAACCGCGGGAACGCAACCGCGCCTCGACATGGAGTCGACCGGTCGGTGTCGGTTTCGCCGGAGGGCGCGACCTCCAAATTATTAGGGATATGTAAGCGAAAGTCCCAGGCGATGGCATTTTGCCTTCTGACACTTCACCATTGTCGTAGGCCAGATCCGGCACGGGAGATCGAGTAGGAGGTGAGACCACAACGGTGGTCGCTGTTGCGGGCAGCCGAGTCGTGGTCTCGATTGCGTTGTGTTTGTCGGTCGCGCCACTGTGGAAGGGAGCGACATCGACCGCAGTAGGCAAAGGCCTGGGTGGCTCAAGCCGCGCGACGCGTTCTCCACGTCAGGAACCGAGAGGAGCAGACCTGCATGCATCGGACACCGAGTTCGTCCCGTAGAGCACCGAGACTCCGGCACGGGGCGGCTCCCGCCCTGAGGGCAGCAGTCTGCGGATCGGCCGTGGTAACCGTGCTCGCCCTGACGCTCAGTGCGTGCGGCAGCTCAGCACAGCCGGCCGCGCAACAGGGAAGCGTCGCTGGCGGCCCGTCGGGGCACTACACGGTCGCGGCGGGGATTCACAAGATCAAGCACGTCATCATCATCTCGCAGGAGAACCGCTCTTTCGACAGCTACTTCGGCACGTATCCCGGTGCGGACGGGATCCCGATGAAGGATGGCGTCCCGACCGTCTGCGTGCCCAACCCGGCTGGCGGGTGTCAGATGCCGTACCACAACCCCGCCGATGTCAACGGGGGCGGCCCCCACAACGTCAACAACTCGTTGGCCGACGTCAACGGCGGGGCGATGGACGGGTTCATCAAGCAGGCGGCCAACGCCAAGAAGGGCTGCCTCAACCCGACCGACCCCGCGTGCACCAACGCGGCCACGCCCGACGTGATGGGTTACAAGACCGCGGCCGACATCCCCAATTACTGGACCTACGCCAAGGACTACACGCTCAATGACCACATGTTCGAGCCGGTCCACTCATGGTCGCTGCCCGACCACCTCTACCTGGTGTCCGGTTGGTCGGCCATCTGCTCGAATCCCAAAGCGTCGAGCTGCGTCAACGAGATCCATGGGCCCTATACGCCGGCCCTCATGCAGAAGTACGTCGACCAGGCCATCGACACCGGCACCGCAGACGCCACCGCCGCCTGGACCGACATCACCTGGTTGCTCTACAACAGGCACGTCCCGTGGGCCTATTACGTGCAGACGGGAACTCAGCCCGACTGCACGAACGACGCCGCAGTGACCTGTCCGCCGGTCTCCCAGAGCTATCTGACCCCTGGGATCTGGAACCCACTGCCCATCTTCGAGGACGTGCAAAAGGATCACCAGGTGCGCAACATCCAGCCGCTGAACAATTACTTCGCCTCGGCCAAGGCCGGGAAGCTGCCCGCGGTGATGTGGGTCGCGCCCTCTCAGGCCGACAGCGAGCACCCGCCCGCCAGCGTCCACCAGGGCCAGGCCTACGTCACCGCGGTGATCAACGCAGCCATGAAGAGCCCCGACTGGGACTCGACCGCGATCTTCCTGCAATGGGACGACTGGGGCGGCTTCTACGACCACGTGGTGCCGCCCGCAGTCGACCAGAACGGGTATGGCCTGCGTGTGCCCGCCATGGTGATCTCGCCCTACGCCAAGGCGGGCTACATCGACCACCAGACGTTGAGCTCCGACGCCTACCTCAAGTTCATAGAAGACGACTTCTTGGGCGGTTCTCGGCTCAACCCCACGACCGACAAGCGCTCCGACCCGCGCCCCACCGTGCGCGAGGACGTCAGGATCCTGGGCAACATGACCAACGACTTCGACTTCAATCAGAAGCCCGCGGCCCCGGTGCTCCTGCCCACCAACCCGCCGACGGACTCGCCGTCGATCCCGGCCTACTTCATGGGCATGGGGCCCTGCCAAGGGTGCACGGCGACCCCGCCGAGCACCCGTTGACGGCGGCTGGACGACCTCCTCAATGTCCCTGGGGGGACTCGGTACACCTGACCGGCTCTTCGGGTATGCGGAGGTTGTGTATCGAAAGCGATTCGACCATCCGCCGACCTCTCCGCGGAGGTCGGCATAACGATGCCTGCGGTGTCGAGGCCAGACAGGGTATGAAGAGCTGGCACTGACGCTGGCCTCCCTCATCCAAGGAGCGTGAGCCGGGAATCTTCGGTTCGAACGTGTGAGTGGTTTGCGGAGACGGCAGAGGGTGGAGTCGCGCCGGCTGTCTCACGCGCGATGCCACCACCACGGCACGAAAAAGAGCTGTTCGTCGCCGTTTCGGGACGCGATGCAAAAACGACGGTAGAAGCGTGGACGGATCGACGCATTGCTCTTCGTACCATCCACCACTTTGAAAAGCCCATTCCGTAGTCTCCTCCCGGAGAAGAGAGAGGTAGGTTCGTCGGGGAGTGACGATTTGATCCTGCTGGTCCTCGTAGGTCTCCTATGGGTGGCGGTACTTGCACCAAGTGTGTGGCGGCGCTTCCGGGAATGGCAGGGCGTTGGCTCCATCGACCATTTCCATCACCAGCTGCGACTTCTGGAGCAGGCCGGTCCGAAGAGAGTCGCTCCGGCGTATCGCCTGCACACCGCCGTTCCGAACCGGAACGAGTCCGACGCGGCTGCAATGGTCACCTCTTCGCCGCCAAGACTCGTGCTCCTCAGACCCACGGACGACGCGCAGGCAGCCGATGTCGACGACGACGACGGCTGTCACTACGAGCGAGTGGGCGTCCTCGACCGTCCCGAGCCTGTGTGCTCGCCCGAAGCGGGTGCCGATCTGCCGGCATACCGCCGCGAGCTGGCGAGGCGCCGATGCACGGTGATCTTGCGGGTCAGCGCCGGGGTGGCGATCTTGACCGGGCTCATCGGGATATGGCTGCACGTCGCCTGGGTGTTCACCGCGTTGAGCGGGGTAGCCGCCCTCGCGCTGGTCGGCCTCATCGCGTATGCCAAGGAGGTCGAGGCGGAATTGCGTCGTCGGCGCGACCGCCGGGAACGTCGGGCAACCTCCCGCGAGCCTGCCCTTGTCGTCAACCCGGCGGCCGCCGGCTACCCCGGCGCGTGGGACGACGACGCTGTGGAAATGCAGGTGGCCGCTCGCTGACTCAGCGTGCCGGGGGGACGGGCCCGCCCCACAGGCGATCCGGCCGGCTCGGGCAGCCCCACTATCCTTGGCCTCGCCGGGGGTGTAGCTCAGCTGGTAGAGCGCTACGTTCGCAATGTAGAGGCCGAGGGTTCGAGTCCCTTCACCTCCACCGGCACCCTCCCAGGTCGGTGAGCTCCGTCCGGCGGAGACGCCCGCGCACCTCTGGAACCATCCCGCGTACCTCGTCCATCCGCGCGCTGTGCAGAAGCGACCCCGTATGTGTAGCGGGTTGGCCGGACCGGATTGGCGTCTCGCCACGCCTTCAAAAGGTAAGGCCCCGCGGCCCCCGTCAGTTGTGGTTGGAGGTAACCCGGGTCCCCACCACCTCGCACATTGCCACAAACCGGCAACGCGTGCCGGGCCACTTGCAACTTCGGTTTCTCCAACCGGGGCTGAGAATCGACCGATTCTGCCAACACCGATTGCGACTCGTCATCTTCTTGGCCCTGTCCAGTTTGGTACTTGTCAAAGATGCGCTCTTGGGTTAAAAAGCACAGTCGCTCTCGGAGTAAGAAGAGAGACGTCAGGCAAGGTTGGAGGTGAAAGACATGCGAGCAAGACGATGGGTACTTGCGGCCGCTGCACTCAGCTCGACGGCGGGAGGACTCGCGATCTTTGGGACACTCAACAGCGCGTCGGCGTCGCGCCCGCACACCAGTCCCCCGGTGAGCCGACCGGTCAGTCCCCCCGTGCAGAATGGCCAGGGTCAGAACAACAATGACCAGGGTCAGAACGGTAATGACCAGGGCCAGAACAACTAGTGCACTGAGATGCCTTCAGGGAGGTAAGCCTCAGTCCTGACGCGCCGGCAGAAGGTGCCGCGACGCGCCGATTAGTGGTGACTGGCGGCCAGAAGTAGCCGTAGCTCCCGAGTGTTCCGGCCGACGCCCAATCGGCTGCATACACTCCGAGCATCGAACATGCGGGGCCGTCCCTGTCGGTCATGTCGATGACGTCCGGCGTCGTCCCTCATGACGGCCTGGCGGGGAATTGAGGGCACGGCAGCTCTACAGAGCCGAGTTGCTCGGCGTCGACGTGATCGACTACGAACTGGTCGACGTCGGAGCACGATGATTCGGCGGCGGACCTGCCTCACCTGCTCGGGCGAGGCCGGGAGGGAACGTCGCCAGCTTTGCTGCTCCATGGAATGGGCAGCGGATCCCTCGGCTGCACGAGCCAGAGAGTAGAGAGGGCGCCAGCGGAGTTTCGCTGTCCGTTGGGCTCCGCCGACGCCCTCAACCCTGCGGGGTCAGATGTCGTTGAAGGTCCCGCCGGGCACGGTGAGCAAACGTCTATGTGACCGAGCTTGACCTCGAATCGCTGCGATGGCGCTGTCGTTGTGACGGCCGACGACCAACCGTCGCGCTCTTTGCACCATCACTCAAAACGGCTCCAGCTGCTGTGATCTGGTGCCACCTACCCCACGAATCCGCGTCGCGCGGCACTTCACTGCGCGTCAGATCTGAGGTTTACCTCCTTTGAGGCAGCTCAGGACGCTGGCGGACTCACCGGTGGACTGACGTGGTGGCAGACAGGTGGACCGACCGGCCTTCCGGCGGGCGGGCCGCTACCGTGCGACCTGACTGGCGTCTGCGGCGGACCGACAGGCCTACTAACCCCGCAATTCGGCGGCGATGCGGATGCGCTGTTGAGTGCCCCCGCGATCGAGAGTCCTCCGACCGTCGAGGTGAGTGCAGCAGCCGCAAGTATCCCGGCCCTAATCGATGGTCTTGCTCGCATGTCTCTAACCTCCCAACCTCGCCTGACGTCTCTGTTCTTACTCCTAAAGCGCATCCTAGAACAAGTGGTTCCAGCACGTGGTGAATCGCAGCGGTGTCGCCTGGATTCGGTCCGCCTCCATTAAGTGCCTCGGTTCACAATCGCTCACCCTGCCCTCACTCGCTCGCGACCGGGCCGGCCGAGCGCGGGTGCAACCCCCAGAAAGGGTTGGCACTGCGAAGTGAGAGATTGGCACTGCGTAGTGAGAGAGCAGACAGTCTGCGAGCTCCGGGTCCCGCCCTCTAAACCGCCCCTCAACCCGCCTTTTTGCTCAGTCCTCGCTGAGAGGGCGCTGGGCCGGATAGGTGTAGCCCGGCTCCGTCTTTCCCGTAAGTGCGCCGATGCGGACCCGGTTGCCGTCGGGGTCGGCGAGCTTCACCTCATGACGCGCACCGGAGTCGCGGATCTCCTCATCAAACTCGGCAGCAATGGGCGCGACGTCGGAGACCCGCAGGAATAGCAGGCCGTTGGGCACTGCGTCGCCGCGATGCTCGGACAGGAAGATCCGTACTCCAGTCCCCGGGGATCCGCGGCGGATGGACATGAACGCGGGAAACCCCGGCTCGAAACGATGCGTCCACTCCTCCACGAACCCGAGCCGCTCGTACCATCGGAGAGCGACCGCCGCGTCAGCGACCCGCAGGATCGGGATCGTCTCCTCCGGCCAGGTCACCCTCGCGTCGTGAGCACCACCGCTCTCCGACAGCGGTCGTTCGTGCCCCCTCGTGTCAGTCATTGCTCCACCCCTCTTGGTCAGTTGACGGCAGGCTGACCCGCACCGTGGCGGACCTTCCCTTGCCAGGTGCGGCCCGAGGTCCCCATACGGCCCCTTACGTCGGGGAGCGTAACCAGCTACTGGCCGAGCCGCAGCCCTGAGTGCCCCGCGTCAGATGCGACGCAGCGATCGCTACCAGTGCAGATCACTTTCGTGCGCTCAGGGACCACGTCCCACGGCCCCCCTCCGTGTGACGTGCCTGTCACCTCGGCACGACTCCGCTCCTAGGTGAAAGCGCTCAGTGAGCGCGTAGCCAGCGAGCGGGGTGTGCGACCAAGCCGCGAACGAGGCGCGAACGGCGTTTCGTATCACGTCCCAAGGGATGAGGCGGTCGTCCCACAGAAGAGGGGGAGCCATGAAGAAGCAGGTGGTGGCGCATCTCCGCCATGGGTCGTTCCTCTGGAGCAGAGATGCCTGTTCCGTCGTCGGTTCACCTGTGGCCGGGACGTGCGTGGGAAGGCGCACCGGGAGGTTCGTCGCGGGTGGGCTCGGAATGGCTCTGCTCGGACTCGGGATGACTGCGTGTCTCGTCCCGACCCCAGGCTCAACTGACTATGTCCCCGGCTCGGCCATCTCGGCGACCGTGTACACGGCAACCGGGACACCCAACAACCCCGATCCCGTCTACGACCCGACTCATGATCTTCACGCCAGGATCTTCATACCGACGACTCCACGGCCGGCGAGCGGGCTGCGGCCCGCAATCATCTATCTGCATGGTGGCGGCTTCGCCGCACAGAACCCCGACCTCGGCGACGTCACGCATCTCATTGGATCGGCGAATGGCCAACCCTCCTACTGCTGCTGGCTAGGACAGGCGATCTTCTACCAAATCACTCGGGGGTGGGTCGTGGTCAGCGTGGACTACCGGCCCGATATCGACTACAACGCGAACCCGGCGGTTCCGGCCAATCCCTTCCCAGCTGCGTTGCAGGACGTCAAGACTGCGGTCAACTGGGTGAAGACACTTCCTGGCATCGATCGCAACGACGTTGTCGTCGCAGGAAGTTCCGCGGGCGGGACGCTGGCGACGATGGTGGCCCTGACTCCCGGCCAGTTCGAGCCCGCCGGTGCCGCCGGCCCGACCACTGTCCGAGCAGCCGTCAACCTTGACGGACCGAGCGACCTGCAGAACCTCTACGACCCCAGTTACCCGGGACTCGTAGCGGACCTTTCGCCATCAGATCAGCTCTATGGAGTCTTCGGATCGCAGGAGTCCTACAGCGACTTGGTGCCGTTGTACCTCGGGTGCGCGTTCACCGACGCGAACTGCATCAACCAGAACATCGAAAAGGCATCTCCTGTCCAATGGGTGAACCCCAACAGCCCGCCGATCTACTTTGCGTGCGGAACTGTCCCCGTCGGGACGTCGCCCGGGACATCCCCCGTCTCTTCGCCCAATTATCTTCCACCCAACATGGGGTGCCCCGATGCTCAAGCGATCACGAACAAGATCACCAAGGTCACCAACAATCAATACGGCGCTGCCCTCGACCAGACGAAAGGGAGCCACGCGGACATCGATCAGACCCTCAACTTCACGGAACTCAACAGGTTTCTCGACATGCCCGGTACCAGCGTGCTCGTTCCCTCGGCCAGCGGCACGAGCATGAGTGGTCAAAAAGTGGTTCTCGACGCCAGTGCTACAGCCAACGACGCCGATGCCGCAGGCAACGCCGTGACAAAAGTGGAGTTCCGCTTGACCGGTGGGATCTTCAACGCCTCGCTTGTCGCGACGGCGACGCTTTCCTTGTGGGGATGGTGGACATATTGGGACACCACCACCGTTCCTAATGGCAACTACACATTGCAGAGCGTTGCCTACGACAAAGACGGAAACGTGGGCGCGAGCAACGGTATCCAGGTGGTCGTGAACAATTGACGCAATGTCGCCCCGGATGGGAGTGGAGTGGATTCGAGTTACTCCGCACAGGTGAGGTCCACGCCGCGACAGGCCTCGTGTGATGTTCGGCGCCCGGACTCGATCCAGCGCCCGTCCGCTCACGAGGAGACGAACTGTGATGGCCGGCGCGGAGACGCCGGCGCTGCGGCGCGGCGCTCGGCCCAGAACGGCATGTCGAGCAGGATCAGCAGGACCAGCGCGACGGCGGCCGCGCTGACTGTGTACCACGGCCAAGGGCCAAGCAGGCGCAGGACGGTCCACTCGCTCGGCGGGGTCCGCAAGAACATGTAGTTGGCCCCGCCCAGCCCGTCGACCAAACCGACGAACGCGGTGTAGGCCGCAGTGATGGCGAAGACGCGGGGCACGGCTCCGCGCCGAGGATGGATGCCCATCCCGACGACGAGGAAGAGCGCAGCCAAGACGATCCCCAGGTGGCCGGTGAGGTACTCGAAGAACACGAGATGGGGGAACCCGACGTTGAGGTCGGGGGTGATGACCGCCTGCAGGGTTCCGGCCAGGCCCCAGAAGTACGTCAGCTCCACCAAGAGGTGGACGCGCGTCCAGCACGCGGCCGCCGCGACCAGAACGGCGACGTTGCACAACGCCAGCGGCAGCGACCCCTTGACGGTCCACGTCCCCGCGTGGACCTCGCCCACCGTGTACGCAATGGCGTCCGCGAGCAGGGCCACCCCGATGATCCGCGCCACCACGACCCGCCAGGGACCGGGAGAGCGGCGCGCCACGATGCAGAGGGCCGTGCACGCGACGGCGGCGAGGACGACCGCGGACCAATAGGCCGGGGGTGACACGGTCGCGGTCACGGGCACCTCCCTTCGTGCCGTCCCGGTCTCAGATTAGGCAGGCTGACCCCCGCGTTATCGTCCCCGAGTGGTCACCGGGGGATCGCCTTGGCTGCTGCATGAACGCCACGAACGCGGCGGGGTGAGGCCGTGAGGGCGGTCGGAGTGACGGAGTGGGGAGGACCCGAGGCGCTCCGGATCATGGAGCTGCCGGTCCCCGAGGCCGGTCCGGGCGAGCTCCGCATACGGGTACGCGCAGCAGCGGTCAACCCGACGGACACGGTGCTGCGCAGCGGCGGGCGCGCCGAGCGCTTGAGAGACGTCTCGCCCCCGCATGTGCCCGGCATGGACGCCGCCGGCGTCCTCGAGCAGATCGGAGATGGCGTCGAGACGGACCTCGCGCTGGGCGATCATGTGGCGGCCATCGTGCTCCCCCTGGGCCAGCGAGGTGCGTATGCCGAGAGGGTCGTGGTCCCGGCCGAATCGGTCGTGCGAGCACCCCGGAGTGCCACGGACGTGGAGGCGGCGACCCTGCCGATGAACGGGCTGACAGCGCGGGCGGCCCTGGACGAGCTGGCGCTCGCGCCCGGTTCGAGCCTGGCCGTCACAGGTGCGCCCGGGGCGGTCGGCGGGTACGTGGTCCAGCTGGCGAAGGCCAGCGGCCTGCGCGTCGTCGCAGACGCCGGGCCCTCCGACGATCAGCTCGTGCGCACCCTCGGAGCCGACATCGTGCTCCCTCGAGGTGACGAGTTCGCAGCCCGGGTTCGCAACGAGTTCCCCGACGGAGTCGACGGCCTGGTCGATGCCGCCTTGCTCGAGGCCTTGGCGGTGGACGCAGTGCGCGACGACGGCAGCATGGTGACCCTGCGCGGGTACGCCGGCCGCGAAACAGGCGATCGGGGCATCCGATTCTTCCCGCTCTACGTGCGCAACTACGCGCGTGAGCACTCCATGTTGGACGGGCTGCGGTCCCTGTCCGAGGCGGGCACGCTCAGCCTGCGGGTGGCGCGCGCCCTGCCTGCGACTCAGGCCGCCGAGGCGCACCGGATCCTCGAAGCGGGAGGGACACGGGGGCGGATCGTCCTCGAGTTCTGAGGCGCCCCATCACCAGCCCCGCAGGTCGACGGGCCATCGTTCCACCACGTCGTCGCCGTCGACGACGACGAGGTGCTCGTGCAGCGCGACGGTCGGGTCGACGTGGGCGGGACGCACCCGGATGCGGTCCCCGACGCGGACCCGCTCCGACGGCGCGAAGGTGAGGTGCTCGTCGGAGCAGAACCACACCTCCGCCCCGTCCAGCGACGGGTTTCCGTGGTCCATGCCGAGCGCCTTCACGCCGCAGTCGCACACAGCCCAGCCCTTTGAGACCGAGATCACCGTCGACAGCACGGTCAGTGCCTGTGCGAACGGGAGTCCAAGGCGGGCGTAGGCCGTGTCCATCAGCGCGTAGGACCCGGCTTGGATCTCGGTGGCCATGGTGTTCAGGTCGTACGTCCCGGTGCCGCCCGCCGAAACGACGTCGCCCCCGACGAGGTCGCGGGCGACTTTGAGTTGGGCCATCGACTCCTCGAGCAGCTCGGCGCGCCGCCCTCGCTCCTCGAGCCCGACGACGTGGCCCTCGTAGCCCATGACGCCGCGCACCGAGAGCCCGGCCGAGTGCGCGCGTTCGGCCAGCCGACCCGCGTCCTCGGGCCGGCAGCCACAGCGGGGGAGGCCGACGTTCACGTCGATCAGCACCTCGGGTACGCCGGCCCGAGCGGCGGCCTCGATCGTCTCGTCCGAGTCGACCGCGATGGTGACGCGGACGCCGCGGCGCGCGAGCTCGCCCAGCGGGGTGGCGTCGGCGACCTCGTTGGCCAGGAGGAGGTCGTGACCGAACCCGGCGCCGGCCATGCCCATCATTTCAGCGACGGTGGCGCAGGTGAAGCCCGCGTGGCCGTGCGCGGCCTGGCGGGCGGCCAGCGCCGTGCACTTGTGGGCCTTCACGTGAGGGCGCAGGCGGCCACCGGGCAGGGCCACGGACATGGTGCGCAAGTTCGACTCGAGCAAGCCCGCGTCCACGAGCAACGCGGGCGTGGTCAGCTCCGCGGACCTCACCGCGGGCAGGCTACCGAGAGGGCACGGGCGGCGCCCACGAGGTACTGTCCGCGGCGATGAGCACCCCCTGGTTAGGCGACGCATGCGGACTCGTGGACGCGTTCCGGGCCAAGGACCTCTCTCCGCTCGAGGCGCTCGAAGACTGCATCGCGGCGAGTGAACGGTCGCCGCTCAACGCGTTCAGCCACACCGACTTCGACCGCGCCCGCGAGGCGGCGACGTTCGCCGACGTCACCCGGCCCTTCGGCGGCGTGCCCTTCGGAGTCAAGGAGCTCGAGCGGGTCGAGGGCTGGCCGTACACCGAGGCCTCGATGCTGTTTCGCGACCGGATGGCCAACTGGGACGACACGTCGGTCTCCCGCCTGCGCGCCACGGGCGCCGTCCTCGCCGCGCAGACGACGGCACCGGAGTTCGGCGGCATCAACTGCACCTCGACCGAGCTGCACGGGACGACGCGCAACCCGTGGAACCAGGAGCGCACCCCGGGCGGGTCGTCGGGCGGCACCGCGGCCGCGGTGGCGGGCGGCCTGCTCCCCATCGCCACAGGGAGCGACGGCGGGGGGTCCATCCGGGGCCCCGCGGCGTTCAGCGGGCTGTTCGGGCTCAAAGCGACCTACGGCCGGATCCCAAAGGGTCCCCCCGCGGGCATCGAGCCCATGACGTCGGTGCTGGGCTGCCTTACCCGTTCGGTGCGTGACACGGCCCGCTACTTCGACTGCTGCAACGGGTTCGACCGCCGCGATCCGCTCAGCCTGCCCGTCGTGGGCGGGTGGGAGGCCGGTCTCGGGAGCTACGACCTCGCCGGGATGACCGCGGCCATCGTGGTCGATCTTGGCATTGCACGCGTCCGCAGCGAGGTCGCAGAGCTCGTGGCAGCTCGCGCGGAAGATCTGGCCCGGGCGGCCAACCTCCGCCTCGTGACCGTCGCGCCCGCGTTGCCCCCCTTGCGGGGGGAGTGGGCCATGGCGAACCAGCCGTCTCTGGTGGCAGACCTCGGCGACGCCTTTCCCGACCGAGTCGGCGACCTCTCCCCGGAGATCTCGGCGGGGGTCGTGAGTGCGATGGAGCGCTACAACCTGAAGCGAGCCGCCTCCATAGAGCGCTACCGACGGCAGCTCAACGAGTCCATGGCCGACCTGTTCGACGCGGCGGACTTCGTGTTCTGCTCGACCCATCCCGACGTCGCGTTCAAAGCAGAGGGGCCGCCACCCTCGACGATCCCGGGCGCGGACCTGATCCACGAGATCGGCTTCACGCGGGCCATCATGAACAACGCCGCGCTCACGGCGCCGTCGAACATGAACGGCAGCCCCGCCATCACGATCCCGGGCGGCTTGGTCGACGGGTTGCCGGTGGGCCTGCAGGTCCTGGCGGGGCACCACCACGAAGAGCTCCTGCTCGATCTCGCGCTCGCAGCCGAGCGCGCCTTCCCGTGGCCGCTGGTCGCGCCCGGCTCACCGCACACCACGCCGAACTAGCGGCGAGGAGTCATCTCTGGGCGCACCCCGCGTCTCGCCAGGGCGACATGTCCAGGCCCGGGTAGCGAGCCTGGACCCCGGCGAGCGTGGCCTCGTTCCAGTACGGGTGGCCCGGTAGCGGGATGCCCAACAGGGCCAGCTGGCGCGGCGTCGCCTGCTGGACGTACTTGGAGAGCTCCACCGAGAAGCCCCGAAAGGCCCAGGACTGGTAGCCGCCCCAGGTCGCGTCGCGGTGGCGGAACGACACGTGGATCATGATCCGATACCGCGTCGGATCGCTGTGGTCCACCGACCGGTGGTAGACGTCGGGGCGGTAGGCCACGACGGAGCCGGCCGGTGCCGCCGCGTCCGATGGGTCGTCGTACAGGGCGGCATAGTCCACATAGTTCAGCGTGTGACGTTCGACGGGGATGTCCTTCGTCTTCTGCCAGGACACGAACCGGGTCGCGCCGTCCTCGGTGGTGACGTCGGTGAGGTACACGAAGAACTCGGCCTGCTGGAAGCCCGCTTCGTGGCGCGGCACCACCAGCATGTGATTGGGGTAATCGGCGTGTAGGAGCTGGTTGTAGTCCGACTTCTGGCGCGCGTACTTTGCGGTGACGAGGGCCATGTAGCACGCGAGATCGCTGCTGCCCAGCAGCGCCTCGGCCAGGTCGACGACGTTGTCGTGCAGGACGACCGCATTGAGGCGCGAGCTGTGGAAGGGGAACTCGGGCCAGGCCGAGTCCCAGGTGTGCCACCTGCCGGCCTCGGCTCCGCCGAGCTCGTCCATCTCGCCCGGGGTGGGGAAGTAGCGGTGGACGGCATCCTGCGCGGCCGCGAGCTGCTCGGGTGGGATCACGCCGGGGACGACACACCAACCGTCTGTGTCCCAGCCCTCCTTGAGCTCCGGCGTCAGCTGGCCGCCTGTCACGACCGAGACGTTACTGCGGCGTGTTTCCCCTGCTCGGGGGAGGATCGGCCGCGGCGCGCCGGACCCGCGGCGTTTCGGGAATGATTCGAGCGATGACGCCGAATCGAAACCCGACCGCAGGCGCGGGCGCCGCCGACGACGTTCCGGAGCAGGGGTTCGACGTCGTGACGGGCGCGTTCAGCTACTCGGGCGCCGCCATCGCCGGCGCGCTCGCACGCGCCGGACGGCGCGTACGGACGCTGACCGGTCATCCGGAGCGGGCAGAGGCGGGGTCGACCATTGACGTGCGCGCGCTCGACTTCGACGACGTGCTGGGACTGACGTCGTCGCTCGAGGGCGCGACGACCCTGTACAACACGTACTGGGTCAGGTTCCCCCGCGCTGCCACTAACCACGAACGTGCGGTGGCCAACTCGCGGACGCTGTTTCACGCGGCGCGGCGAGCTGGTGTCGAGCGGATCGTGCACGTGTCGATCACGCACCCGAGCATCGAGTCGCCCTATGGCTACTTCCGGGGGAAGGCGGCCGTGGAGCGCGCGCTGTTCGAAGTGGGGGTGCCCTACGCCGTGCTCCGGCCCGCGATCCTCTTCGGCGGCGACGGTGTGCTGCTGAACAACATCGCGTGGCTGCTGCGCCGCCTGCCCGTCTTCGCCATCGGCGGCACGGGCGACTACCGGATCCGGCCCGTCCATCTCGACGACCTGGCCCGGTTGGCGCTCGAGGCCGGCGCCGAGCGAAGGACCGTTGTGCTCGACGCCGTGGGGCCGGAGAGGCCCACCTTTGCGGAGCTGGTCCGCCTCATTGGGGACGCCGTGGGAAGCCGCGCCCTGCTGCTGCGCGTCCCCGGCGCGGTGGTGCCGCCCTTGGCTTCGCTGCTCGGGCTCGTCCTGCGCGACGTGCTCCTCACCGGTGACGAGTATCGAGCCATGGCCGACGGGCTGGCCGATACCGACGGCCCGGCGACCGGGTCAGTCGCCGTCAGCGAATGGATCCGCCAACACGCCGATACTCTCGGGCAGTCCTACGCCAACGAGCTCGACCGGCATTTCAGGCACTCGACCTGATTCCCGATCGCGCGGACTCAGGGCGCTCGTTGACGTTCTGCCTCAACCAGTGACTTGAGCCGACTGAGATCCGCCGCAAGGTCTGCGCTCCGATCGCGATGCGCAGGCATGACGACATTCAGGAGCCTCTCGATCGTATTGGAAAGGCGGACGATCTGGAACGCCTCGGTGACCCGGGTCGTTGGCCCGTCCTCGACCAGGCTCACCCGCCACTCGGTCGAATCGAGATACGGGAAACGGGCGATCGTTCGCCATACGAGCGAGTAAGGAGGTTCCGCCCGGACCACTTCGTTCAGCCGACTCCACCGCACCGAACCCCGGCGGTTGCGACCCCGGAACTGCGCCCCGGGCACCGGACCGTCGGCACCTCCGACCCAGGAACAACCCCGACACTCGCCGCTCCACTCGCCGACGCGAGTGACATCGGACACGACGCTCCAGACCGCCTCAATTGGAGCTTCGATGACCACACTTGCCTCACAGCTCCGACGCATGCCGCCTCCTTCCCTCCGGGCCCACGGGCTCCCCTGTTCGAAACATATTTCATCGCACTCTCCAGGGTGGTTAGATCCGGCGATGAGCGGTCACGCGGACAAGCCGAGACCGGCGCTGGACTCAGACGCCGAGGCGATCGGCACTGTCTGGCTCCGGTCTCGGTTGGCGTCGGTCCCCTTCATTCCAGAACCCATCCACTCTGGCCCGGAGGTGCGGCGGTGGGTGGCCCAAGCCCTCATTCCGAATGGTGGGACGTGGGTCGTGGAGAGCGGTGGCGGCGTCGTCGCGATGATGACCCTCCACAAGGGCTGGATCGAGCAGCTCTATGTCGATCCGGATCACTTCAATCAGGGAGCGGGCACCCGACTTCTCAATCATGCAAAGCGGCTCTTCCCCGATGGACTGGACCTCTGGACGTTTCAAAGCAACATCGGAGCCCGACGGTTCTATGAGATCCACGGATTCACGCCTGTCGAAGAGAGCAGTGGCGACAACGAGGAACGTTCTCCCGACGTCCGCTACCACTGGGACGGCCGATGACTCGAACCGTGCTTCGGGGCCCTTCGTGTGGTCGGCCAGGTCAGGGGACGGGCGTCAACACCCGCGGCTCGTACAACGGATCGATCTTGTACCGTTCGGCCGGATCCGGTGGCGGCGGTCGGCGGCGCATGAACCGCGGCGCCCACCAGGCGGCTTCGCCGGCCAGCTTCATGACGGCGGGCACCAGGACGCCGCGGATGACGAAGGCGTCCATGAGGACCGCGAGCGTCAGCCCCACCGCGAACAGCTTCATGAACGAGATTCCACTGGTGACGAGCCCGAAGAACACGATGCTCATGAGCAGCGCGGCTGCCGTGATGATCCTGCCGGTGCGCTGAAGGCCGCCGGCCACCGCGTCGTCGTGCGCCCATCCTTGGTCGTGGAGCTCCTTCATGCGGGAGACGAGGAACACCTCGTAGTCCATGGAGAGACCGAAGGCCACGCAGAACATGAGGACGGGCATGGTGTCGACCAACGTGCCCGTCGGCGTGAAGCCGAGCACTCCCGAGAGGTGTCCGTCCTGGAAGATCCACACCATCGCTCCGAACATGGCGCCGAGGCTCAGTGCGTTGAGGGCGAGGGCCTTGAGCGGGATGAAGACACTCCGGAAGAGAAGGAGGAGCAGCAGGAAGGTCACGCCGGCCACCAGCAACAGCGCGAACGGCAGGTAGTGGTCGATGACCCCGGTGGAGTCGGCCAGGCTGGCGGGCAGACCGCCCACGAGGACGGCGAAGGGCGCGGGACCGTCCCGGATGGTATGGACGAGGCGGGTCCCCGACGCCGAGAGCGCGTTGCCCGCCGGGACGACCGAGTACCACGTGCCCTGCCCCCCGTCGAATTGCGCTTCGTAGTCGGGTGGTGCCGGCAGCCGGGCGCCCCGGACGTAGACGCCGCTGGCCGCGTCGACGCGCGCCACCCCGGGCAACTCCGACAGCCGGGCCGCGTAGCCAGTACGCACCGAGGGGTCGACCCGGTCGGCCCGGGGAGCCACGACCTGGAGCGCGTCGGTCTGACCTTGTCCGAAGTCGGTGCGCACCGTGTCGTCAACCTGGCGCACTTGGTCCGTGGACGGCAAGACCCGGTCGTCGAAGTAACCCAGCTTGAGGTGCAAGAAGGGCGTTGCAACGAGGACGAGGACGGCGGTCACGCCGAGCAGAACCGTGACCGGCCGCCGCATGACGCCGCGCGCGGTCTTCGACCAGAATCCGTCGGCCGGTGGGCGCACAGAGCGGTGCCAGACCGTGAAGGAGTTGATCCGGTGTCCGATCAACGCGAGCGCCGCCGGCAGAACGACGAGGGCAGCCATCCCGGCCAGCACGCTCACCGCGATGCCGGCGAAGGCGAACGAGCGCAGGAACATGAGCGGGAAGACCAGCAAGGCGCTCACGGCGGCGGCGACCGTGAGCGCGCTGCCGGCGACGGTGCGACCGGCGTGGGCCAGCGTCTCCTCCAACGCGGGGCCGATCTCGAGACCGGCCGCGAGCTCTTCGCGGAAGCGGTTGACGATGAACAGGCTGTAGTCGATGGCCAATCCGAGCCCCAGGACGGTGGTCAGGTTGACGGCGAAGACCGAGACTGGGGTGATGCTGTCGAGCACCCGGAGAACCAGCAGGGTGCCAACCACGGCCACGGCGCCGATGGTGAGCGGCATGGCCGCAGCGACCAGCGATCCGAAGACGAAGAGCAGGAGCAGGAGGGTGAGCGGCACCGCGAAGGACTCGGCGCGGAGGAGGTCGTGCTCGACGACGGAATTCACCTGGTGGAACGCGGCGCCGAAGCCGCCCACCTGCACAGAGACCGGGCCCGCGGGGTGAGCCAGGGCAGCCGCGATCGCAGGCTCTCGTCGCGTCACCTGGTCGTCGTCGCCCACGATCCGCCCGACCACCAGCGCGGCCCTCCCGCCGTCGCTCCGGAGCTGGGGCAGCCCGCCGAGGCTCCAGTACGACATCACGTTTGCCATGTGCGGCTGGGCGGCCAGCTGCAGGGTCAGGGCACGGCCGGCCGTGGCAACGTCGGGACTGTCGACGCCGCCTCGTTGCGCCCGCACCAACACCACCACGTTGTCGGCGCCGTCGTGGAACTCCGAGGCCAGGACGTCGGCCGCATGAACCGATTGCTCGGACGGGGCGTCGAAGCCACCCTGGGACAGGCGCGACGAGACGTTGCCCCCGAGTGCGGCCGCCGCCACGACGAAGATCCCGGTGAGGACCAGGACCGCCTTCCGGTGGCCGACGGCGAAGCGCGCCAACCGTCTCAGGGCTTGGTCGAGTGGTCCCGGCGAGCCTCGGCCGCCAGACTTAGACAATCCGACATACCGTGGGTAGGTACTCACAGTATGTAGTATTCTGATGGTCTTCAGCATTGTCAAGGTTCGGCCATGACGGGCCTGAGACCAGGAGGTTCGGTAGCATGCACGAGATGGAGACGGTCCGGACCCGGCGTGAGGAATACGCCGAGGCCACGTGCGAGGCGATCCTCGACAGCGCGGCGGCCTGCTTCCTGGAGAGCGGTTTTGCCGCCACTTCGCTCGATGCCGTGGCCCAGCGGGCGCGGGTGACGAAGGGCGCGATCTACCACCACTTCGCCTCGAAACGCGATCTCTTCCGGGCGGTCCTCGAGCGTCAAGAGGAGGTGAGTGCGCGCAACGTCACCGAAGCGGGCGCTGCGGCCCCCGACCCTTGGGCCGCGATCGTTGCGGCGTTCGACGCCTTTCTTGATTCAATCTCCGACCCCGTCTACCAGCGGCTTTGCATGGTGGAGGGTCCCGTCGCCCTCGGGTTCGAGGAGTGGTGGGCCTTCGGCGAGCGCTACGAGATAGACGTCATCAGGGGCCAGCTGGACCGGGCTGCTGAGGTTGGTGTGCTCAAGGTCGATGACCTCGACATGCTGGCCCACGTGCTCTTCGGGGCCTGCACGGCCGGCGTCCTGGCCATGGCCCGCTCGGAGGACCCCGCCCGCGAGCGGGCGCGCTTCCGCGCCGTGATGCTCGATGTCATCAAGGGCATCGTCACGATGGAGGCCTTCAAGGACGCCGGCCACCTCGCAGAGGAGAGTTCATCGTCGGTTTACACAACCGATACGGCTGCGAAATAGGGTCCCGCGAGACTGGGGCCTGCGCCGGGCCGCCGCCCTCACACTGGACGGCCTTCGCCGCCGCATCACAGCATCTCATACGTCACATCACCACGGAGCCCCGAGGACAGCACAGGAGAATTGATGAGTTACCAGGCCGAATACATCTGGATCGACGGGACGGAACCAAGCCCGCTCCTCCGGAGCAAGACGAAGATCGTCGAGGACGGCAAGGAGCCTCCGATCTGGGGCTTCGACGGCTCCAGCACCAACCAGGCCGAAGGGAGCGACTCCGACTGCGTGCTGCAGCCTGTGTTCGTCTGCCCGGACCCGCTCCGTGGTGAGAACGACAAGCTCGTGATGTGCGAGGTGCTCCTGACCGACATGTCGCCGCACCCGACGAACACGCGCCGCGCCTGCGTGGAGGCGTCGGAGAAGTACGCGAGCTTCGACTCCTGGTTCGGGGTCGAGCAGGAGTACACCTTCTTCCAGCACGGCCGGCCCCTCGGGTGGCCCGAGGCCGGGTTCCCTGCGCCGCAGGGCCCGTACTACTGCGGCGTCGGCGGCGACAAGATGCCCGGTCGCGAGATCGTCGAGCGCCACACCGCCGCCTGCCTCAAGGCGGGCCTCGCCATTGAGGGAACGAACGCCGAGGTGATGATGGGGCAGTGGGAGTTCCAGATCGGCATCCTCCCGCCGCCGCTCATCGGTGACCAGTTGTGGACGGCGCGTTGGCTGCTGTTTCGCATCGCCGAGGACTTCGACGTCTTCGCGACGCTCGAGCCCAAGCCGGTCCTGGGCGACTGGAACGGTGCGGGCGCGCACACGAACTTCTCGACCAAGGCCATGCGCGAGGACGAGGGCTGGGAGGCCATCATCGCTGCCTGCGAGGCCCTCGGGAAGAATGTCGACGAGCACGTGGCCAACTACGGGATCGGCATTGAACACCGCCTGACGGGCGCGCACGAGACGGCGCACTACAGCACGTTCACGTACGCCACCTCCGACCGGGGCGCGTCGATCCGCATCCCATGGCAGACCGCCAAGAACAAGAAGGGCTACATCGAGGACCGCCGCCCCAACGCCAACATGGACCCCTACGTCGTGAGCCGACTGTTGATCGAAACCGTCTGCGGAGACGCCGTCGGGGATTGAGCTCCCCGCCGTCCGTCCGGCCCGGCTGTCGGGCACCGGCTTCCTTCCCCGTCTGGGGGTCTGCGGGTACGGAGGCGGCTGCCGACACCGTCGCTCCGATCGGGCCCGACTCCCGGAACACCCGAACCTGAGAACACCCTGAGCCGCGGCGCCATCGCGAACCGCGCTCGCTGAATGCGCAGGTGGAGGCGCCGGGCGCGTGGCGCGGGCGCCCACCTTTCCGTAGTATCTCGGGGCCGTATTGGGTGCACTGTGGTTGTGGCGCGCTCAGTCTGTGTCGAGTGGGTGGGGTGGGGTCGAAGAGAGTGCGTGAAAGCTTGGCGGTGAACCAGGCGTCTCCTCCGTTGGCGGCGGGTTCTCCAGGCAAGATTTCCAGGTATCGCCTCGGAGCAGGTGCGTGCTCGCGACCAAGAGCCGGTTGCGTTCTGTCCAGGTCGGGGGCACCGCATTGCTGAGGACCCGCAACCACGTCGCCGTCGATGAGAACGGCAACGCGCAAGACACCGGGCAGAGCTCGGCCGCGACCCTTGGGGCTCCGAGCTCGAGTGGGGTGTGGCGGCATGGGATCGGTCTGTTGTGGGCAGTCCTTCTTGCTCTGCTCGTACTGGGACCGGCGCTCATCCGTGGCTCGATGCTCGGTCCGTACGACTTGCTCTCTGGGTACTGGCTGACAGCCCAGCCAGGAGTGGCTCAGCATGGTTTGGACACCATCGACGTCGTCAAGCAGATGATCCCGTGGACGAACACGGCATGGACACAGGTGCACAGTGGGTCGTTGCCGTTGTGGAACCCTTACGACGGCCTTGGGTTGCCGCTCGCCTTCAACTGGCAGTCCGCCACCTTCAGCGTTCCTTCCCTCGTTGGGTACCTCTTCCCGCTGCGCGACGCCTTCACCGTCGGCGTAGTGGTGACGCTGGTCATCGCGGGGACCGGCGGGTACGTCCTGGGACGGGTCCTTCGCCTGCGGCTCCTGGGAGCCTTGACGATTGCGACCGTCTTCGAGCTGAGCGGGCCTCTCATGGCATGGCTCGGGTTTCCGCAGGCTCAGACCATGGCGTGGGGCGGGTGGTTGTTCGCGGCGGCCCTGCTGATCTTGCGCGGCGAGCGGCGGGTGCAGTCGATCGCCCTGTTCGCCGTGGTGCTCGCCTGTGCCATCTACAGCGGGCACCCCGAGACGCTGGTCACCGTGGTCGGCGCGACGCTGCTTCTCGTCGCCCTGGTACTGGTGTCGCGCTCGCTCCCGGCGCGGCTCAGCTTGCCCCGTGGACCTCTCCGGCGGCCGGCACTCGATGCCGTCGTCGCACTGCTCGTCGGGTCGGCGTTGAGCGCACCGTTGCTGCTTCCGGGTGTTCAGCTGCTCTCGAACTCCGTCCGCACGGCGACGCCGACAGCAAAGCACTTGCCTTTGCACGACACGCTGCATTTGCTCTTCTCGAGCTACGACGGCGTGCAAATACCGGGCAACTTTGGCTTCGGAGACAGCTTCTACTACAACGAGACGGCTGCCTACATCGGGGTCATCGCGCTCGTGCTCGCGGTGGTGGGGATCGTCGCTGGGGTGCTCCGGCGCCGGCCGGAGGTGCTGGCCTTCGCGATCGTGGGGGTGGTGCTGGCCGCGCTGGTCTTCAGCGCACCCGTCGAACAGGTGGCCAATGCCGCTCCTGGGTGGGACGTCAACTGGCTGCGCGCGCTCATGCCTTTGGGCCTGGTGCTGGCGACTCTTGCGGGGATCGGGGTCGACGCCCTCCTCGATCCGGGAGGGCGGCCCGTGCTCCGGATCTGGCTGTTGGGCGGGTTCGTCGTTGCGGCGCTCCTCGTCGCGTCGCTCTGGCTCTTCGACCGCGGGAACGGCCTCCCCAACGACTTCTTCGGGCCCGCGTGGGCCATGCACCTGAGGTCGGAGAGCTTCGTCTGGCCCGTCGTCGGCATCGTTGTCGGCCTCGTCGTCGCCGCCCTCCTGCTGAGGCGGGGTCGCTGGACGCGCGTCGGGCTGACGGTGCTCGTCGCGTGCGAGGCCTGGCTCCTCCTCTATGCCGGCAGCATCTTGATCTCGTCGAGCTCCAACGGGTACCCACCGACCCAGGCGGTGCAACTGCTGCAACGATCGGTCGGCGAGCAGCGCGTCGCCGCGGGTGGGTCGCAGAGCTGCGCCTTCGGATTCATTCCCAATTCCAACATGCTCTACGGCGTCCATGACATCGACGTCAACGATCCCATCATTCCCGCCACCTACTTCTCGGACTGGATGGGTGAGACAGGAACCTCCGCTGGAATCGACTACTTCAACGAATTCTGTCCCCAGATCAAGACCGCGGCCGAGGCGCGGTCGCTCGGCGTCAGCTATCTCCTCGAGCCCGCCGGGTCGCCCGCGCCACCGGGAACCACCTTCGTCAGAACCCTCCGGGTGCCCAATCCGTACAACAACTCGATCCAGAAGCCACCGGGTGACGAGGACCTCTACTACGTCCCTCGTTCTGGGGTCGCGACCCTGTCGACCAGTGGGCGGAGCACGCAGTCGGGCGACCAGGGCGGCACGAGAGTCACTCGGCTCCGCCTCTTGGGCTCCAACCCCGCACAGATCCACCTGACGACGCAGGCCAGAACGTCAGGAGTCCTGAATGTCCATGTGACGGGCGTTCCGGGCTGGCATGCGACCATCGATGGTCGGCCGCTGGCGCTCGAATCCTCGTCGGTCTTCGGCGTCCGCGCGTCCATCCCGGCAGGCACCCATCACATCGAACTGCGGTACTGGCCGTCCCGCTTCACCGTGGGCCTCGTTGTCGCCCTCATCGCTGCCGTCGGTCTCGTAGTCGCACTCATCGTCGACGCCCGCCGACGAGCGCGACGGGCCGACCGGGCGCTCGAGGCCAGCTCCCCGACGTGATCGTCGGCGAGGCCGCCGTCCCGGGGAGGGGGCGAAGCCGCGCCAGAACCGCGTTTACGATGGATGTGGGCTGCGTGCGGGTCTGTGGTTGAAAGTCGAGGCCAGCCGCAGGCGAAACGACCCACGTAAGGCGACTTGTGGTCGCTGATCATGGTGCGGCTTAGATGTAAGACCTGCCCGCCGCGTCCCCGGCTGTCGGGGGCGGGCGGAGACGAGGCCATGCGTGCCAGCGTGGCGCCGTTGGGCGCGGTGGCGACGGTGACGCCGCTTCCGGGCCGCCGGTGCCGGCGCGTCACCCTCGCAGCAGGCGGGTGTGGGGTCAAAGACCAGGTCAGTCGCACGCAGCCCCACCGCCGGCCGGGCAACGCCCGTCGGCTGCCCCACCCCTTCGGCCGGTAGGATCTTCGCGCCATGAGCGTGTTCACCAAGGTC
>JBPYFR010000014.1:0-7677 GCA_051985685.1 Acidimicrobiales bacterium
GTAGACCGGCTGCTCGCCCACCGTGGGGCGTGCAGCGTGTCGATCTACCTCCCTACGGATCATGCGTCGCCCGGGGATGCCGAGCGCATTGAGTTCAAGAACCTGGCCGCCGAAGTGGTGCAACGGCTCCGGGATGCCGATGTGCGCGCCAACCAGCTGGAGCCTCTTCAGGAGGCGATGACGGACCTCATCGACGACGATGTCTTCTGGCGTTACCAGGCCAACAGCCTCGCGGTGTTCGCCACGCCAGCATCGCTGGTGACATTCCGCCTTCCGAACCGCTTGGTTTCCTTCGTCGAGGTGTCCGATCGGTACTTCGTGAAGCCCCTGCTCCGAACCGTGACCTTCCCGCAGGTGGGGCTGGTCCTGGCGCTGGCGCAGGGATCGGTCCGCGTGATCGAGGTCGCCGCCGACGCGGGGGTTTGGGAGGTGAGGGTGGACGACATGCCGACCGACGTGGCCAGTGCGGTTGGCAAGTCCTCTATCGGCGACCGGGCCCCATCTCGACGTATCCAGGGTTCGGAAGGCCAGAAGGTGCGGATGCGCCAATATTCCCGGGCCATCGAGCACGCGCTCCGTCCGCTCCTGGCCGGCGGAGACGTGCCGCTCATTCTGGCGTCCACCGAGCCGATGGACAGCATCTATCGGTCGGTCAACAGCTACCCCCGCTTGGCCGCGCAGACGATTCCAGGCAATCCCGAGGCGACGAGCAACGAGGAGCTCGCTGCGAGCGCTCGAAGGGTGCTCGATGAATTGAATGCGAACGAACTGGAGGAGGTCCGCGAGCTCTGGGCGCTTCGGACCGGTCAGGAGCGGACGCTGACCGACGTCGCGGAGGTGGCCCGAGCCGCCACGCAGGGCGCGGTCGACACGGTGCTCGTCGACATCGACGTGGCCGTGCCGGGCACGGTGGACGAGGAGACCGGTGCCGTGACGTTCGAACCGGAGAGCGCGACGAACTACGGCGTGGTGGATGAGATCGCCCGGCGGGTCTGGCTCACAAGTGGTCGAGTGCTCGCGGTCCGGCGGGAGGACACTCCGGGGGATCAGGGCGTCGCGGCGATCTTGCGCTACGCCCTTTATTGACACCGCCGCCAGCAACAACCAGGGTCTCGCGGGCGGGCACGGCGCGCGGTGCTGACACCGACGTCGTCGTGGTGAGCCATGTCATCCCGATCCAGGCTGCGGTGGCCTGCGCGCTCGGAACGACCCACCTGTCGCCTGAACGCTCGAGCTGCGCGCGGCGTCGGTTGACCTCATCGCATGGAAGGGACGCGCTCATCGTGCACGGCTCCTTTGAGGCCTCAACGAGGCGGCATTGGCGGCGCCGACCGTCAGGACACCAGAATCACCGGGTGTCCGAACCCCCAAACCTGCTCGCCGCGCTCCGCCCACCTCCAGGGTCGAGCGAGGACCCGGTCCACCGCCGAACCATTGCGATGGAGGTCTTCTTGCGCGACGAGCAATTCGTGGTCGTCGGAACGCTGCGCGACGAGCGCCCGTGGGCCGGTGGCACCCTTGGCCCCCGCGTCCTGCACTCCATGGAGCTGGGAGTGGTGGTCCGCCGCGCCGACTTGCGGATTGTCGACGCGGCAGCCGACATGGAGACGTTCCCGCACGCAGAGTGCACCAACATTGTGGGGAGCTTCCGCGACCTCATCGGGTTGTCGGTGGCGCGTGGCTACACCAACGCGGTGCAGGAGCGTTTCGGCCGTGAGCGCGGTTGCAGCCATCTCGAATTCCTCGCCCGCGCCATCGGGCCGGTCGTCGTACAGGCGGTGACCTCGTCGGCCGCCTGGCGCGCGGAGAAGGGAGACGGGCAGTCGCCGATGGGCGAGGGTGCGCCGGCCTTCCTCACCAACACGTGCCACGTCTGGGCCGAGGACGGCCCCGGGCTACGCAAGCTCGAGATGGGCTGGCGACCGGGCAAACTCGAGTACCCGGCGCCGCCGCTAGCCGAAGTGCGCCGGCGCATGGCCGCACCGGCACCAGGGGAGCGCGGCGCCGGCTGAGGGGCGGCGCGCTCGTGTCGCGGGTCGAGTGCGATTCTCGAGGAAGCGCTCAGGGTTGGTACGTCTCCACGATCCGGCCCGCCTCTAGCGCGACTGCGGCCTGGCACCGCTCGGCCTCGGACTGCCGGTGGGTGACGACGAACACGCTGCGGCCTGACTCGGCCGCCGCGGCCAGCACGCCGTCGAGGACGCGGTCGGCGAGACCGGGGTCGAGGCCGGTCGTGGGCTCGTCGAGGATGAGGACGGGTCCCGGTGCGAGCAGGGCGCGAGCGACCGCGAGGCGCCTTCGTTCGCCGCCGGAAAGCGCCACTGCGTCGTCGCCGACGGGCGTGGCGAGGCCGACGGGCAGTGACGCCACCCACGCCTCGAGCCCGGCGGCCCGTAGTGCACCGGCGATCTCGGCCTCGGACGCCTCGGGCCGCCCGAGCACGAGGTTGGTGCGCACGGTGCCGCCGAACAGGTGGGCCCGCTGGTCCGCCAGCGCGCAGGCGGAGCGAACCGTTGCCGCGGCGAGCCGCTCGACGTCGGTCCCTGCCAGCGACAGGGCCCCCGCCTCCAAGCGCCAGTAGCGCATCATGGCGTTGACGAGGCTCGACTTCCCGGCCCCACTGGACCCGGTGACGGCCAGCGTCGAGCCCGGCTCGAGCTGCAGGCTGACACCATCGAGCGCTCTCGGCAGCCCGGGTCCGTAGCACAGCACGGCGTCGTGGAACGCCACCTCGGGAACGCCCGGCGCGAGCGGAAGGGGCGCAGCCGGATCGTGCACCGGGACGGGCACGTCGCTGAGCGCGAGCAGCCGCGTGGCCGAAGCACGCACGGCGAGCGCCCGGGCGACGGCTTGGGGGACGCCCGGCACGGTCTCGAAGGTGGCCAGGGCGGCGAGGGGAAGCACCGCGACCATGACCTGGCCCACCTGGTGCGCGTGGACGGCACCGACCCCGAGCGCGAGGACGGCCGTGACGGCCACTGCCAGGCAGAGCTGCACGACGAGCCCCGCCACGGTGACGACGCGGGCGTGATGCTGTTCGAGCCTGTCGGAGCGGGTCGCCGTCTGCTCCACGGAGTGGAGCGCCGCGGCATCGGCCCCGAACGCCAGCAGCTCGGGCGCGCCCTGCACCGCGTCGACGATCTGCGCGGCCGACGAGCCCGCGAGAGAGGCCATCTCGTCGTCGCCGCTGCGGCGCCAGGTCAACCACGACGGGACGGTCAGTGCGACGGCGAGCGGGACCCCGAGCGCCACGGCCGCCCAGGGGACGATGACGCCGACGGCGATGACCCCGATGATTCCCGCGCCGACCGCGATGGCGATTGGCAGCAGCGTCCGAAGGTAGAGATCCTGAAGGTTGTCCACGTCGTCGACCGCGCGCTCCAAGAGGTCGCCGCTGCGCCAGCCCGCCAAGGCGGCCGGCACGCGTGGGGTGAGGCAGTCGTAGAGCCACACCCGCCACCGCGTGAGCGCGCGCAGCGCGGCGTCGTGCCCGACCAGTCGCTCGGCGTAACGCAACGGGCCGCGCAGGAAGGCCAGGACTTCCACCGCGGCGAGGACGCCCGCGATCGCGCCGAGCCCGGGCCGCAACGCGGCGCGGCCCACCACATAGCCCGACCCGGCCAGCAGCCCGATGGTGGCGGCCGCCGAAGCCAACCCCAAGAGCCCGGCCAGCGCGAGCCGGCCGTAGGGGGTGCCGGGTTCGGCGACGACGCGTCGCAGCGGCCCCCCGCTCACGGCGAGCCCACCAGCGGGAGCGGCGCGGGTGCGCCGAGGGCGACGACCGTATCGAAGCGAGGGAGGAGGACCGGCTCGTGAGCCGCGACGAGGACCGTGCGGTCTGCCAGCCACGGCTCGATCGCCGGGGCCAGACGCGTCGCTGTCGGCGGATCGAGGGACGCGGTCGGCTCGTCGAGGAGGACCACGGGTGCGGGGCACAGCAGGGCCCGGGCCAAGGCGACCCGCTGCCGCTCGCCCGCGCTGAGCGTGAGGCCGTCGTGTCCGAGCACGGTGGTCAGTCCGCCGGGGAGGTTCGCCAGCAGCTCGGTGAGGCCGACCGCGTCGAGCACGTCGCGGAGCGCACCGTCTGGGGCACCGGGTGCGCCCAGGCGGAGGTTCTCAGCGAGGCTGGCATTGAACAGGTGTGGTCGCTGCGGCAGCCACGAGAAGTGGGCTCGCCACTCCGCCCGCGTGAGATCCGAAGACGACCGGCCGCCAAAGGTGAGCGTGCCGGCGCTCGGGTCAACGAAGCGCAGCAGCGCCGCGAACAGCGTCGACTTTCCCGCGCCGGAAGGGCCGGTGAGGGCGAGCAGCGACCCCGGCGCGACCTCCATGGAGAGCGAGGCGAGGGCGGGATGGCCGCGGTGCTCGTACTCGACCCGGAGACCTGCCACCACGAGTGAACCGGCGCCGGCGCCGGCTCGGGACGGACCAGCAGGAGGGGCTGCCGGCGCCGCCGCCCCGGCCGGCTCGGGGGGAAGGGGTGTGCGAAGGATCTCGAGCACCCGTGCCGCGGCCGCCTGCCCCTCCGTGCTGGCGTGGAACTCGGCGCCGGCCCGCCGCAGCGGGACGAAGATCTCCGGGGCGACAAGGAGCACCGCCAGCGCGGTCTGCAGACCGAGCTGTCCCCAGAGCAGGCGCAGGCCCAGGACCATGGCCACGAGCCCGACGCCCAAGCCCGCGATGAGATCCATGGCCAGGGCCGAGAGGAAGGCGACTCGGAGCGTCCGCATGGTGGCGGTTCGCACGCCTTCGGTGGCCTCCGCCACCTCGCGTCGCCCCTGCCTTTCGCGGCCGAACGCGCGCAGGGTGGGCAACCCCTCGACCAGCTGGAGGAATCGCGCGGCCAACGAGCTGAGGCGGCGCCACTGGCGCTGCGAGCGTAAGGTCGCCTCGCGCCCGAAATAGATCATCGTGAGCGGTACCGCGAGCACGAGCGCGAGGACGACCACGAGCGACAGCCAGTCCTGCGTCGCGACCCATGCGAGCAGGAGAAGGGGGATGACGGTCGCCGCCGCGGCTTGGGGCAGGTAGCGCGCGAGATACGCGTGCAGAGAGTGCAGCCCCCGGGTCGCCGTGAGCGACAACTCACCGGGTCGCTCACCAGCCAGCCAGCTCGGGCCGAGCGACAGTGCGTGGCGAAGCAGATCGCCGCGCAGGGTCGACACGACGCGCTCGGCGGTCCCGTGGGCAAAGAGGTCACCCGCGCCGGCCAGCGCGGCGCGGGCGAGAAGGGCAAGGCCGACCAGCACGACGTAGGGCACGACGTCGCTCAGAGGCGCGTGTCGCAAGAGCGAGCGGTCGACCGCGGTTGCCAGCGCGAGGGCCTGCACCACGATGGCGAGCGCGCTCAACCCACCCACCCCGAGAGCCACCGCCGCCGCCAGCCGCAGCCCGGGTACCCGGGCGGCCAGTTCCGGGTCGACGAGGCGTGGCGTGGGTCGGGTGGTTGGAGTGCTCAGAGGTCGAATGTCGTGTCCTTCACGCGGACGTCCCGGCCGATCAGGCCCTCCGCAAGGGCGAGGCGGGCCGTACCCGCATCTTCGCAGGCGGCCGCGGTGCGAACCCCATCGGGCAGGTCCGCCACGATGGCCGTGCGCTCGGGTTCGAGCCCGTCCGGGCCGCCGAAGGTGACGGTGAAGGAGGCCACGGTGGCCGGGGTGTCCCGGTCGGGCGGGAGGTCGACCACGGGGACGAGCGCGGTGGCGGCGATCGACTCCGCGGCCATGTCGGCGAGCAACGGCCCTTGGTCTCGCTCGGGTGGCGACGCCGACCACACGGCGAGCCCGGGCTTGGAAAGCATCCCCGAGACGGTCGTCACAAGCCCCAGCTCGGGGGGCGCGGCCCGCAGGTGAGGGGCGAGGGCGACCATCGACTGGAGGACGAAGTTGTTAAACGGCCCGCCCGCGAACGTCATCCCCCCGGTGACGGTCGGTGTCCCTTCCGGGTCGAGTCCGAGCGCCCGCTGCTGGACCCGCACCGCGGCCGGAAAGCACGAGTAAACCTCGGCGAGCTCGAGATCGCGCAGGCGCTGGTGCACGTGGGCCTCCGCGGCGCGACCCAGGGCTGCCATGCCCGGCCAGGCGTGCAGGTGCCGGCGCGCGGTGAGCGTGACCGCGTCGGAGGAGTGCAGCGCGACGTGGGGAAAGAGCCAGCGGTCCGCCGGCACGCCCGCGTCCCGGGCGACACCGGCGGAACAGACCAGGAGCGCGGCCGCCTGATCGACTGTCCACTGGCTGGCGTGCCACCGGTTGTAGGGGAACGCGAGGGGTCGATTCTGCCGGCCCGGCGTCGCGATGTCGGATGGGGTCAGTGGTGTGGCGAAAGCTGCCGCGGGATTCTGCTGCGCCACCTCGTTGAAACGCGCCCACAACGATGCGATGGCGTCGCGCTGTGCGGCGAGGCTGAGGTGCTCGGTGGCGGCCAGCGCGTTCTCGATGAGCGCGTACTGGACGACCGGTGGGAGCACGATGCCGGCCGCGAGCTCCACGGGCGCCACGAAGTCGGGCGGCCGGGTGACGACCTCGTCGGGCGGGGCCTGCTCCTCGTCGGGCTCCGAGCCGCCGGCGCGCGCGTACGCCCGGGCCTCTCCGCCCACGACGACCGCGGCGCTACAGTCGCCCCGCGCCACCGCGGCGAGGGCGTGGTTGATCGCCTCCTGCTGCGAGACGCCCACCTCGTAGCGGAGGGTCCGCGCGTGTGGACAGCCCACGCGCCGTGCCACGGAGCGCGCCGGGTCGGTGAGCGACCAGGACCCCTGCGGCACGGCGATGCGATCGACCGAGGCTAGGAGCGCCGGCGCACCGGCGTCGGCGGCGGCTGCCCGCACCGCGTGTGTCATGAGCTCCACGGCCGGCGCGTGCTCGGCGGCCGCGCCCAGGCCGACGAGGACCGGAAGGCGCGGGTCGAAGGAACGGCCCGGTTCGCGCACGGAGAGCGATGCTACGGTCCCGCCATGGCGACGAGCGACGAGAACCGGTGGGCTGCCGCGCTCGAGGGCTTCATCAAGGAGTCCTTCGAGGCCGAGGGCAAACGGCGCGAGGTGTACCGCATCGGCACCGGTCCCGCGGTCATCGTGATCAGCGAGATCCCGGGGATCACTCCACAGATGGCGAGATTCGCGCGCGAGGTGGCGGCGGCGGGGTGCACGGCGGTGCTGCCGAGCCTCTTCGGCGACCCGGGGCGGCCGGCCTCGGCGGGCTACGCCTTGCGGTCCCTCGCGCCCGCCTGCATCTCTCGGGAGTTCGCCGCCTTCGCGTTGAAGAAGACGCGCCCGGTGACCACCTGGTTGCGTGCGCTGGCGACGGCGGAGCACGAACGCTGTGGTGGGCCGGGGGTGGGCGCCGTCGGGATGTGTTTCACGGGTGGCTTCGCGCTGGCGATGATGGTCGACGACACCGTGCTCGCGCCGGTGCTGAGCCAGCCGTCGCTGCCCTTTCCGATCTCGAAGAGACGCAAGGTCGACGTGGGGATATCGGACAGCGACCTGGACCGGGTGAAGGAGCGTGCCGCGGGTGGCACCTGTGTTCTGGGTCTGCGGTTCTCGAACGACTCTTTCAGCCCCCCCGAGCGCTTCGAGACGCTGCGGCGCGAGCTCGGCGACAAGTTCATCGCCGTGGAGATCGACTCGGCACCGGGGAATCCCTACCGCCACGCGAAGAGCGCACACTCGGTGCTGAC
>JBPYFR010000015.1:0-9410 GCA_051985685.1 Acidimicrobiales bacterium
GAGACCGCCAAGCTCCTGCGCATGGAGGAGGAGCTGCACAAGCGGGTCATCGGTCAGGAGGAGGCGCTGAAGGCTCTCTCGCGCGCCATCCGGCGCACCCGGGCCGGCCTGAAGGACCCCAAGCGGCCGAGCGGATCGTTCATCTTCTTGGGCCCGACCGGGGTCGGGAAGACCGAGCTGGCGAAGACGCTGGCCGAGTTCCTCTTCGACGACGAGGACGCGCTGATTCAGCTCGACATGTCCGAGTACATGGAGAAGCACACCGTCAGCCGCCTGGTCGGCTCGCCCCCGGGCTACGTCGGCTACGAGGAGGGCGGCCAGCTGACCGAGGCCGTGCGGCGCAAGCCGTTCTCGGTCGTGCTCTTCGACGAGGTGGAGAAGGCGCACCCCGACGTGTTCAACGCGCTGCTGCAGATCCTCGAGGACGGCCGCCTCACCGACGCCCAGGGCCGCACCGTGGACTTCAAGAACACGGTGCTGATCATGACCTCGAACCTCGGCACCGCCGACCTGCGCAAGTCGTCCATCGGCTTCGCCAAGACGTCGGAGGCGGTGACCTACGAGCGCATGAAGGCCAAGGTGGACGACGCGCTCAAGGCCCACTTCCGGCCTGAGTTCCTGAACCGGATCGACGAGGTCATCGTGTTCCACGAGCTCTCGAAGGCCGAGGTCGCTGAGATCGTCGACCTCCTCATGGCGCGCACGGTCAAGCAGCTGTCGGACCAGGGCATCGGAGTGGAGCTCACGCCGGCCGCCCGGACGTTCCTGGCCGAGCGCGGCTACGACCCGCAGCTCGGGGCGCGGCCGCTGCGCCGGGCCATCCAGCAACTGGTCGAGGACCCGCTCTCGGAGCGCATCCTGTGGAAGGAGTTCCGGGTCGGCGAGACGGTCGTCATCGACCTCGAGAACGCGCCGATCGAGGGGGAGGAGCCGCAGCTCACGTTCCGCGCCATCGAAGGGATGGAGCCTCCGCCGCTCGAGCTCGCCGGCGCGGGCGCAGACGCCGAGTAGTTCACCGAGCGGAGCAGGGCGAGCGGAGCGCGGCCTGCACCTCTAGCGAGGGTCCTTTCGCGGGCCAGGCTGGCCGATATTTGAAGGCAGCGGCTACGGCCGCACGGCCCGACACAGCCGGGCATGTCTCCCAAAACTATAAACCAGCTCGTGGATAGTTTTGGGGGAAACATCCCCAGCACCCGGGTCGGCGGCCGGCAAGGGCCCGATCCGAGCCGTCAGCCCGTGCTGGTCTCCCAGCAGTAACGGAACTCGCCGCGCAGATTGGGCTGGTAGCCCAGCAGTCGCCGCGCCATGAAATTCGGGCTGTGCCGCCCCGCGGGCGGGTAGGTGATGTGGAGGGGCCAGGCGGCTTCGAAGCCGAAGCGCTCGTAGTAGGCGGGGTCTCCCAGGATTAGGAGCAGTGGCCAGCCACGTTGAGTCGAGTAGTCGATGACCGCGCGCATGAGCGCGCTCCCGATGCCCTCGCCCTGACGCTCCGGAGCGACGGAGAGCGGGGCCACGCCGGGCACATCCCGACCGCCCAGGTCGCCGGGCGCCGCCATCACATGGCCGACGACGATCCGGCCGTCGTGGGCCACCAGCTCGAGGAGGCGAGGCGGATGGCAGAGCGCCCAGGTGCTGCGGACGATGTCGATCTCCTCGCTGGCGTCGCGGTCGGGAGAGCTGAAGGCGTCTTCGACGACGTCAAGGATCAGGGCAGCGTCGGCGTCGCGGGACTGACGCACCGTGACCGTCATGGCTGGGCGAGGCGGACGGCCACCGAGACGACCTGGTGGTCGGACAGACCGAGCGCAGGCGTCACCGCGGGCCGCCGGGCTTCGAGCGCTCGCACGAGGAGCCAGTCGAGCTTCAGCGGGACGTGGTCGGGGAGCCCGACGCAGTCGTGGCTGGTCGTCGGTGCGGCAACGTTGGCATCGACCCACTCGAACCCGTGCGTCGCCGCGACGTCGAAGAGCGGTTCGTAGGGGACCGGCCAGGAGAAGCGGGTCGGCTCGGCGGCACGAAGTCTCCGCACCGTCGCCCGGTCGACGAGGTCTTCCAAGGCCGTGCCGAAGGTGTTCAGGTCCCCTCCGACGAGCGCAGGACCGGATCCCAAAGCGGGCAGGAGCGCGTCCAACTGCTCGGCGCGTCCGTCCGGGTCGGTCATGTTCTCAAGATGGGTGGACGCGACGCGGACTGGTGTGCCGTCGACATCGATGGTCGCGAGCACCGCCACGCGGCTCCCGACGCGGGGCTCGGGCGAGTCGGCGGCGAACCAGCGTCCGTCCTCGTCGAGCCGCATCACGGTGGGATCTGTGAGGGTCGCGCCCGAGAGGATGGCGTTGCCGTGCAGGCCCCGCGTGTTGTCGCCCGCCAGCTCGATGAACTCCACGCCGTACACATACCCAGTTCCGAGCCCGGCAGCGATGGCGTGAGGGACGTCCACGTTCTGCGTGCGCGCCACGCCGGAGTCCAGCTCAGAGAGCAGAGAGACGTCGGCATGACATGCGGCCAGCAGTGCCACCGCGCCCTGCACGTCAGAGCCGCGCTCGGCGTTCCATGCGACAACCCGGACCCACCCCCGCAGACCGGGGCCGCTGTTTCGTCCCTCGGTCTGGTGCAGACAGTCGAGCTCGGCCAGCAAACGCCGGTGCAACGCCTGGTCCCCAAGCCGTTCTGCCCAAGCTCGGCGCTTCGAAGCGATCGGCACCTCCACGGCTCGAGCCTCCCAGATCCGAGACGGCTCGAACCATCGCCCCTGACAACACTCATCGGTCACACCCATCGGTCACACCCCTCGGTCACGACCGTCGGTCAGACACCCCTCGGTCACACCTCATCGCTCACACCCTCCGAAAAGGTCTCGGGCAATGGGACCCGCAAAGACGACGGGTACGATGACCCTCCGTGGTCGACCGTGGCAGTGGCAGCCAGCCGCTGAACGACGCCCTCGCCTTGATCGCACCCGGCACGGCCTTACGGGAAGGGCTCGACCGCATCCTGCAGGCGAAGCACGGCGCACTGATCATCGTCGGCGACGACCCGGCCGTGCTGTCGGTCTGCACCGGTGGCTTCCTGCTCGATGCGGAATACTCGCCCCAGCGCCTGTCCGAGCTCGCCAAGATGGACGGCGCCATCATCTTGGCCCCCGACGCCTCACGCATCGCCCGGGCCAACGTGCACCTCGTCCCTAAGTCCACCATCCCTACCTCAGAGACCGGCACCCGTCACCGAACCGCCGAGCGGGTCGCCCGGTCCATAGACGTGCCGGTCATCGCGGTGTCCGAGGCCATGGCGACGATCGCCGTCTACCGCAACGACAAGAAGCACACCACCCAGTCGGCCGGCTGGCTCATCGATCGCTCGAGCCAGGCGCTGGCCACCCTGCAGCGGTTCCGGGTGCGTTTCGACGACGCGATCTCCACCCTGACCCGCCTCGAGATGGAGGATGCGGTCTCGGTGCGCGACGTGGTCTCGGTCCTCCAACCCGGCGAGATGGTCCGTCGCATCGCCGAGGAGATAGAGGGCCACCTCGTCGAGCTCGGCTCCGACGGTCGGCTCATCTACCTCCAGACCGAAGAGCTCAGTGGAGGCGTCGAGCTGGCCGTCACGCTCGTTCTGCGCGATTACAGCGACGAGCAGGGCGTTGGCCACCTGCGGTCGCTGTCGCCCGACGCGTTGATGGACCTGCCCAAGGTGGTGGCGGCGCTCAGCCTGCCGGCGTCGGACGATCAGCTCCACGCAGAGCTGGCGCCGCGGGGCTACCGCATGCTGCATCGCCTTCCGCAGCTGTCCGAGACGCTGAGCGAGCGATTGGTGGCCCGCTTCGGGAGCCTGCCCGAGATCCTCTCGGCCTCGGCCGCCGAGTTGGAGTCGGTCGACGGGATCGGGGCCGCGACCGCTCGTCATGTACGCGACGGGCTCGCCCGGCTCGTCGAGGCCAGCATCTTCGAGCGCTACGAATGAGCAAGGGTTCTGGTAGAATGGTTGGCCACCGTCGGACGAGAAAGGACCGTTCCGACAGCCCCTCAACAGCGTCATCGGCACCTCGCTGTGCCCGTCGACATGCATGCAAGGAGTTTTGAGTTCCCGTGTCGTTCAAGGTCGGAGACAAAGTCGTCTACCCCCACCACGGGGCAGCGGTCATAGAGAAGCGCGAGTCCAAGGTTGCGTTCGGCGAGAAGAAGGAGTACTTGGTGCTGCGCCTCGCCTACGGCGACTTGATCCTCAACGTCCCGGCCGACAACACCGACGGCGTCGGGCTGCGCGAGGTGATCAACGACGAGGAGGTCGAAGAGGTCTTCGCCGTGCTGCGCAAGAAGGAAGCGCGCATGCCGACGAACTGGTCCCGCCGCTACAAGAACCACTCCGAGAAGCTGCGCTCGGGCGACATCTACCAAGTGGCCGAGGTGGTCCGGAACCTCTCCATCCGCGACAAGGACAAGGGCCTCTCCGCCGGTGAGAAGCGGATGCTGCAGCGGGCGCGCCAGATCCTGGTCTCCGAGCTCACCTTTGCCCTCAACGTGGACGAGGAGACGGCGGAAGAGCGTCTGAACGACGCCCTGGTCTGACCTCGATCCCGTCGCACCATGGCGAAGGTGTGGTCCATCGTCGTGGCGGGCGGGACAGGTCGGCGCTTCGGGCTCTTCAAGCAATTCGCCCTGCTGGGCGGCCGCCCGATCCTCGAGTGGGCCGTCGAGGCGTGCCGTCCCTTCTCCGACGGCGTCGTGCTGGTCGTCCCCGCCGAAGCCGCCCAGGCGGAGAGGGTCGACGCGCCGCTGCCGTCTGCGGACACCGTCGTTCCCGGCGGCTCCACCCGCTCCGACTCCGTGCGTCTCGGACTGGCGGCAGTGCCGGCCGACGCTGAGGTCGTGGTTGTCCACGATGCGGCGCGGCCGCTCGCAACGGCACGACTCTTCGGTGCCGTCATCGCCGCCGTGCGCGACGGTGACGCCGACGGGGCGGTCCCGGGCCTGCCGGTCAGTGACACCATCAAGGAGGTGGACGGCGCACAGATGGTGAAGGGCACCCTGGACCGCAGTGCCCTCGTCGCCGTGCAGACCCCGCAGGCGTTCAGCGCCGACCTCCTGCGCCGAGCCCACGAGCGCGCCGCCGCTTTGGGCGCTTCTGCCACCGACGACGCCGCGCTCGTCGAGGCGCTCGGGGCCACCATCCGCGTCGTACCAGGTGAACCCGGCAATCTCAAGATCACGACGCCCGAGGACCTGCGGGCGGCCGAGCATCTGATCGGAGGTTGACCGTGCGCGTCGGCCAGGGGATCGACGTCCATCGGTTCTCCGAGGACCCCGACCGGCCGCTCACGCTCGGCGGCGTCGTGATTGAAGGAGCACCCGGCTTGCACGGTCACAGCGACGCCGACGTCGTGTGCCACGCGCTGGCCGACGCGGTCCTCGGCGCGGTCGGTCTGGGGGATCTGGGCCGGCACTTCCCCGACACCGATCCGGCCTGGGAGGGAGCCGACAGCGTGGTCCTCCTGACGCAGGTTGTCGCGATGGCCGCCCGGGAGGGCTATGCAGCGCTCAATGCCGACTGCACGATCGTGACGGACACCCCTCGGTTGGCGCCCCACACCGGCGCCATGGTGGGCCGGCTGAGCGAGGTGCTCGGCGCCCCGGTGTCGGTGAAGGCGACCCGTGCCGAGGGCCTCGGCACGTTGGGGTCGGCCGAAGGGATCGTCTGCCTCGCCATGGTGCTGATGGGGCCGGAGTGAGCTCGGGCCCGGGCCGGGCATGAGCCCGCGGCGCGCCCATGGAGGCCAACGTCCCGACCGACGCCGCCCGCGCCCGGACGCAAGACCGCGTCCGAACCGCCGCCAACGCCCCGAGGCGCGGAGCGAGCTGGGCGGGGACCAGGTCGAAGGTCGACGCGCGGTGCTCGAGCTGCTCAGCGTCGGGCGGCGCACCGTCCGCCGCGTTCTCGTCACCGAGGACCAGGACCCCTCCCCCCAGCTCGATCGAATTGAGGAACTGGCCGCGAAGAGACGCGTCCCGGTCGAGACGGTTCCGAGGGCTCGACTCGATGCGCAGGCACGCACCGAGGCTCCGCAGGGGGTGCTAGCTCTGGCCAAGCCGGTCGAGCCGGTGCCTATGGAGAAGATGATCGGGCCCACTACCGAAGGCTTCCCGCCGTTCCTCCTCGTCGCCGCGGGCATCACCGATCCCCGGAACCTCGGCGCCCTCCTGCGCAGCGCCGAATGCGCCGGCGTGAGCGGTGTCGTGTTGCCGCGCCACCGGTCGGCCCGGCTGTCGCCCACGGTGGCCAAAGCCGCAGCCGGTGCGATAGAGCACCTACCCTTTGCCGTCGTCGGAGGTGTCCCGGCCGCGCTGTCCGCGCTGCGCGACTTCGGCGTGTGGTCGATCGGCTTGGCCGCCGAAGCCGAACAGTCCCTGTATGAACTCCCCCTCGGCGAAGGACCGGTCGCGCTCGTGGTGGGCAGCGA
The DNA here is from genome assembly GCA_051985685.1 of Acidimicrobiales bacterium. Lineage (GTDB taxonomy): Bacteria > Actinomycetota > Acidimicrobiia > Acidimicrobiales > RAAP-2 > Bog-473. Next base: position 6,455 of record JBPYFR010000015.1, read on the forward strand.
GGAGAAGGGACTCGCCCCGTTGGTCCGTCGTCGGTGCGACGCCCTGGCGTCCATCCCTCAGCACGGCGCGCTGCCCTCGCTCAACGTCGGGGTGGCCGGTGCAGTGGCCTGCTTCGAGGTCGCGCGCCAGCGCGCCGCCAACGCCTAGGCCGCGACGCCCACCTCGGAGGTACAGAACGCGCACCGCCGCGCCTCGACGGGGATGTCGCTCAGGCACTCGGGGCACGGCCGCGTTTCTGGCTCGGGCTCCTCCTTTGGCATCACGTTCAGCTTCCGCATGAGCGCGTTCAGCGGGACCACCACCGCGAAGAAGACGATCGTGGCGATGATGAGGAACGAAAGCAACGCGTTGATGAAAGACCCGTACTTGAACGTCGAGTTGTGGACGGTGAACTTCAATTGCGAGAAGTCGGGCTTCCCAAAAATGGCGGCGATGAGTGGCGTGATCAGATCTGTGACGAAGGCCGTGACGACCGCGGTGAACGCCACCCCGACCACCACAGCCACCGCCAGGTCGACGACGTTGCCCCGCAGGATGAACTTCTTGAAGTCACTCAGCACCGAATGCGTCCCTTCCGCTCATCGATTCGATCTGTCTTTCGACGAATACCCGCGATTGACCACACCCCGTTCCGATCATCGGCGATGATACGCCCGCTCAGTCCACGTCTCACGAGCCGCGTTGCTCCGGCCTGAACCGGTGTTTCCGCCACGGCCGATGGAGCCCGAGGCAGGAATCGAACCCGCGACGTCTTCATTACAAGTGAAGTGCTCTACCAACTGAGCTACTCGGGCGCTGGCTCAGACTACAACCGTCCTGGTCAGTCAAATGCTTGCACGGAGCAGGGGCGCACGGCAGGCTTGACCCGGAATGTCCCCCGAGGGAGAGCACATCGATTCGTCACCACGGTTCTCGGTCCTGCGTGCCGCGCTCGTTCTGGTCGTGTTCGCGATCGCCGTGGCCGTCCTGGTCGCCGTCGGAACACGCCCGAGCGTGAGCGGAGTCCCGACCCCGACGACCACTCCGACAGTGGCTGCCGGCGTCACCACGACGACCGCACCCACGGGCGCCGCGGCCACGAGCGCCACCACGACCACAAGAGCCGCGCCCACCACGACGACCACCGCGCACGGCACGCGTCACCACCCCGCGGCGAGCGGCACGACGACGACGACCGCCCCACACAGCACGGTGACTGTCGTGGTGGCCAACGGGACGAACACGAGCGGGCTCGCCGCCCACTTCTCCTCGATCATCGGCGGCAGCGGGTGGAACATGCAGGCAGCCACCAACGCCACCTCGCCCCAGACCACGTCCGCGGTGTACTACGCGACCGGCAAGCAGGCGGCGGCGGCGCAGATCGCCAGCGCCATCGGCGTGAAGCCGAACCAGGTGCTCCCCGTGACCTCCTCGGTCCCAGTGAGCGGTGCGACGGGCACCGACGTCGTGGTGGTCATCGGGCAGGACCTGGCCTCGGGTGGCAGCTGACGCCGCATCGCCTCTGCCCGCTCTCCTGCAGCCGCTGATCGAGCACCCCGAAACGAGCGCGCTCTTCCTCGACTTCGACGGGACGCTCGCGAACATCGTCGAAGATCCCGTCGGGGCGCGACCACTTCCTGGTGTGCCGGAGCTGCTCGAGGATCTGGCTCTGCGCTTCGCGCTGGTGGCCGTACTCTCGGGTCGCCCGCCGGCGTTCCTCCACGATGTCCTGGGCGCGCCCAAGGGGGTCGAGGTGATCGGGCTCTACGGGCTGGCGCGGGCGCTCGAGGCATCGGGAGAGGCCAAGCACTGGTCCGCCGTGATCGACGACGTGGTGGCCGAGGCCGTCGCCGAGGCGCCCGAGGGCGTCTACGTCGAACCGAAGGGACTGACCGTCACCCTGCACTGGCGCCACGCGCCCGAGGCCCGGCCGTGGGTGATCGCCTTCGTCGAGCGCGAACGCGACACGCGTGGCCTGCGGATCCACTCGGGCCGCATGGAGCGGGAGCTGCGTCCTCCGGTCGACGTCGATAAGGGCACGGTGATCAGGTCACTGGCGGCAGACAGCCCGATCGAGTGGCGCGCCGCGGCCGCCTTCGGCGACGACATGGGTGACCTCCCCGCCTTCGCCGCGCTCGACGACCTCGCCGCGGGCAGGTCCGGCGGCCCTCCCGTCGTAGCGGTCCGGGTGGCCGTGGTGGACGACGAGAGCCCCCCCGAGGTGGCGGCCAAAGCGGACCTCACCGTCCGCGGTGCGCCCGCCGCGGTCGACCTGCTGCGCACGATCGCCCGCGCCGCCGACGCTCAGGCCTGATCGCCGCCGGTTCCGTCCGACGCCGCGGCCATCTGGTCGGCCCACCAGTCCGCCGACGTCCGCGCCCGCACCGCCGCCCGGAGCGCGGCGGCGCGCTGTTTCCGTTCGTCGCGGGGCATGGAGAGTGCGGTGTCCAACGCCTCCGCCGTGCCGGACACGTCGAAGGGGTTCACCCCGATGGCGCCGCCGCCGTTGAGCGACAGCTCCTCCCAGGCCCCCGCCTCGTGCGAGAGCACGAGAACACCGTCGGCCGCGTTGAGCAGCGGCCCCTCTTTGGCGACGAGGTTCAAGCCGTCGCGCACAGGGTTCACGAGCAGCACGTCGGACGTCGTCAGCGCGGCCAGCGCCCGGGCCCGGTCGTCCTCGACGTGCAGCACGATCGGGGTCCACTCGTCTGGGCCACCGCCACCTGCAGAATCGCCCGCTCCAGCACCGACCAACGAGTGGTTGATCCGCTCGGCCGTGTGCACCACCTCGGCTCCGTAGGCGAGATACTCGGCCAGCCCCTGCCGGCTGGGATACGCCAGGGCGACGTGCACCACTTCGCCGCGCCACTCCGGGTGCGTGGTCAGCAGCTCCTCGAAGGCCAGCATCCCCCGGACGATGTTCTTCGAGGGCTCCATCCGGTCGGAGCGCACAATCGTCCGCCGGCCCCCCACCTC
>JBPYFR010000016.1:0-23155 GCA_051985685.1 Acidimicrobiales bacterium
AGAACCCGATCATCCACCTGTACCGCGAGCGAGAGGTCGGGTTCGCGCTCCGTCAGACGGGCGCTTCGCTCTTCGTCATCCCGGGAACCTGGCGGGACATCGATTACGCCGCCATCGCGCGGCGCGCCCTGGTGGACACGCAGACGCACCCGGCCATCCTCAGCGTCGAGGACGGCCTTCCGGAAGCCGACCCCGCCGTTCTGCCCCCGCCGCCCCCGGGGACCTCACCGGAGGACGCCCCGATCCGCTGGATCTACTACACGTCGGGCTCGACGGCGGAGCCGAAAGGCGTCCAACACACCGACCAGACCTTGATTGCGGGGGGATGGGGCCTCGCCCGCGCCCTCGACATGCGCCCCGATGACGTCGGCTCCATCGCCTTCCCGTTCGCGCACATCGCGGGACCCGACTATCTCGTGACCATGCTCTCGCTCGGCTTCCCGGCGATCCTGGTCGAGGCCTTCTCCGCGCCCGATGTCCTGCCGATCTTTCGCAAGCACGGCGCCACGATGGTTGGGGGGAGCACGGCCTTCTATGTCGCCTATCTGGCGGAGCAACGAAAGGCTTCGGGCGAGCCCATTCTCCCCGCTCTCCGGCTCATGTCAGGCGGCGGGGCCGCCAAACCACCCGAAGTGCACTACGAGGTGCGCGACGAGATCGGGGGGCGGGGCGTGGTGCACGGCTACGGGATGACCGAAGTCCCAATGATCTCCAACGGCTCGCCGGACGACACCGACGAGCAGCTGGCCAACACCGATGGCAAGCCCGTCGAGGGTGCCGACGTACGCATCGTCACGATCGCCGGCGGGCCGGCTGGACCCGACCAGGAGGGCGAGGTGCGGGTCAAGGGCCCCATGGTCTTCCACGGTTACACCGACCCCCAGCTGACCGAGGCGGCCTTCGACGCCGAGGGCTACTTCCGCACGGGTGACCTGGGCAGGCTCAGACCGGATGGACACCTGATCCTGACCGGCCGCCTCAAGGACGTCATCGTGCGCAAGGGAGAGAACATCAGCGCTAAGGAGATAGAGGACCTCCTCTACACCCACCCTAAGGTAGGGGAAGTGGCGGTAATCGGGCTCCCCGACCCTGAAAGGGGCGAATTGGTCTGTGCGGTCGTCGAGCTCGTTGACGGCGCCGGCCCCCTGACGTTGGAAGAGGTCGCCGCCTTCTGCCGTGACGCTGGGCTGATGACCCAGAAGATCCCTGAGCAACTGGAGATTCGCACCGGGTGGCCGCGTGCCGGCACGGGCAAGGTTGTCAAGAAGTCGTTGCGCGATGAGTACTCCGCGGCGTGAGCCCCGACCCGAGTGTGAACTCGAGTGAGCCTCCGGCGAGCCTTCGCCCCGGCACCGACCGCCTAGGGGCCGGGACGAGCCTCCCAAAGCCACTGGCCGGACGCCCCTACCGAATCGTCTTCGTCTGCACCGGCAACATCTGCAGGTCGCCCATGGCTGAGGTGATCACGCGCTCGCTTGCCCGAGGAACCGTCGTGGACAACGGCACGACGATGGCGGAGCACCTCGAGGTGCACAGCGCCGGCACAGGGCCGTGGCACGAAGGCGAGCCGATGCATCCGCTCGCCGCCGAGGCCCTGGCGCGAGCCGGGTACCCTCAAGACCACCACGAGGCCCACCAGTTCGTCACGTCCGAGATCGGGCGGACCGATCTCATCGTGGCCCTCGACCGGCGGCACCGACAGACCCTGCGCGGCCTCGGCGCCGACGCCGACCGGCTCCTTCTGCTCCGGAGCTTCGATGCCGACTCCGGGGCGGCCACCGACGTGCCCGACCCCTACTACGGGGACGAGATCGTCTTCGACCAATGTCGCGACATGATCGCCGCGGCGTGCGACGGCCTCGTGGGTTCTCTCGCCGAACAATGGGACACGCTCTGGCCCGCGTCGGAGACATAGGGCGGCCGAGTCACGACCGCGCCGGCCGGCGAGACGCGGACTCGCGCTCGCCGACGAGACCCGCCGGCGGCGGCATCCGGGCCCATCAATTCACGTCTCGGTGGCAGTGCGTTCGCTCCAGATCGAGCCCACCCCGTTGTGACATAGTGCCCGCGTGGTCTCCCGGAGGGTCCGCCGTCGACGTCGCCAGTTCGCGGTTGCCGGCGTCGCTGTACTCGTCGTTCTGATCGCTCTCGTCCTTCTGCTGAATCGATCCGGAACATCCCGCAACGCGGCACCGCCGGTACGACATGCCGTCGACCTCTCGTTTCCGAAGCACTCACCCCTCAATCCCGACTGGAAGGGCGACAAACAAGCGGTCACGCTCGGTTTCGGTGGAGACGTGCACTTTGCGGGGGCGGTGGGGAACAGGCTGACACAGAACCCGTCGACCGCGCTCGGCCCAACGATCCCCCAGCTCTTCGCCGGAACCCAATTGCGGATGGTGAACCTCGAGACCGTTCTCACCAACAACACCTGTCCCGAACCCCAGCCGAAGCCCTATATCTTCAACGCCCCGCCGCCGGCCATCACGGCGCTCAAGAGCGCGACGATCACGCTTGCCACCGAGGCCAACGACCATGGGGTGGACTGCGGGCAACAGGGTCTGTCCGAGAACCTGGCCATCGCCTCTCAAGCCGACTATCCGATCATCGGGATCGGTAACTCCGCGGCTCAGGCTTTCGCGCCGTACCGAGTCACGATCAACGGACAGCGCATCGCCATCATCTCGGCGACCCAGAACATCCAGGACAACCTCGTGACGGCTTGGACGGCGACGGCCACGCAGCCGGGCGTCGCCTCTGCCATCGATCCGACCCAATTGGTGCGCGAGGTTCAGCGGGTGCGCCCCACGGCCGACACCGTGATCGTGTACCTCCACTGGGGAACCGAGACGCAGGCGTGCCCGAACCCTCAGCAGGAGCCTTTGGCCAAGCAACTCGTGCGGGCCGGCGCAGACATTGTGCTCGGAACCGACTCACACGTGCTGTCGGGCGGGGGCTATCTCGGCCACGCGTACGTCGACTATGGGCTCGGCAACTTTGCCTTCTACGACGACACCGCACCCGAGACCTCGAGCGGGTCCCTCATCTTGACGGCCGTTGGCCGCCACGTCACCGGGGCCACGTTCCGCCCGGCAACCATCGTGGCCGGGCTCCCGCAACCGCTGACAGGGGCCGCTGCGACCGCGGCCGTCCAGAGTTGGAGCGCCGCCCGCGGCTGCACGAACCTCGCGGCGAAGCCGTCCGTTGGTCTGGTCACCATGTCCGGGGAGACCACTCCGTTCGTGGCGCCGTCCACCACCACGACGACCGCTCCCCCGCCCGCAGCCGGAACCACGACGACGACCCCGAGAACGCCGACCACCTCCACCACGACATCGTCTGCCCGCGGGCCCAAACGAACGACGACGTCGACCGCACCGCGCTCGACGACCACTGCATCGCCGTCTACCACCCCTGCCTCACCGTCCACGACCTCTCCGACGGACAACGCCGGTTGAGTGGGACTTCCAGATTTGGACTTCCGCTCGGGAGATCCACGAACCTCTACGGCAACTGACAGAACGCGAGGCGGGCCACACGCCTCGCACCGACCCGATTCACGCGCGCCCTCCACGCAAACGATTTACGGCAGCCCTGCTTTCGGCCTCAGATGCAGCTGCGCGGTGAAGGCGTCCTCCCCCGGCATGTTGCGATACCGCCGCCGGATGTCTTCGAGGTCGTTTGGCTCGGTCACTGTCTCCTCGGCCAATCGCAGGACCATGTCTGCCTGCCGCCGAAGGATGACCCGCTGGTGCGGTGAGGTCGTGTCGACCATGATCGAGGCCAACGAGTCCATGAGCCGGATCAACACCGCCGGCATGCCGCGGGCCGACTGTCGGATCTTGTCGAACGCCCGATCCACCATGCGCGCATAGGACGGGTCGGACTCGATGAGCCGGACCCGTCCGTGGGCGTCGCGATAGACCCCCTCGTCGATGATCCGCCCCGAGACCCGCCCCAGTCCCGCGGCCAGCCAGTCGATGCAGGTCAGTGCCGTAAAGGTGTCGTTGACGGCGGCCGAGAGCGCTCGGATCGCGATCTCGACCAGTTGGTCGATGGCGAAGACCGGATCTTGGACCAGGGTCCGGTGGGGACCCGTCACGTGCGCCTTGGAGAGGGCCTGCGCCACCTCCGGCGCTGCGCTGGGAGGCCAAACCATCGCGAGCGGGCGGCCCATGGCGAGGAAGTGCCCGGGCCGGTGCTCGAGCCGGATGAAGGAATCCGTCCGGGTGGCGATTGAGATCAGCTGCGCGTAGCCGACGTACTGGAGGTAGCCGCTCACCTGCGAAGGAACGGTGGTGCCGTGCTCCTCGACCAGCGCCAGCAACTCGGGCACCGTCTTGCCCGATTGGAGCTGTGCGGCCGAGTTGTTGGGGATGCCCACACGCTCAGGGAACTCCGCGTCGATCGAGTGCATGAGGTCGTCCGCAATGCCGGCGATCACGTTGGGCAGCTGGATCGACTTGGCGATGTGATGGATGAAGTAGATGAGGACGACGATGCAGACCAACAACAGGGCCACCGCAACGCTCGTCGAGAGATGCGGCACGAACGTGCCGCTCGCGTCACTGCTGATGGAACCGAGCGCCAGCACCGAGAACACGAACGTTCCGACGAAGACGCCGAGTGTCAGCTGGTTCCCGATGTCACGCACGAAGTTCCGCATCATCCGAGGCCCGAACTGCTGCGAAGCCAGGGTCAACGCAAGAATCGTGATGGAGAACACCACGCCGATGACAGTGATGACAGCCGCAGCAATGGCGATCAGGACGGAGCGGTCCGCGTCGGCACTTCCGGTGCGGATCCAGAACGGCAGCGTCAGCCGATGGTGAAACGCGGCCAGGTCGATCTCGAACGTGACGACGAAGAGGAGGCCGGAGACGACGACCAGGATGATGGGGACGACCCACAGGGTGGTCCGAAGCTCCTCGAGGCGCCAACTGGGCAGCTTCCGACGGTCCTTGCCCACCCGTGCGGGCTGAGGGGAGATCCCCAGATCGCCGTCGGTGGTCACGGTCCCGGCCTCGAGAGGCGATCAACCCAGGGTGGGTTCGCGGGAGCTGAGCAGGCGTCGGTCATGAGATCCCTCTTACTCGTTGCCGACCAGTCTTCCCGGCGCTCCGTTCGCACGTGAACGATACCCCTTCGGCCGCATCGCACCGGGCGCTGCGATCTGCCGGACCGGCTGCGTTGTGACCTTGATTCAGGCGGGCGCCTCACCGAGGGCGCCCGTCCGCCCTTCCACTTCGGACCCTGAAGACCGGTCCTTCAGCCGCCGCCCGAACCGCCGCCGGCCACACCCGCCGTCGCCCGCGGCATCGCGTCGGCCACGAGCCGCTCGTCGTCGGCGAGCAGTGAATGTGCGAGGTTCTTGACCATCTCGATCACCTCTGGATGCTGCTCCAGGTCCCAACCCTCGAGCAGCTCGGTCAGGCTGTTCCGCCGCGCGTCGGTCAACCGGTCGAGGGTGGCGCTACCGTTCGACGTCAGGCTCAGATCGCAATCGGCGCCCCGTTGGTGCAGTGCGACCATGCCGGCTGATGCCAGGCCGTCCACGCCGGGCTGAATCACGGATGGGTCGACATGGAGCCGCTCCGCCATGTCGCCCACGCTGCAGGCCGGGGCGTCAGCCAAGCGGTAGAGCAACCAGACCGACCTCGGCGGCAAGTCGACACCGGCTCGTTGCGCGAGCGTGCGGTAAAGCTCCCCGCGGTTCTCTCGAGTTGCTAAGCGCTGTAATGCGAGCTGGATCTCGTCCAGCGACGATCGGGTGTGGGGTGAGCCGTGCACCTCACCCGGGTCGACCGTCTCCACCGTCCTGCGCAGCGCCACCTCGGGAAGCAGGAAGCTGAGCAAGAACGCAACAAAGGCGATGGGCACAGCCACAAGAAAGACCACCTGGACCGAGTGCGTTAGGGCGTCGATGTACTTCGTGTAGAGCACGAGTCCTTCCGCGGTCGACCTGAGCCTCGCGAGGAGCGCCGGTGCCAGTGCCTGAGGGTTGAAGGACCTGAGCAAGTTCGGTGGGACCTTGGCCAGCGCCGGTGCCAATGTGTTTTTGAAGACGATCGCGTAAATGGCGCCAAAGACGGCCGTGCCGAACGACCCGCCAATCATCCGGAAGAACGTGGCGCTGCTCGTTGCCACGCCTAAGTCTTCATAGGACACGGCGTTCTGCACCGCGACGACGAGCACCTGCATGATGAGCCCCATCCCGACACCGAACACGAACATATAGAAGGAGAACACCCACGCGTTCAATGACGCGTCGATGAGTGAGAGCAGGTAGGCGCCCAAGGTCATGAGGGCAGACCCCACGATCGGAAAGATCTTGTAGCGCCCCCACCGCGTGACCAGCCGCCCCGATACGACGGACGCGCCCAGCATCCCGACCATCAGCGGCAGGATGCGGAGCCCGGACACCGTGGGACTCACACCCTTTACGTTTTGCAAGAACAGTGGGAGGAAGGTCAGGGCGCCGAACATGGCGAAACCCATCACGAATCCGATGGCACTTGCCACCGTGAACACCCGGATCCGGAAGAGCTTCAAGGGGATGACCGGCTCAGTCGCCCGCTGCTCGGCCAAGACGAAGGTCAAGGCGAGTACGACGCCCAGCAACGCAGTGATGATGCTCGGGGCCGACCCCCAAGCCCAGGAGATGCCACCGAGGCTCAAGAAGATGATCATCGAAGTCGCTGCGCCCGCGAGCAGGACCGTCCCGAGGTAGTCGATGCTGTGGTGCACCCTGCGCAGTGTGCCCGGCAGCACCGTGCCGGTGACGAACAGGGCCAAGATCCCAAGGGGCAGATTGATGTAGAAGACCCATCGCCACGACAAGTAGGTGACGCACAGCCCACCGATGAGCGGGCCGATCACCGTGGCTACCGCGAACATTGCGCCGAACAGACCCATGTAACGGCCCCGGTCGCGGGGCGAGACGACATCACCGATGATCGTTTGCGCGCCGACCATCAACCCGCCGCCGCCAAGCCCCTGGAGGGCCCGAAACCCGATCAGTTCCGTCATCGTCTGGCTCAAGCCGCACAGGGCTGAGCCCACAAGGAAGATCACGATCGCCGCCTGGAAGAAAAACTTTCGACCGTACTGGTCGCCCAGCTTGCCCCATAGCGGCGTCGACACCGTGGAGGACAGCAGGTAGGCGGTGACCACCCATGCCAAGTGCGAACCGCCGTGGAGATCGCCGACGATGGTCGGCAGTGCCGTGGAGACGATGGTCTGGTCGAGCGCGGCCAGGAGCATTCCCAGCAGCAACGCGCCGAGAATGAACCACAGCTGCCGCTTGGTGACCCTCTCGACCACCACAGGAGGTGCTGCGACGGTCACGCCCACCTCCCTTTGTCGGCACCTGTGAAACTCACAGTAGGAACGTCCCGTTTGAAATGCAATCATGCAACCTGGGGGTGGGCACCGCCTCGCTCGCCGATGAGCTCCATCTCCTTTCTCGGGTCTGCGCCAGGCGAGAAGTGCCCACGGTCACTGTGCCCGAAGGCGGGTCGAGCGGCCGCGGACTCCGCGCTACGGTCCCCGCGACGGGGCCTACGGTCACCACCACCGGTGCCGCCACGGCCAGGTCGATTAACAGCCCAAGAGAACGCCAGAGACAGAAAGCAGGACGAATGCGCACGCGCCTCACCGAGCTACTCGGCATCGAGCACCCCGTCATGCTGGCCGGGATGGGTGGTGTCTCCTACTCAGCCCTGGTGTCGGCCGTCTCGGCCGCCGGCGGTTTCGGGTGCCTGGGGGCGTCCACCATGGGCAACGAGGCGATGGCCGCGGAGATCTCGGCCGTGCGCAGGACGACCGACCTCCCCTTTGGAGTGGACCTTCTCACTGCCATGCCGGGAGGGTTGACCGAGCAGGTCAAGATCGTGATTGAGGGAGGTGCTTCGGCCTTCGTGGCCGGCTTGGGCGTACCGAGTGAAGTCATCGACCTGTGCCACCGGCACGATGTGATCGTCGTGAGCATGTGCGGCAAGGTCGACCATGCGGTGCGCGCTGTCGATGCCGGATGTGACCTCGTGGTCGCCCAGGGCACGGAAGCCGGCGGTCACACGGGCCAGGTTGCCTCGTTCCCCCTCATCCCCCAAATTGTCGACGCAGTCGGCGACCGTGTCCCAGTCGTGGCCGCCGGGGGCATCTTCGACGGGCGGGGTCTGGCCGCAGCTCTGGCGCTGGGTGCCGACGGGGTGTGGGTCGGCACTCGCTTCATCGCGACGCCCGAAGCACGCAGCGTCCTGGGGTACAAGGAGAAACTGTTGGCGAGCCGCGAGGACCAGACGACCGTCAGTCGCGCCTACTCGGGCAAAACGATGCGCGTCGTGCGCAACACGTACACGGACTATTACGAAGAGCATCCCGAAGAACTCAAGAAGTTCCCGGAGCAGCTCGGGGAGTCGTTCAGGAAGGGCACCCTGCACCTTGGTGGAGACTCCTTGACCGACGGCGTCGACGTGGACCGCGAGTGCTACCCGGCGGGACAAGGCGTCGGTGCCATTACGGAGCTTTTGCCAGCTGGTGAGCTGGTGCGCCGATTCGTGGCGGAGGCGGAAGCAGTGCTCGACGGCCTCTCCGCTGTGCGCTGAGCGGCAGGGCGATGGACACGCGGGAGCAGGGTCTGGAGAGGGACCGTGGCGATGGCGACGGTTGGCGCTGAGCCCAGGGTGGCCCTGGTCACCGGGGCCAATCATGGGATCGGGGCGGCGACCGCCAAGACGCTGGCCGCCCATGGGATGGCGGTCCTGTGTAGTTACTACCGCAGCACGACCATGGGCGGGCTCAACGAATCATCGCTGCCAGCCGCGTACCGCGCCACCCGGATGGCACGAGCGGACTTCGTCGTCGAGTCGATTGCGGCGACGGGCGGCAAAGCGATCGCCATGGAGTCAGACCTGTCCGATGCCACCTCCGTCCCCGCTCTCTTCGATGCCGCCGAGGCGCAGCTCGGCCCCGTGCAGGTCCTCGTCAACAACGCGTCCGGATGGGTCGCGGACACATTCGCCGCCCGACCCCTCGACCGGATGGGGCGTTCTCTGCGGCCGGTGACGGCGGACACCGTTGACCAGGTGTTCGCAGTCGACGCCCGGGCTCCCGCGCTGCTGATCGCGGAGTTCGCCCGCCGCCACATTGAGCGGCAGGCCCAGTGGGGGCGCATTGTCGGTTTGACCTCAGGCGAAGGCAACGGCTTCCCCGAGGAGGTGTCCTACGGAGCCGCGAAGGCGGCGCAGGTCAACATCACCCTGAGTGCAGCGAGCGAACTGGCGCGGTTCGGAGTGACCGCGAATGTCGTCCACCCGCCTGTGACGGACACGGGGTGGATCAACGCGGGCGTGACGTCCTCCGCGGCGTCGTCCGGTCAGCGCATCGCGACCCCCAAACAAGTGGCCGACGTGATCGCGTACCTGACATCCGACGCGGCCGCACTCATCACGGGCAACGTCATCCGGCTGCGCTGAGACCCCAGGCTCGTTCAACGAACGAGGGACGGCCGTTCCTCAGGCAATCCGGTAGGTCTGGAGCCCGTGCGCCAGCACCTTGCCGGTGGAGTCCCTCGCGGTGATCTCCGTGAACACGAGCTCCCGGACCCGCCGCACGGTGCGCGCGTCGCAGAGTAGGTCTGCACCCGAGGCTGCCGCCACGTACTGAAGCGCCATCGAGACCGTGGACGCACGTACCCCGCGCTCGAAGTCGTGGTTCGACCAGGCTGCCAGTGCGCCGGTCGTGTCGATGACGGCCCCCACCACTCCGCCGTGGTACGTCCGGCCGTCGTTGCTGAGTTCGTTCCGGAACGGCAACCGCGTCGTCACGTCGTCGGGTTCGTAGCGCTCCACCTTCAACCCGAGCCACGCAAGGAAGGGAGTCCTCGCGAAGATCCCCGGGATGGCGGCCCTGCGCTGGAGTTGCTCGGCCTCGGTGAGGTGTTCCGCCTCGGCTTCCGTCACTCCGTACTCGCGCCCGGCAACCCGACGGGACAGGCGACGCCGGTGCCGCCGAGCCCGCAGTAACCACCCGGATTGGCCTCGAGGTACTGCTGGTGGGACGGCTCGGCGTAGTAAAACTCCTCCGCCGGTGGGGTGATTTTCGTGCCCAACACCAGGTGCGGGGCCGAGATGAGCATCGGCTCCTCCCGGCCGGGAAGGGCCCGTTCGGCCGTCACCATCTCGGTCCCGCGCGAAGTGAACAGTCCCATGTCGCCTCCGTCTCGGCGCGCACCCAGATACGTCGATGCATGCATCGCCGCCACTCAGTATGGGCGCCCGGTGCTTCCCACGGTGCACCCGACGGTGCCACCAGTCCGTCCTCACCCAAAGGACCCGGTCGCTCACACGACCAATCGCGTGGAGTCTCATACCGACCTATTATGATATATCGTTAATATTACTTATATGGGCGACGCCGGAAGGCCAGGAGGCCTGAAGGTGCGAACCGGGAGGCACCCAGCACATGACCAGGTACGCAAAAGAAAGCAAGTACAAGAAGGCTGTAATCAGGGGGAGAGGAAGGGGTCCGTCGATGGAGCACGACATTCCACACGAGCACGAACACGAACACGAACACGAGCATGGATATGGAGCCTTCTTTGGGCCCTTCGGCTTTCGGGGCCCAAGGGGGCGCTGGGCCGGACCGCACGGGGGCTGGGGAGGCGGGCGGCGCATGCGCCGGGGCCGCATCCGCACCGCAATTCTGGTTTCCCTGCAGGAAGCGCCCGCGCACGGATACGAGGTGATGCGGAGACTGGAGGAGATGAGCGGGGGCCTGTGGCGCCCCAGCCCGGGGTCGGTGTACCCGCACCTTCAGATGCTCGAGGACGAGGGCCTCGTGCAGTCGTCGGAGGTGGAAGGAAGCCGCACCTACACCCTGACCGATGCCGGCCGGGAGGAGGCCCAACGAGTGGCGGCCATGCCAGGGCAAGCCGCAGGGGAAGGCGACGCCCAGATCGTGTCGCTCCGCCTGGCAGTGGGTCAGCTCGTGAGTGCGGCCAAGCAGCTTTCCGGGGCCGGAGAGCCCTCGCAGCTCGAGCGTGGCGTGGCGGTCATCCAAAAGGCCCGCAAGGAGCTCTACCAGATCCTCGCTGAGGATTGACGAGGACTACCGGAACTGACGGCGCCAACCTATGGGGCGGAACCGAGGCGTCAGTCGTCGCCCGGTACTGTCGCAGGAGTCATGACGAACCCGGTCGCCACGATCGCGCTCGACGGATCCTCACCAGGCGACACAGCGCCGGTCCCGCCGATCATCCAGACGGCCGCTTTGACGAAGACGTACCCGGGCACCGATTTCCGCGCCGTCGACGAGCTCAACCTCGAGGTCGCGACCGGAGAGGTCTTCGGCCTCCTCGGTCCCAACGGTGCCGGCAAGACCACGACGGTCGGCGTTCTCACCACCCGGGTGATCCCGACCGGAGGAGAAGCATTCGTCGGCGGCATCGATGTGGTGCGCCATCCCACGTTGGTCAAACAGCTGATCGGCGTCGTCTCTCAGGAGAACACGCTGGACCGGCAACTGACGCCGTGGGAGAACCTTTATTTTCACGGTCGGCTGTTCGGCATGAGCGCCCGGGCCTGTCGGCAGACGGCGGACGAGCTCCTCGAGCGGTTCCAGCTCAGCCGGTTCGCGAAAGCGTCCGTCTACGCCCTCTCGGGCGGCATGGCCCAACGCCTCATGGTGGCACGTGCGATCTTTCACCGGCCGGCGGTGCTCTTCTTGGACGAGCCCACCGCCGGTCTGGACCCGCAGGGCCGGCTCGCACTGTGGGACCTCCTCTACGACCTCAACGCAGAGGGACAGACCATCATGCTCACCACGCATTACATGGAAGAGGCCGACAAGCTCTGCAACCGGGTGGCCATCATGGACCACGGTCGGATCCTCGCTCTGAACACACCCGCTGAGCTCAAGCGGAGCGTGGGAGCGGACACCATCGTCACGGTGAAGGCTTCGGGCGACACGGATGTACTCGACCAAGCCTTCCGCTCCCGCCTCGCTGGCCTCACGCGGACACGGCCCATTCCCGGTGGCATCGAGCTCCAAGTCCGAGGCTCCGATCGGCTGGTCCCCCGCGTCGTCGAGGCGGCAGAGGCATCGCACATCTCGCTCGCCGACCTGTCGGTCGCCGAACCCACGCTCGAGACGGTGTTCATTGGGTTGACCGGGAAGGAGCTGCGCGACTGATGGCCACCACGACTTCCGGCTCCGTGTCAGCACCGACGCTCGGCGCCGCGACGCGCCCCGTCGCGCTGGCGCCCACGCGTACTACCGCCGCCGCCAGCTGGGCCTCACTGCAAGCACTGATCCTCCGAGACATGGTCGTGCTGTGGAAGCACAAGATCGAATTCACGGTGCGCACGCTGGTCCAGCCCTTCCTCCTGTGCTTCGTCTTCCTCTACGTGTTCCCCAAGATCGGCCAGGGGATCGGTGCTGCGAGTGGCATCCCCGGCGCCGAGTCCGAGTTCGCCACGGTGCTGGTCCCTGGTGTGGTCGGCCTGTCGATCATGTTCCAGGGCATCCAGGCCGTCGCCATGCAGCTGGCTCAGGAGTTCGGGTTCACGCGCGAGATTGAAGACCGCGTCCAGGCACCGTGCCCGATCTGGCTCGTCGCGATCTCGAAGGTCATCTCGGGCGGAGCTCAGGGGCTCATCTCGGCGGCGATCGTCCTCCCAATCGCATCGGTGGTGCATGCCGCCGGCGTCGAGGCCAACATCAACCTGCATTGGCTACTCATCGTCACTCTGGTGCCGTTGTCGTGCATCTGCATGGCGTCGTTGGGGCTCTTGCTGGGAACCTCGTTCGAGCCGCGCAACCTCGGTCTCATGTTCGGCTTCATTGTTCTGCCGATCACGTTTCTCGGGGGCACGTACTACCAATGGACGCGACTGGCACCGGTCCAGCTGGGTTCGATCCATTGGCTTCAAATCATCGTGCTCGTGAACCCGCTGATCTACATCAACGACGGCATGCGCGCGGCGTTCACCAACGCGGCACACATGCACCTCTACGTCATCTATCCCGCCATCGTGGCGTTCAGCATCGTGTTCTTGACCCTCGGACTGAAGAACTTCCGGCGCAAGGTGCTCGCCTGACCACTACCCGCCTCGCGTCAGAGCACGCGGAGCGCATCAGGAAGACCGCGTTCGGTCCGGGTGAAGCCCCGGAGTACATTCAGCCCGCCGACGCGGAGTCGGGCCAGCTCCAGACATACGTCGAGGCACACCTGGAGTGACGCGGCTGGCGGATCTGGGACCCGCAGACGGGGCACGCTCGACGCGACGTCGTCACCGTGCACGACCGCCTCGAGCACTCTCGTCCGGAGGTATACATGCAGCGGTACCTGAGAGCCGGTCAAGCGGAGTACGGGGACGGGTCGCTGGGCTGAGACCTCGCGCAGAAGCCCGGCCAGCCTGTCGCGTGACACGTTCACGCAGAAGCGACATCCGCGGGACCTTCCTGAGCGAAAGCCTCCGCGGCCGACATCAGGTACGTCGCAACTGGGTCGTCCCCTCCAGAAACCTCGACGCGATTTGGACCGAAGAACTCCCCCAAGGCGACTCTCTTCAGGCCAATGGGTTTGGCCTCGAGAAGCAGTTGTTCCAACCACAGAACGCCCTGGACCGCGTGGGCAGCCACTCCGCCAACCGTGTAGGACTCGAGCGCGCTGGGCTCGGGCCAGGCCGTGGTGACTTCGTCAGAGCGGAGGATCGCGAATCAGCCAATCCACCGCACTGAAGTAGGAACCTCTGGCGTCAGCGGAAAGTTTCTCGGCGCTCATGAGGATTGCAACCACCACAGCGCGATCACAGATGACCAGTGAGATGATGCCGTCGGGTGCGGTAGTCCATCGGTCAACAGCTGGGCGAACTTGTGTAACACCGTCACTCCCTCGGTTCTGCACAGTAGCCAAGGAGGTGAGGCCCACAGCCTTATCACCTGGTGTTTGTGCAAAATGCAAAATGTTGCCGAAAACGCGCCTGCCCGGCGCGACCTCTGGGTATGGTGATCCGAGACGTCGGGCAGCTGGCACGCGCTCCATGATGGTGGGGCGAAGGGACGGATCTCATGGAGAAGAGCGCTCGAGCAGCACCGGCCGATCTTCGAGACGCGTACTGCGATGTGAGGACCACCACGGAGCGTTTGGCTTCGGTGCTCAGCGCAGAGGACCAGACCGTCCAGTCCATGCCGGACGTGAGTCCAACCAAATGGCACCGCGCCCACGTCACGTGGTTCTTCGAGACCTTCATCCTCGGGCAGTACGTCACTGCGTACACGCCCTTCAACGATGCCTTCGGCTACATCTTCAACTCGTACTACGAGGCTGTCGGGGCCCGTCACCCCAGACCCGAGCGGGGATTGCTCTCGCGACCAGGGATCGGGGAGATCGCGAAGTATCGCCACCATGTGGACGTGGCCATGGAAACACTCATGTCCGACCCGTCCGACCTATCCGAACCGGGTCTTCGGGACCTCATCGTGCTCGGCCTGCACCACGAGCAGCAGCACCAGGAGCTGCTCCTGATGGACATCAAGCACGTGCTCTCCAAGAACCCGCTCCATCCTGTCTATCTCCCACGCGGCCCGGCAGGAACGGGCATCGCCCCGCCCAAAGCCGGGTGGATCGAGCACGACGGAGGTCTGACTCAGATCGGCCATGATGGCGACGGGTTCGGGTTCGACAACGAGTTCCCCCGCCATCCCGTCCATCTCACGCCGTTCGCGCTGGCCGACCGGCCGGTGACGTGCGGCGAATGGCTCGACTTCATGGCGGACGACGGCTACGCGAGGCCGGAGTTCTGGCTGTCGGACGGATGGTCGGTCGTCAACGCCGAGTGCTGGGACGCTCCGCTCTATTGGTTCCGCGATCCCGACGCCGCCGATCGTTGGCTTCAATTCACGCTGTCAGGGGTACATCCTGTCGACCCGAACGAGCCCGTGTGCCACGTCAGCTACTACGAGGCGGACGCTTTCGCGCACTGGACTGGAATGCGGCTACCGACGGAGGTCGAATGGGAGACCATCGCCGCGTCGGCGGCCGAGTCCGAGACCTCGCTCCCCAATTTCCTCTCCGAAGGCCCGGCCCACCCAAGGCCAGCGATCGAATCGCACGCACTCTTTGGGGACTGCTGGGAGTGGACGTCGAGCGCGTACGCGCCATACCCCGGCTTTCGGGCTGCACCCGGTGCAGTCGGCGAGTACAACGGCAAGTTCATGGTCAACCAATACGTGCTGCGCGGCGGTTGCTGCGCAACCCCCCGCGGACACGTTCGCCCGACCTACCGGAACTTCTTCCCTGCAAGCGCGCGTTGGGCTTTCAACGGCGTCCGGTTGGCCCGAGATCCCTGAGCTCCATGTCGTACACGATCGACGTCCACCTCTCGCCCGACGACGTCCGGACACAGATGCGCACCGATGCGTTGAATGGACTCCAGTCTCACACGAAGTCCATTCCGCCGGTCTGGTTCTACGACGAGCGCGGCAGCAGGCTGTTCGAGGAGATCACCCAACTCCCTGAGTATTACCCGACGCGGGTGGAACGGGGACTCCTCGAGCGGCACGCAGGCGCGATCACGGAAATGTGCAAAGCGGACACGCTCGTCGAGCTCGGCGCCGGGTCGTGCGACAAGACTCGGATTCTGCTAGCCGCTCTCCAGCACTCGGGAATGCTTTCTCGCTACGTGCCCTTCGACGTCAGCGACGAATTCCTCCGGGGAGCGGCGGCGACCCTGTGCGAGGAATTCGACGGGCTCGACATCCACCTCGTCATCGGCGATTTCCACCATCACCTGGCTGAGATCCCTACCGATGGCCGGAGGATGGTCGCCTTCCTCGGTGGGACCATTGGCAACCTCGACCCCGGCCAACGCGCCCGCTTTCTATTCGACCTCAACTGCATCATGTCGAGCGACGACTCGTTGCTGCTCGGTACCGATCTCGTCAAGGACCGTTCCCGTCTCGTCGCGGCATATGACGATGCGGCCGGAGTCACTGCGGCCTTCAACCGCAATGTGTTGCGCGTGCTCAACGATCAACTCGGAGGCGACTTCGAACCCGAACGGTTCCGCCACGTGGCCGTGTGGAACGAAGACGCGCAGTGGATCGAGATGCGGCTCCGCGCTGAAGAGACGGTCGAGATCTCCCTGGCCGATGCCGGCATCACGGTTCACTTTGACCAAGGCGAGGACCTGCTCACGGAGATCAGCGCAAAGTTCACACCCGAGCGAGTCGAGCGGGAGCTCGACGATGCGGGCTTCGTCGTCGAAGGAATGTGGGGCGCTCGCGAGGGGGAGTTCCTGTTGACGCTTGCTCACCCGTACTGCTGATCACCCGTACTGCTGTGCAAACTCTTCCTCGTGGAGGGGCGGTTCCATCACCTCAATCGGGCCACGGCGGCGACGACGGCCGTAAAGTCGGAGCGCCAGGAACGCCAAACCCAACAACACGAGGAAGGCCAATGCGCCCAGGGTGAGGATGGTGGCGACCCGGAGACGGGGTGGGCTGTAGTGGAAGGTCACCACGTCATCGCCCGGCGGAATCGTGATCTGTTGGACCAGATCGATGGAGCCAACTTCGACCGCGGTCGCCTTGGCTCCGTCCACCGACACCGAGCCGGTCCAACCCGAGTCCCAGGCCACCGAACGCACGACCGTCGCCGACACGGGTGCTCGTACGCGCACCTGCTCCGATTTCGTCGAGCTCGAGAGAACCTGGACCGGCAGCCTCTGCCCGCCGGCCGTCACAGCCACAATCGGGGTCGGCGCTTTCGTGCGGGCGAACACTGAGTAGCCCTGTACGACGCCTACTTGGTGCCACGGGCCGGGCATGATGGCGGATGACAACGAACCAGCGAGCTCGTACGGATGGCCACCCACACTGATCGCGGCGCGCTGACCCGGGATAGGTCCGAACGCTTGCATCACCAGTCCGACACCAGCGCCGCGGGGTAGCTGACTCGTCACCGACGCCGCCCCGGCGGCAACGGGGACGGACGAGGACCAGTGCGTCGTTCCGTCCGGAGACAGGGTGCCGAACCGCACGTCGGTCGCGGTCATAGCCGGTTGGGTGAACAGCACGGTGGCGCTGTCGGGCTGCAGCTTTGCACCGAAGAACCACGAGGAGCGCTGGCCCGGTTGCAGAGCGGGCCTCGGTCCAGGGAAGTACGGGTACCGGATGTCGTTGTGGGATATTGCGAATCCCCTCAAGAGCGTTGAGTTCGCCACGAATCCCTGTAAGAGAGGGCTGATCTCGCCTATGGCCCGAGGCGTCGATGCCAGAGGGACCAAGTAGTACTCCGGGAGCGTCACGACCTCCTGCAGGTTCAGCGTGTCCAGCGTGTGACCGGAGATAGCCCCGATGTTCATGGAGCCCTGCTCGTGGGTCGCCGTCACCGCCTCGTAGTGACCGTTCACGATGGACGCGTACCCCGAGACGGAGGGCATGTTCGCCAGGATGTTGAGGTCCGGTATCCCCTGCGCGCTGATGGGGTAGCTCGCGTACGCCTGCGGGTCGTAGCTGAGGATCCGGCCTCCGGGTGCCAGGTGCTGCGCCATGAGCTGCTGGACCGGCGTCGTCCCCGAGAGGAGGTCGTTCGGAGGGGTCGACGTAAGTTGGCTGGTGAACGCGATCAGCCCGATATCGATGCTGACGAACACCGCCACGAGGCTGAGCCAGTTCACCCTGGAGAGCCGCGGCCGCACCCAGACCAGGGCGGCCGCCCCCACGCAGAAACAGAGGGCGACCATCGTCGCCCGGCGTACCGTCGTCGCAGTGCTCGGCGTCAGTTGCACGCCGGCAAACACCGAGACCAACGACGTGGGTCCGGCGAGCGCCCACACGGTTAGGCCCGCGACGACGCCGGTCGGGAGGAGGGCCATGATCCGCTCGTACCACAAGAGCGCCTTGTCGGAGAGCGCCCGGTCGGACCGGTCGATCCATCCTGCGAAGAGGACGCATACCGCCGTGGACACGATGATCATGTTGCGACTCTGAAGGCGCTGGTGGCCGTAGAGGGGTAACGAGTTGAAGAGGTGCTCCAAGGGCGTGTTCGAGCCGAGCGCCAGGAGATACCCGAAGGTTCCGACGACGTACCAGGTGAGCCGGTCACGCGGCGGAATCCGGCTCGGCCAGCGCGGATGCAACAACGTGATGAGCGCGATCAACGGGAGGATTCCCAAATAGACGCCCACCTCGGGCAGGTTGTACTGCCCGAAGAAGCGGGCCTGGCCGAAATTGCCGTAGTTCCCGTCGAGGTACGGCACGAGCCAAAAGATGCTGAAGGGAGTAGGAAAGCTCCCCGCGGCGGCGATGCTCGAGCCTGCCCGCTGCGAAAGCCTGATGGCCTCGAGCCCGGGAAGCCACTGGATGGCAGCGAGAGACAGTGCGAGGCCGGCACCCGCGGCACACCTCGACAGCACACGCCAC
Source organism: Acidimicrobiales bacterium (assembly GCA_051985685.1). Taxonomy (GTDB): domain Bacteria; phylum Actinomycetota; class Acidimicrobiia; order Acidimicrobiales; family RAAP-2; genus Bog-473. Next base: position 18,430 of record JBPYFR010000016.1, read on the forward strand.
CAGCGCGCCCAATCGATTCCCGCCGACATCGCGGCATAGGCGATCACCAAGAGCGCCTCGTCGAGCATCGCCTCGGGCGCGCCCCCCAGGATCACCGTGGCAAAGGAGATCCCCAGGAGGACCGACCAGCGCCACCGGCCATCCCGCACGATATGGAGAACCGAGAGCAGCATCCACGGGACGGCCACGAAACCCTCGGTCATATCCACGTGGTTGACCTGGCTGAGAACGGTTCCGGAGAAGGCGAAGGTTGCTGCGGCCAACACGCCGGCCACCGGCGAAAGCCTCATCGCCCGCAGGAACACGTACATGCCGATCGCGATCGCGGAGAACAACACGACTTCGGTGGCGATCCAGGCTGCGTTGGGAGACAACACGACGAAGAACCCCATGAGGGGGTAGAACGCTCCCGCGTTGAAATCCGCCATGAGCGGCGTGCCGCTGAAGATGTAGGGATTCCAAAACGGCAGCTGCCCGTGGCGAAACATATGCCCGACCAGGACGTGGAGGGGGTAGTTCTGCTGCAGGTTGTCCCCCGTCAGCAGCACGCGGCCGTCGATCGCATAGGGAAGGATGAAGGCGCCAGCCGGGATCGCAATCAGCACCAGGTAGGGCCACCACGGTCCCGCCCTTGCTCCACTTCGATTCACTGACGCGGCTTGCCCTCCCGGAGTTCTTGGCACGCGCTCTCCACGTAGCGGCCGCGGTCCGATCCCTCGGGAACGGTAGCCCCGTTCACTGAGATGACCCTCGCGCGGCCGGCCCATTCGGTGCCCTTCCCGCCCTCGTGCCGGCGTGCCCGAATCGTGGCTCGACGACCAATGCCGTGGGGAGTGCGCACTCTCCCATCGCCGGCAGCCTCACCACGTGGATCGACGTATTTGGGGTCGCGGACGTACACCTCCACCCGGTTCCCAGAAACCTTCTCCCTACACTCGACCCTGCGCTGCACGGACGCATGGGGACGAGGGGTCCACACCCATCTCGTGGTCGCTACCACGGCAGGCGAAGACGTGCGCCACACCCACCTCGTTGCCCGTTGGCGAGCGAGGAGAGCGCCCCCGGGCGGCCCAGGGCCCCGCCAGCCCGAGGACAAAAACTCGCCCCGGATGCCTCCAATTTCGCTGACAGCCAGATTTCACATACGTGACATTGAAATCCTTCCCTTGTAGGCTGAGACAAGCCTGAGAATCCTGTTAACGAACGTTTTTGGCCTTCCGGACTCGCAAACGGCTATGACAAAATGGCTTCGGTTTCATGACGATTTTCGGCCCCGCCATCGCTTCTCCCTCTCACGCGACTAAGGAATCCTGAATGGAGCTCGTCCCCCCGAGCGCTGACCCCCACACTCCCGTTTCCGCTCCAGCGGCGACGGCGGACACCTCCACGCTCCCTCGGGTGCGCCTCGTGCGCACCGCCGTGCTTGGAGCCGTCGGAACGACCGCGATCGTGGTCGGCGCGCTTCTGGGCGGCCAGTCCTTCGAGACCCAACTCCCCGGCGCGTGGTTCTTCGGCATGCCCGGCGGGCTGCTGGGGTCCGTTGGCACGAACGATTCACTCCCGCCTACGGCGTCGATCGCCCTCGTCTTCGGTGGCCTGATCTTGCTCACCCGAGTTTGGTTGGGACTGCTCAGGCTGCTGAAGGAGCACCCAGGTTTCCCAGTCAAGCGAATCGTTTTGGTTGCCCTCATCTGGGCCATACCGTTGCTCCTCGCGCCCCCTCTCTTCAGCCGCGACGTCTACACCTACGCCGCCCAGGGCGAGATGATGAGCCACCACATCAACCCCTACTCATACGGGCCGAGCGTCCTGGGATCCACGCCCTTCAACAACTTCGGCGATCCGTTCTGGTCGGGAGCCGAATCGCCCTACGGGCCGACGTTCCTCGCCATCGACGGTGCCGCCGACCAGGTGTCCGGGCACGTGTTCCTGGTCGACCTCGTGCTGCTCCGCCTCGTGGAAGTGGCAGGCATCGCTCTGATCGCGGCGGCAACGCCAACGCTGGCGCGGGCTGTCAAACGCGATCCCGCTCACGCCGTACTGCTCGGTGCGGGATCCCCCCTCGTGCTGTTGTCCCTCCTCGCCGGAGCTCATAACGACGCGCTCATGCTCGGCCTGTTGCTGGCCGGACTGGCGGTCGCGAAACGTTTCGGGACCGTTCCTGGAATCATCCTCTGCGCGCTCGCAGCGGGAGTGAAGTCGCCGGCGGCGCTCGGCGTCCTCTTTCTCGGCTGGGCCTGGGCCGGTCCATCAGCGTCGACGCGCCGTCGCATCGGCCACACTCTGGCCGCCGCGCTGATCGCGTCGGCGACGCTGGAGGCCACCTCAGCCGTGTCGGGCACGGGCTGGGGTTGGCTCCACACCACCTCGACCGCGGGCGCCGCCTTCACCGGAGTCACGCCGGTGAACGTGGCGGCACGCGCCGTCTCCATCGCCAGTCATGTCGTCCAACTTCCCGTCTCCACCCTGCAGGCTCGGCCCGTCTTCATCGTGCTGGGGCTCCTCCTCGCCGTCGGGTTGGGCGTGCGCTTCCTTCTGCGGTCGCCGCAGGAGGGCCTCGTCCGGTGCCTCGGCTTGACGCTGCTCTTCCTGGCCCTTCTCGGGCCGGTCGTCTGGGCGTGGTACGTGACGTGGGGCGTGGTCGTGCTGGCGACGGTCGCCGCCGGGCGGATGCGCAGCTGGCTGATCGTGATCAGCACCTTCTGGGCCTTCGCCGGGATGGCGTCGATGCACAGCGTCTTCATGCGGCTCATCCACACCTTCGTCGTGCCCGACCTGTTGCTCGTCGCGGCCCTGCTGGCCATCACCATTGCCCCCCTGGGGCAATTCGGCGGCGACAAGCCAAGGCTGCCCCGGATCACGCCGGGGTCAGGGGACGCCGATCCTTACCAGTCCGGCGGGTCGGGTCTCGTGACCGGGGTGGCACCTGCAGGCTGAGCACGCTGAACCCTGATCTGGCTGCGGGCCGATCAGGGAGCCAACGTCAGTCGGCCCGGTCCAACGCCGAGACGACTCGCTCAGGACGAAGGCGCACCGCAAGCTCGCCCGCCACACGTTTCGCGCGCGGAACTCCTCGGCGCGGTGGCGCCACGGACAAGGCGTCCGTCGCACGGTGGTCCGGGTTTGACGAACCCGGAGAGTTGCCACCCCGCAGATTTCTACGCAGGAAGCTCACGGCCGGCGAGCGGTGGTGAATCCTGGTGGTGCGTTTGATAGTGCGCGCCACTGGCCTCCCACCGAATCTGCAACCCCTATTGACTAGTCAGGCTCCATGACATATCTTTCGCACCATCCCGGCGTCATTTGGCGAGACGCAGAGGCGGGAGGGGAAGATGAGTACCACCGAGGAACTCGAACGGCTTGCCGCGTTTGGGCAGAAGCGAGGCTTTGTCCTCACGGGCAAGCGGGTCTTGATCGGTCTGTTGATCTTGGTGTTGATCGGGGCCGGCGTAGGACTCGGCGTCGTCCTTACCGGGAGCAGCACGGCTGCGAACGCAAGCGAGGTGTTTTTGCAGCCGGCCAACGCTCCGGGCCAGAACCCTTTCACTCCCAACGTCGGGAAGAACACTCCCTCCACGGTGGCTTCTGCGTTGACCCCGACAAGTGGGACGAGCCTCGCTTCGTACTCGGGGAACACAGTCGGTCTCTACGGCGGCACTTTGGATCAGGCGACTTGTGATCCACACCAGATGGTTACGTATTTGGAGGCCATCCCCGCAAAGGCTTCGGCCTGGGCCGCGGCCGAGGGGATTCCTGTCACTCAGATCTCGACTTACATCAACGGCCTGACTCCGATGACCTTGCGTTACGACACACGGGTCACCAACCATGGCTACGTTGACGGTCAGGCCAATGCCATACCAGAGATTCTCCAAGCCGGTCAGGCAGTCCTTGTTGATAGCCACGGCGTACCGCGGGCGCGGTGTTACTGCGGGAATCCTCTCACGCCCCCGGTCGCGGTCTCGGGGACTCCTAATTATGTCGGCCCACAGTGGTCCAGCTTCTCCGCCACGACCACCATCGTCGTCCAGCAATCGACAACGATCATCAACAACTTCACCTTGATCGATAACTCGACCGGTCGAGCCTTCAGTCGGCCGACAGGGACCGTGGGTCTTTCAGATGCTCCAACACCTACCTGTGGTGGGCCAAGCATGCCTGGCGTGACGGTCTGCACGAATCCGACCGTGACAAGTCCTACGACCACGACCACCGTGCCGCCCACGACCACGACCACAGTGGCGCCGGCCGCACCCGCGACGGGTGTCATACCCGATGGCACCTACGTGATCTCACAGAGTCCAGCCTGTGGGAACGTGCCGATCGACGGATGGTCGATGATCGTGCAAGGCGACACGGCCACCATGAATCAGCAGCAGGTGCCGACATCACCGGGCACCATCACGTACCAGTCGGGAGGGTTCCACATTCACATCAGTGCCGGAGCAGAGATGACCATCGATCTGACTGGTTCTGTTGTCGCTCAAGGAGCGCTGACGGGGAGCGGCGAAACCGGCGGCGTGAACCCGAGTGGACAGACCGGCTGGGTGTGCCAGTTCCAATGGAACGGAACTCTCTCGTCAAACGGTGGCGGTGTTCAGTACTCCGGTCATAACCCCGGTAACGGTGGGAACACCGGTAACTCTGGGTCCACGTACGGGTATTAGAGCGGAACAGGCGGATTCAGTGTTGAACACCAGCGATCCGGCCGCGTCGACGCGAGGTA
>JBPYFR010000017.1:0-9916 GCA_051985685.1 Acidimicrobiales bacterium
CCCGGGCCAGCACCCCCCGTCGAGCTCCGCGACGCAGCCGTCCGTCTCGGGTCGCGCACGCTGTGGTCCGAACTCGACCTCACCGTGAAGAGGGGCGAGTTCCTCGCCGTCCTCGGTCCCAACGGAGCCGGCAAGACCACGTTGCTCCAGGTCCTGCTCGGCCTGGTGCCCCTCTCGGCCGGATCGGTGGAGGTGAACGGCGCTCCGCCCCGGCGGGGCAACCACGCCGTCGGCTACGTGCCCCAGCAGCAGGCCTTCGACCGTGCGCTCCCCATCCGAGGCCGCGACCTCGTCCGCTTCGGTGCCGACGGACACCGCTGGGGCTTCCCGTTGCGCGCCACCGGTGCACGCCGCCGCGTCGATGCAATGCTCGAAGCGGTCGGCGGCTCCGCCTATGCCGACGCGCCAGTCGGCCTGCTCTCGGGAGGCGAGCAGCAACGTCTCCGCATCGCCCAGGCGCTCCTCGGCGATCCGGCCATCCTGCTCTGCGACGAGCCGCTCCTGGCCCTCGACCTGGCCAGCCAGCGCGCAGTGACAACGCTCATCGACGAGCGCCGGCGCAGCGCCGGCACCCCTGTCGTCTTCGTCACGCACGAGATCAACCCGATCCTGCCTTACGTCGACCGCATCCTGTACCTGGTGCGGGGCCGGTGGGCGGTGGGCACCCCTGCCGAGATCCTCACCAGCGAGCGGCTGAGTGCGCTGTACGGCATCCAGGTCGACGTGGTCGAGGTGCGCGGCCGCTACCTCGTCGTCAGCACCGAGGACGACACGGCCACCGAGCCGGGCGCACAACCCCACCACCAGCACGAGCCAGGACACGAGCCAGGGCACGCGCACTGACATGGGCATCGGCTTCTATCTCCAATTCCCCTTCGCACAGCACGCGCTCGAGGCTGCGTTCCTGGTCGCGTTCATCTGCGGGCTCATCGGGCCGTTCGTCATCACCCGCACCATGGCGTTCGCTGTGCACGGGACCAGCGAGCTGGCATTCACCGGAGCCGTGGCAGGGCTCCTGGTCGCCGACAATCCCGTGGCCGGCGCGCTCGTCGGTGCCGTCATCGTGGCCGGGCTCATCGGGATCTTCGGGCAACGGACCTCCGAGCGCGACTCCACCATCGGAGTGATCCTGGCCGCCGGGCTCGGGCTCGGGGTCTTCCTGTTGAGCTACTACCACGGGTTCGCCTCCGAGGCGCTCAACATTCTGTTCGGCAACATCTTCGGGATCAGCACCGACCAGATCATCCTCCTGGGCGTGATCGCCCTCGCGGTGGCGGCCGTCCTCGCGGGCATCTGGCGGCCGCTGCTCTTCGCGTCGGTGGACGCGGAGGTCGCGCGGGCCCGGGGCGTGCCCACCACGATCCTCGGCCTCATCTTCTTGTTCGTGCTCGCCATCACCGTGACGGAGGCAGCGCAGCTCGTCGGCACCCTGTTGGTGTTGAGCCTCGCCATCACGCCCGCCGCCGCTGCCCAGCGCCTGACCGCGAATCCCGTGACCGCCACGGTGCTGTCGGTGGTCTTCGCCGTGGTCTCCGCCGACGGCGGGCTCCTCTTGTCCTTTCAATTCCCCTCGGTGCGACCCAGCGTGCCCATCGTGGCGATCAGCTTCGCGTTCTACGTCTTGGCCCGCCTGGCTGGGCCCACCGTTGCCGCCCGGCGAAGGCATGCGCACGTCTCCGTCGGGCCGCACCTGGCAGAGTTGAACCGTGGCTGAGCAGCCGGCGCACACGACCGCGACCCGCACCTCCCGGCAGACCCGCCAGGGTCAGGCGGTGCTCAACGTGGTGCTTGGCTCCGACAACTTCCGCAGCGCCCAGGACATCCACGCCGAACTGCGCGCGTCGGGGGAGGCCGTCGGGCTGACCACCGTCTACCGGCATCTCGCGCTCTTGACCGACGAAGGACGGATCGATGCGCTGCAGTCGGCGGACGGCGAGCTGGTCTACCGGCGCTGCCACAGCGACCAGCACCACCATCACGTCGTCTGCCGGCGGTGCGGGCGGGTCTCCGAGGTCGAGCTCCCCAATCTCGAACGCTGGGCCGAAGGCGTGGCGGAGGCACTTGGCTACTCCGACATCACCCACACCGTCGAGATCTTCGGCGTGTGCGCGGACTGCCGCTGACGCGCGCGATCGCCCGCTTGCCCCAGTCGGGGCTCAATCGGGGCTCAGTCGGGGTCCTTCCGCTGGGGGCCCCGCCGCTTCCGCTCGAAGCCCTTTCGGAGTAATTCGCTGATCTGTTCGGGCGTGCAATCTTCCAGGATCTTCGCGAGCTCGGGGTCCCTAATGGTCTCGGTGCGACCACCGAGCCTGATCTCGAGCCAGCGCGGAGCCCCGGGGGCGTCGCTGGTGTCCCCCAACGGGATCTCCCGCAGCGCGTCCACGAGCGCGCGCTCGGAGACATCGAGACCGGCCAGGGCCTTCCCCCCTTGCGAGTCCGGATCGCTCGCCAACGCGACCAGCACGTGGCCGGTCGTCATCGGTTCGTCGCCCGCCGCGCCCTGGGCCCGGCCCAGCGCCGCCCGGAGTGCCGGGGAGCGTGACGCCCGTTCCCCAGGGCCTCCGGTGGCGTACTCAACGACCCGCGTCCTCAGCAGTCCGAGGTTGACCGGGAAGAGGTCCGCCGTGAGCTGCTCATAGGTGCGGAGCAACGCCAGCAGGAGGTGCTCGGTGCCGATGTACTTGTGCCCGAGCCGAAGTGTCTCGCGCAGCGAGACCTCGAGGACCTTCTTCGCCTCGGGAGTGAACGGGAGCCGTTTGCCGGCGCCAGCCAGTGCGTCGCCCGCTGGCATGTGCGCCACGATGCGCTCCCGCGTCTCCTCGTAGGTGACACCGAACTCTCGCAGCACCTGGCCGGACACCCCGTCGCTCTGCACCAGCCCGAGGCCGAGATGCTCCGGACGAATTTGTGCGTGGCCCAGTTCTCGTGCCTCGTCCTGTGCGAGCACGATGGCCCGCCTGGCCCTGTCGGTGAACCGCTCGAACATGGTTCGATCATACGAACCCTGTCAAGTCGCTGATAAATGTTAGGGTGCTCCACCATGGCATCCGGCCAGGCCGACGGGAGCGACGAGGTCGCCGGCGCGCCGGGCATCGATTGGGACGACGTTCTGGGCCAGCTGGAGAGCCAGCCGTCCGAGGAGGGATGGGTGACCTTGGAAGAGGCAGTCGCTGCCACCGGCGTCGCCCGCTCCACCCTGCGTTCGTGGTACCGGACCGGGCAGATCCCGTCTCGCATGATCCTCGGTCCGCACGGACCACAGCGCATGGTTCCACTGAGCGAGGTGCTCGATCGCGCGCTGCGCTCGACGCGGTTGCGCCGCCAGATCGAGCAGGAGCGTTCCCTGGCCGCCGAAGTGGACCGGCTGCGTCAGCGCGTCGAGGTCATGGAGCGCCTGCTCGGCCTGCGCTGACCCGTACCGCTTAAGCCAGCCGGAACAACCCGGCGTCGATCACGGTCTCGCCGCGCTGGGTCTCTGTCCGGAACCGGTAGGCGCCGGTTGCCCGCTCTCCGATGTCCCACACCGAGACGGTCAGCGTGTCGCCGGGCATGGTCGGCTTCGAGAAGCGGGACCGCATGGCACCGAACCGCGCCGGATCCGACCCGCAGACCGCGTGCAACAGCGCCCGTCCGGTGAAGCCGTACGTGCACAGCCCGTGCAGGATGGGCCGGTCGAACCCGGCGCGCTTGGCAAAGACCGGATCCGAGTGCAGGGGATTGCGGTCGCCGCTCAGGCGGTAGAGCAGCGCCTGGTCGCCGCGAGTGGCGTACGTCAACACCTCGTCGGGTTCGCGCGCGGGCAAGGGCTCCGCCGCGAGCGCACTCTCCTCGTCACCTTCCGGGCTCCGGGGTCCGCCGAAGCCCCCGGCGCCGCGGATGAAGAGCGTGCTGCGGTTCGTGAAGGCGGGCTCGCCGCTGTCGGCGTGGCGCGACTCGCTCTCGAGCACCACCAGGCCCGCCGATCCCTTGTCATACATGCCCGCGACCGTCGTCGTGATGGCGACCGTCCCCTGGGTCGGGATCTCGCCGTGCAGCTCAATCGACTGTTCGCCGTGCACGAGCATGGCCGGGTCGTAGTCCCCGATCGAGCCCCGCGCACCGCCGCCCTGCCCGACGATGGTCGTGAACGTGGGCAGCACCCGCTGCGTCACGCCGGCTGAATTGTCCGTCGTGAATTCGAGTTCGAAGCCGGTCGGGTCCGCTGCTCCGGCACCGACCCCGAGCGCATAGAGCAGGGCGTCCCTGTGGCTCCACGACCTCTCGACGGGGTCCGATTTGACCCCCACCGCATCGGGGTTCAGTCCCATGGCACACCTCTCATCCTCGACTCATCCTCGACCGACCGAGCCTCGCGCGACCGATCCTCGACGCACGTATTACGTGCTTTCATGTTACATATATCTATGTCATACTTGTCAAGTGGAGCCCGCACCCGTTCCGGAGCAGATGCCGCTGACGATCGATCAGCTGGCGACCGCGACGAACACGACGACCCGTCGCATCCGAGCGCTGCAGACCCTCGGCCTTCTGGCCGGGCCCGACCTGCGAGGACGCACCGGCCTCTACGGCCCGGCGCACCGCGCTCGGCTCGACGCGATCCTCCGCCTCCAAGACGAGGGCTTCTCGCTCGAGTCGCTCCGGATCCTCTTCGATGCGCTCAGCGCCGGAAGGACGCTCGCGTCGGTGCTCGGCGTCGACACTCCCCTGGGCCCGCCCGACGACACCGCCGAGCGATACGGGTTCCCCGACCTGCGGGCCGCGGCCTCACCGAAGGGGCGCCGACGGGCGCTGCTCTCGCTGGTGCCCACGACGGTCTGGGACGAAGGCGAGGCGTCCTGATCCGCCGGGCTGATCCGCCGGCCCGATCCGGCACCCGATTGACGACCTTCCCCTGACCCGACGACCCTCCTCGATATGGTCGAGACCCGTGCTCGACGCCACCGCCCCTCTGCAGCTCTGGCCCGAGTCCCACGCGCTCGGTGCGGCGGTCGGCGTCACCACGCGGCACGGAGGCGTCTCGCGCCCGCCGTACGACTTGCTCAACCTGGCGCTCCACGTTGGTGACCACCCCGAACACGTCGCGGCCAACCGCGCCCGCGCCGCACAGGCCTTCGGGGTCGGGCTCGGCACCTTGGTCTTCGCCCAGCAGGTCCACGGCGCCGGCGCGACACACGTCGACGCACACGACGCCGGGCGCGGCGTCGCCGAGCTCGAGGACGCTGTCCCGTCCACCGACGCCCTGGTCACGACCTCGCCCGCTATCACACTCGTGATCCTGGTGGCCGACTGCGTCCCCCTCGCCCTCGTCGATCCGGCAGCCCACGTCCTTGCCGGCGTGCATGCCGGCTGGCGCGGGACCGCAGCGGGAGTGGCCTCATCGGCGCTGCGCGCGATGGCGGAGCACGGGGCGCGTCCCGAGCGAGTCCGCGCCTACCTCGGGCCCGCCGTCGCGCCCGCGCGCTACCAGGTCGATCGCCCCGTCGTCGACGCCCTCGCCCGCGCCGTCGCACCCGCTGCACTGGGCAACGGGATCGTGCGTTCCGACGGAGGCGGTCGGGCGCGGGTCGACCTCGTCGCCGCCAACCGCCAGCAGCTCCTCGGCGCGGGGGTCCGCCCGGAGCACGTCTTCGAGAGTGGGACGACGACGGACGACCCATCGTTCTTCAGCGACCGCGCCGCGCGGCCGTGCGGACGGTTCGCGCTCCTGGCTCGGCTGGTGCGGTGATCGGCACCCCGGCTCGTAGCATGGAGGTTCCCACAACGGCACGCGGCGGCAGCCGCCACGCAGACCGGCCTCTCGACCAACCATGACGTCCCCCGACCACTTCCGCTACGACGGTTACGCCATCGACCCCGCGTCCGGGCACGTGCGCTGCACCTACAGCACCCACACCCACACCTTCACCGAGGAATTCGAGTTCGGGCCCGCCGGGGGGTGGGGCGATCCCGCCGTCGATGCCGCAGTGCGGATCCTGTTCCTCGTCGCCGGCGTCTCCTACTACAAGACGAGCGCCCCCCCTGTGATCGATCTCGGCGACCTCGCCACCACGCCGGACGAGCGGGCGTTCCTGAAGACCTACTTCGTCGAAGGCTTAGGCGAATTCGCCTACCGCAACGGGCTCGACCTGCGGGGAGTCTCCGTCACGGGGCCCGACGCCGATCCGGCCGCCCCATCCGCTCGACCGGTGGCCTATCAGCCGGTGCCGGGACGCCCCCTCATTCCCTTCGGCGGCGGCATCGACTCGATCGTCACGGCCGACGCCGTGGCCGATATGCACCGCGAGGCTGAGCTGTGCATCGTGCACCCGCCGGCGGACCGCTTCGCCCCGATCGAGGCCGCCGCAAGCGTGACCGGCCTTCCGGTCACACGCGTCACGCGTGCGATCGACCCGCAAGTGCGCCGCTCGGCCGAGCTCGGGTTCCTGAACGGGCACGTCCCGGTGACCGCGATCGTGACGGCGGCCGCCGTCGTGGCGGCGGTGCTCGACGCGCACGACGCAGTCGTTCTCTCCAACGAACGGTCGGCCTCCGTCCCCACGTTGATCGCCGACGGCGTCGCCGTGAACCACCAATGGTCCAAGGGCGAGGAGTTCGAGCGCACCTTCGCGACTGTGATCCGCAGTGCGCTCGGTCCGGCGTTCTCGGTGTTTTCGTTCCTGCGTCCGCGTAGCGAGCTCTGGGTGGCGCGGCGCTTCTCCGAACTGACCGCGTTCCACTCCGCGTTCCTCAGTTGCAACCGCGCCTTCCATCTCGATCCGGCGCAGCGGCTCGACTCCTGGTGCCGCCGGTGCGACAAGTGCTGCTTCATCGACCTCGTCCTTGCCCCGTTCATGGACGCGCGCGATCTCATCGCCGTCTTCGGCGGGCACGAACCGCTGGCCGACCCCGCCAACGAAGACCGCTTCCACACCCTCCTCGGCCTCGACCCCGCGCCCAGGCCGTTCGAGTGCGTCGGCGATGTGGACGAGTGCCGGGCCGCCGTGCTGCTCGCCGCGGGCCGCGACGACCGCGCTGACTCGGCACTCCTGCAGCGCCTGCGCCAGGCCGTGGAGCGGACGGCCCCTGGAAGTCTCGACCCGGAGTCGTTGTTCGTCGCCCAAGGGCCCCATCACATCCCGGATCGCTATGCGCCCGCCGATCTCCTGGTCAGCGCTCGCTGACGCGTCGGTCGGCGTCTGGGGGCTCGGCGTCGAGGGGAGAGCGAGCCTCCGCCGCCTCCGCGCCATGGGCCGTGTGCCCGTCCTGGTCGACGACGAGCCTCACGGAGGGGAGGTCGACGGCCTGGAAGTGCGAGCGACCAACGCCGGAGGGCTCGAGCAGCTCACCCGCTGCGACGTGGTCGTGAAGAGCCCGGGCATCAGCCGATACCGCGCCGAGGTGGCGCAGTTGGAAGGCGCCGGAGTCGCCGTGTGCGGCGGACTCGGACTGTTCATGGAGGAAGCCGACTCTGCTCGCGTCGCCTGCATCACCGGCACGAAGGGCAAGAGCACGACGACCGCCCTGGCCGTCCACCTGCTGAACGGCCTCGGCTACGACGCCCGGGCGGGCGGCAACATCGGGCTCCCACCCTGGGACCCCACGAGTGGGCCGCCACCCGACTACTGGATCATCGAGACGTCCAGCTTCCAGGTCCCCGACCTTCACTCGGGTCCTTCGGTGGTCGCCGTCACTTCCCTTTCGCCCGATCACCTGGACTGGCACCGTTCGGTCGAGCGCTACTACGCGGACAAGCTCTCCCTCTGCACCAAGCCCGGCGTGGCACACGCGCTGGCCAACGGTTCCGATCCAGAGCTGCGCGCCCGCGCAAACCAGCTCGGCCCCAACGTGCAGTGGATCGGCGCGGACGACGTCGAACGCGACCGATTGTGGTCGGAAGAGCTCGCGCTGCCGGGGTCACACAACGCGCGTAACGCGTCCGTCGCCCGCGCCGTGATCCTGGCCTTTGGCATCGCGGCCGACGACGGCGCGCTCGCGGCGGCCGCCGAGGGCTTCGCGGCCCTCCCCAGTCGTTGCCACTCACTCGGGTACACCGGAGCGGTCGAATTCGTCGATGACAGCCTGGCCACCAACGTGTTGCCGACCCAGGCGGCGCTCGAGGCGTTCGACGGCCGCGCCGTGGCCCTGCTCGTCGGGGGACAGGACCGTGGCATCGACTACAAACCCCTCGGCCGGTCGATCGTGCAACGCGCTGAGCCCACGCTCGTGGTCACCATGCCCGACAACGGTCCGCGTATCGGTGAGGCCGTCCGCGCCGCGAGCGAGGGTGCCGATGGCGCGGTCGAGGTGGTCGACTCGGCCGACCTCGCCTCGGCCGTCGACACCGCGTACGAATGGGCGGTCTCGGCCAACAGAGCGGGGGGCGTCGTCCTGCTCTCACCGGCCGCGCCCAGCTTCGGGCGGTACACCGACTACGGGGAACGGGCCGACGCGTTCGCCCGAGCGGCGGCGCGCTACAGCCCGCGCCGGTGAGGCTCGGTCCCGGCTGAGCCCGCGCTCAGTCGACTGCGGCGAGAGCCATCTCCTCCCGCTCGCTCAAGAACAGCCACCATGAGTCGGCCGAGACGGTCGCAGCCGCCTCGACGACGACGGGGTCCGCGTTCAGAGCGTCGAGTGCCTGCATGGTCCATCCCGCGTGCTCGACCTCCTGTGTCCGGTGGACGTCCCAGAAGTTCGTGCCCGCGGAGCCCATGCCGTAGTGCGTACGCAGCCCGTCGGCCTTCGTCGCCGCAATGTCCGCCGCCTGCACCTCGTATGCGGCCACCATGGCGAGGGCCGAGATCGGGTTCATGACGACGGCAGTGCGAACGAGCGCGAGGAGCGCGGCGGTCGAGGGAGTGGGTCGCACGTCCGAGGCGGCGCCGGCCGCACGGGCGAATGCTTCGAAGAGCTCGACGTGAGGGGCCGGTCTCCCCCGCTCGTCTGCCAAATTGGCTTTCACGAGGCGGCGTGCCTCGCCTTTCGGCAGCTGCCCCGCGATGGCCTCCAAGGTCACCGGCAGCTCGCGTTCGATATGGCGGTACTGCTCCGCGTAGGCGGCCAGGTCACTCTCGGCGAGGGTTCCCGCCTCCCAACGGCGGTAGAAGGGGTGGGTCAGCAGATGACGCCCGACAATCGCCTCTGCCAGGATCCCGTGTATCCGGTCAGTAGGCATGGCGCGCACTGTATCCAATCGTTCCGTCTGTGCCTACTGGCGCCCACGACCAGCGGGCACCGCTCGCTCGTCCACCCCGCATCCTGGCGGTCCCGGGGTCGGAGTCCGGCCCGCACTGGCCTTGGAGGTTGGTTGACGGTCGCGCGCGTCGCCTCCTACCTCGTGATCGTGCTCGTGTCGTCACCGACACCGACGTCGTCTACGACGCCGGCCATCGTGGCGATCCTGAGGCGCGCGCCGCTCGCCCTCCTTCACCGTGCAACGGGGCGTCGTCGACGGCTACCGCCGCAAATTCCTGGTCGCTGCAGTGCGCTGCGGCGGGGTTCCTTGTCCCGTTCGGGCCTTTGGCGGCCCCCTGAGTCACGGGACCTTCCACCTCTTCGGGTCAAGACCGCGTCATGTGTGAGCGTTTCGCGAACGTGATCACCCGGCACGTGAACCTCACACCGGTCCGTCCAACGGGTGTCCGCTCCGGGTCAGTTGCGGCGAACTTCAGGTTGTGCTCGTCCCGATGGAGGCCGCCACATGGTCCTTGCTGTCGGTCGAGGTCCACTCGCCCAGGCGCCGGAAGCTGTTGCAATAGAAGAGGCGGCCTCCCGCCGCCCGCAAGTCGGCCCATTCCTCGTACGCAGCGGTGTCGATACCCCCCAGGCGCGGAGCGACGAAGTCGATCATCCTCGAGAACGTCGCTTCCGCGTCCAGGTTGTCGAACTCGTAGAGGTGCATGTAGCGGGGGTCGATCCCGGCCACATTCTCGTACACCGA
>JBPYFR010000018.1:0-3937 GCA_051985685.1 Acidimicrobiales bacterium
GGCAGCAAGGACAACATGGCCTCCTCGGCGGCAAGCGCGATGAGGCCGCCGTTCACGGTGTTCGACGCGTTCAGCTTGTCGTCGGAATGGGTCAACTCCGCCACGCCCGGTGCGACACGCACGCAACCCGCGCGTTCGGCGAACGGGACCGTCAGGCGCGACCTCGTCTGTACCACCTCGCCGGCGCGAGTCGGCATCGTGATGGTCAATCGCTCGTCCGGCGCGGGCACGAACGACCCGGCTGCGAACCCGAACACCTCGTCGTCCTCGTCGCTGAAGTCGACCTCGGCCACGAACACGGATCGACCGGCTTTCACGATCCTCCCCGTGCCGCGGACCGACCCCGCGCCCGGAGCCGGCCGGTACAGGTGTACGTCGAGCTCGAGCGTCACCGGGACCCGCGGTGCGATGGTGTCGACGGCGAGATGCCCTGCGACGACGTCGGCCCACGCGGCCAGAATCGACGTGCGGAGAGAGCGGGTTCCCGGAGTGTGCATCTCGGCGACGACGGCCGCCTGGCCTTGCAGTTCGTCACCGGCGCGGACGACCTCCCAGCCGAGGTCCTGCAGGACATGGCGTCGCTCACGCACCGCCGCGTCACCGTCCACCGTCGTGACCACGCACCTCCTTCGACCCCGGTACAGCTCGCGGAGCCCGCAACTACATGCGGCCGAGCAGGAACCCGGCGGCAGCCGCAGCGGGAGGGAACGACTCGGTGATCCCCGAGCTGATGTAGCCGACGTCGCTGATCAAGGTGATCCCCGAGATGGCGGCACCGGCCGCGCTGCAGAGGAACACCAGGGCATACGCCTGCTCCATCGGCGTGGAGGCCTCGATCCCGGCCTCGGCCCGATAGTCCGCGCCGAACCCGAGCCACATCTCTTCGTTGGCGCGTGCCAGTGGCGTGTCGGTCGGGCCAGGGCAGATGGCGTTGATCCGGATGCCGTGCTCCTTCAACAGCGGGTAGGCCTGCCGGGCCACGTAGCCGCACACGGCCTGCTTGGAGTGGAAGTAGTCGGCCCAGCCGTGCTCGTTGGCCCAAGCCGAGGCCGAGTCGAAGTCGGGGGTGTCGAGGTACTCCTTGACCATGTCCCAACTGGCCTCCCAACCGAGCCCGGCTGCCGACGAGATGAAGCCGATGGCCGACCCGCGCGGCAGCATGCCACCCGCCAGCATCCGCTCAATGAGGTGGCGGTGTCCCGCGAAGTTGATCTTCTCGATGCCGGGCGTGCCGTCAGCCACTCCGGCGGCGGCCATCAGCGCATGCACGGGGCCGCCGCACTCGTCGACGGCCGCGTCGATGGAGGCTTTCTCCGCCAGGTTGAGATGGATGGCCTTCGCACCGGCGAGCTTCACCTCCGCGAAGTCCATCACCACGACTTCTGCGCCTGCGTCCAGCGCCAGCTCGGCCGCAGCCGCGCCCATCCCCGTGGCGCCCCCGACGACGAGGACACGCTTCCCGTCGTAGCGGAATGCATCGAACAATGACATGGTTTCCTCCTGACTGACGCTGATGACAAGCGACGGTCCGTGTGCTAGCCGACGACGGAGCGGACCTTGAGGTCGACGATGGTATCCCAGTCGATCCCGAGCTCCTCGAGGATCGCGTCGCCGTGCTCGTTGAAATCGGGCGACCGTCCTGCGGGCGCCGGCTCGCCGCCGAACTGGATCGGCGCCGCGACGAGCTTGAAGGGGACGCCACCCGCGGTGTGGCAGTCCTGCACGTACCCGTTGGCCTCCGTCTGCGGGTCGACCGTGGCCGCCTCGAGCGTGTCCTGGACGACGCACCACTGTCCGGAGAAGTCGGCGAGGAGCTCTCGCCACTCGCTGAGCGTGCGCTCGGCGAAGGCCGCCTCCATCAGCGCCTGCGCCTCCTTGCTGTTCTCCATCAGGGAGTCGTGGTCGGCGAAGCGCGGGTCCGTCCCGGCTTCGGGTCGACCAACGAGCCGGCAGAGCTCGGCCCAGTACTTGCTGGCCTGCAGGCAGCAAAAGGAGAGCTGGCGCTCGTCCTTGGTCTCGAAGTTGCGCACGAGCGGGTTGAGGCGCGGCGAGTTCGCCGGGGGGCCCTGCCACGGTTGGTTCAGGACGAGGGACAGCGCATACGCCTGCCCCATGGCCCACATGCCCGAGCCGAGCAGCGAAACGTCGACGGTGGTTGCCTCGCCGGTGCGCTCGCGGTGGAAGAGCGCGCCCATGATCCCGCCTGCGATCGTCATGGCGCCGATGGAATCGCCAAAACCGGGCCCGGGCGGTCCCGGCATGTAGCCCTCCATGTCAGCTGGTTTCACGCCCAGAGCCACGCCGGCGCGGTACCAGAAGGACAGTGCGTCGTACGACCCCTTGTCGGCATCGGGGCCCCGCTCGCCCTGTCCGGTGCCGGCGACGTAGATGATGTTCGGGTTGTGCGCCCGGATGTCCTCCGGCTCGATCTTGAGCTTCTTGCGCACCCGCGCCAGCTTGTTGGTCAAGAAGACGTCTGACGTCGCCACGAGCTTGTGAAGGATGTCGACACCTTCGGGGGAGTTGAGATCGAGCGCCAGGCTGCGCTTGCCGCGGTTCGAGTGCTCCATGAGAGGATGCACGTCCCCGGTGATCGGCATGACACCCGAGGCGGCCAAGCCGCGCATGGCGTCGCCGCGCTCGACGGGCTCGATCTTGATGATCTCGGCCCCCCAGTCGGACAGCAATGCCGACGCCGCGGGCACGAATGTCTGCTCGGCCACCTCCAGTACTCGGACGCCTTCCATCACAGCTGTCGCGCTCACCGCATGCCTCCCTCCGCCCGCCGCGCGGTGCCGACCGCGGTCGCGCCGGCGGATGAACCTGACTCTGACATCGACGTCGATGTTAGACGGGGGCCACTTGGAGCACCACCTTGCCGACCGCACGCCCCTCCGCCACGTGGCGCAACGCCTTCGCCGCCTCCGAGAGGTCGAAGGTGGCCCCGATCAGGGGCACCGCCTGGCCCTCGGCCAGCAGATCGAGCAGCTCCCGGTCGTTGCGCGCCATCTCGTCGGGTCGGTGCAGGGCGAAGTCCCGGAACTGGAACCCGAGGACCTGGACGCCTTTGAGCAGCACCAAATTAAGAGGTATGCGGGGAATGACCCCCGACGCGTAGCCGACCGTGACGAAGCGCCCCCCGTAGCGGAGTGAGCGCAGGGCCGGCTCGGCCAGCGAGCCCCCCACGGGGTCGACGACCACGTCCGCGCCCCCGGGCACGGCCTCCTTCAAGGTCTGGCGTAGGTCGCCCGTCCTGTGGTCGACCAGACTCTCTGCCCCGCACGAGCGCGCCGCCTCCAGCTTCTCGGGCGTCGAGGCGACAGCCGTCACCGTGGCGCCGAGCAGCGCGCCGAGCTGCACGGCCGCCGAGCCGACGCCTCCTCCCGCGCCCAGCACGATCAGCTCGTCACCCGGCGCCAGCGACGCCACCGAGCGCAGCACGTGGTACGCGGTGCGATAGGCGACACCGAAGGCCGCTGCCACGCGGTCCTCCACCCCGTCGGGGATGCGAGCCAGCGCGCCGACGCCGGCGGTCACCTCCTCGGCGAAGGCGCCGATGAAGGTGGAGCCGAACACCCGGTCGCCCACGGCCACCGCGTCGACCCCTTGGGCCACCTCCGTCACTTCGCCCGCGAATTCGCTGCCGGGGATGAACGGGGTCGGTGCCGACACCTGGTAGGTGTTCGCGATGACCAGCACGTCGGGATAGTTGAGCGCCCCGACGTGGACCCGGACGCGGGCCTGGTCGGGGCCGAGCTCCGGCGCGGGGACCTCGGTGACCTCCACGACGTCGGGGCCGCCGTAGGTGCGGCAAAGGGCGGCCCGCACCTCAGCCCGGCGTAGCCGCCACGGAATAGTCGGTCGACTCGGCGACGTCCGCCGCTCCCTGCATGAGCTCGAGCACGACCGGACCGAACGCCTGCAATTTCTCGTCGTC
>JBPYFR010000019.1:0-3123 GCA_051985685.1 Acidimicrobiales bacterium
CTCACCTGGCTCGGTGTACGGCTTGCGGTAGTACGCCATCTCCTCGTCACTCAAGGATCGAACGACGGCGGCGGGCAGGACCTGCTCGACGAAGACGTTGTTGGTGAGGACCATCTCCTCGCCCGCCGGTGAGCGCAGCGCCTGGAACAGCCCTCGAACTGGCTCTGGCCATTCCTCCCAGCCCGAAGGCCGCACGATCGCCTCCATGTACGCGATGGCCCTTATCGCCTGGCGGTGCCGGTTGGCCCAGTCGAAGCCCAGAGCCGACCCCCAGTCATGCACGACCAGCGTCACTCCCGCTCTCACGTCCAGCTGATCCAGCAGCCGCTCGAGATAGCGGCGATGCTCGATGAACGTGTAGCGACTTGGCCCGGAATCGGCCAGCTTGGCCGAGTCGCCCATCCCTATCAGATCCGGCGCAATCAGACGTCCAGCCCCCTCCAAATAGGGCATCACATTTCGCCAGAGGTAGGATGACGTGGGGTTGCCGTGCAGGAACACGATGGGGTCCCCGTCGCCCACCTCCACGTAGGCCATCCGACGGCCGAGCACCTCGGCAAACGAGCGCGAATAGCGCGGGTCTGCATCGATCGGCATACCATCCTCCTCCTCGTGTTCCTGCACCTCTGAGTGAGTGCGGTCCCGATCTGTACGACGAACAGCGCTGGCAAGATCGACACCTACGCCACATTCCGCAAGGATCGGTGAGCGGCCTCGAGAGGAGCCTCACTGACGGCGCTCCAGCGCTCAAACAAGCCCCCTTCTCGATTCGGGCGTCACCCAGGCCACGCCCGCAGGCTCCTGTCGAGTCTCGAGCGTCGCAGCTTCTCCAGTTGACGAGCGTCGGACACGTCGGCCACCCACGGCAGCGTCACCCTACCGTCGGCCGCGTACGCCGGGACAAGAACGGCCGCGGAGAGAGTGCTTCTTAATCCTACTCCATCGTAGAGGGTCTCCGACGTCGAAGACTCGAACCCCTGAGCGCCATCGCCGCCTTCCCTATCCCGTTGACAAGAACGCGGCGTGGGGCCGCACCGCACCGAAGTTGGTGGTGCCATGAAGGAGCGGGGCGCGACTCCGCGTGACGGACTCGGTGAGATCTTTCGGCCTGGCTAGGCATCTCACCGAGTAGTGGCATCGACAGGTCTGCAATGAGAACGACCCCCGTCTGGTTGCCCACGGTTCCATCATGTGACCGAGAAAAACCCGGGGCCACGAATCGCAAGGTAATCGATTAGGTGTTGGTCAGTCGCCCGACCACCAGTCCGGTGTAATGCTGTTCCTGGTCGATCGGGAATGGGTTGTCGGCTCCAAAGAAACCCATCAGCACGACGGCCCGCCCTTTGATAGTGGCGACAAGATCGAAGTAGAGGTCGATGCTCTGGTCGTTCGCGTTCACCGGGACCATGACACGATAGGGAACGGTCTTGTCGCCAAACGTCGAGAACGACATTGGCTGCACGGTCGCCTGCCCGATGGTCACCCCTGGCGGAAGGGTGCTGCCGGAATCGGTCGGATGCTGGATCTCGTCGTTGAAAAGGGTCGTGACGCCTTTTGCCAGGCAGTCCGGAGTTTTGGAACTGGACCAGATGTCGAACTGTGCGTTCTGAACCTTGGCCGTGGGCTGGTAGTCGACCGTACTTGACGACGTGTTCTGATCGTTCGGATCCGAGAAGTCATCGGAATCGACATGGACCGGTCCGTTGGCCAAATCCGCTTCCTTGACCCCCAGGCACTTCGCAAATCGAACGTTGGGATCTTCCCCGCATCACCCTTCATCTTCTGCGTCACACCTGGGCGAGAATGGCCGTATCCCAGGGTGTGCATCCAAAGATCGTTCAGGAGCGGCTTGGCCACTCCGTCATTGCCGTGACATTGGCTCTTTACTCCCACACCACCCCCACACTGCACGACGAAGCGGCCAAGTTGATCGGCGGGATGATCCTGCCATGACTGAGAGAGGGCGAGTCCTTGTAAGCCACTGATACGAATATCTGACGATCGACCTACGGCTCCTTGATGACCCTTAGCGTGGGGCGGACTGAACGAAAATGTGATCGCATCCCTTCGCGAAGTGCACGCCCACTGCGCTCACGACCGCGTCCGGGACATACGGTCTGTCAATACCGGGGGTGAGGTAGAGGACCGCCGTGTTGTCGGGGCATGGGAACGGGTCTGACTCCCAGTAGTTCATGACCCAGGGACCGCCCGGTTGTTTCTCGAACACCCCGGTGTCTCCTGTTTTTATGGCAAACGGATACGCCAGGTGAGCGTCGCAACCCGACTGCGGTTCCAGCCTTCCGAACGCCCAACTGATCCCGGTCGCCGTCACCGTCGCAGCGTTCAGCGTGTTCGGCACCGCTTGGACGGGACATCCGCCCCCCGTTCTCTCCATGTACCGGGTGAACTGCAAGTAGGCGTCAACGATTCCGGCGACATCGGCCGCGGTCGGTTTGAACGCCACCGCGCCCGTCGTCGGTTCGGGCGGGCGGGGCGGTGTAGGCGGAGGGGCCGGGAGGTGGCTCGGTATGGTGACAATCGGAACGCTGCCCCCTGTTGGGGTGGGAGAACCGGCCACATGGCTGCTGCCGCAACTCGCAGTGCCCACGACTGCGATGGCCGTTGCGACAAGCCAGGCTGCGCTCAAGATGTTCAGTGTCCCCCCTCGACCTCGGAATAGCACGCTCGATGGATAATGCCCCGTTTGTCAGGGTTTCACTCACCTACGATGTCGCCCCCGCCACCGGGGCGGTTCGGAAAGGATTGGAGTGAGTTACCACATTCGCTCTATCTCAGAAGGGCAGCGACCAGACCGCGATCCAGTCCCTGGGGTAGTCGGCTCGGGGGTTTGGCCAAAGTACCCGCTCCAGGTCAGCTCGTCGTGGAAGCCGACGTGGAGGGGGTTAGAAGGGATCGCCGGTGCGGCGGATGCGGATCGAGCTTCCGTTGACCGGGCTCGTCACGGTTGGCGGCCAGCCGCCAATCGAGGAGAATGACACATTCGAGGATCCCCCTGATCTTGTCAGGCGAACGTCTGGGTCGGCGGGCTCATCCACGAGTACCTTCGAGCGGCGTGAGGTGACCTCGATCGATTTTTCGGCACCCGCCACCCAGGCATCCCGT
>JBPYFR010000020.1:0-2671 GCA_051985685.1 Acidimicrobiales bacterium
CACGCCAACCCGATCGTCGAGCCGGCCGTGATCCGGCACCGCGCCGTGGCCCTGGCCGACCTGAGCGCGCTCGTCTTCTTCGGCGGGTTTGGCGCGCTCGTGCTCGGCGGCGTGCTGTTCCTGACCGGCGTGTGGCACGAGTCGATCCTGCGCGCCGGCTTCATGATCGCCCCCGGGCCGCTGCTGGCCGGCCTCACCGCCTTCCCGGGCGGCCTGCTGAGCGCTCGGGTCGGCCACCGCGTGGTGGGGGCGACAGGGTCGCTGCTCTTCGCCGCGGGTGGGCTGTGGTGGGTGACCCACCTCGGCGCGACGCCCGACTTCGCCGGGGCCTACCTCCCCGGCAGCCTGCTCGGCGGCACGGGCGTCGGCCTCATGCTCCCCTCGCTCGGCGGGGCGGCCACCGCGCCTCTCCCGCCGCAGCGCTTCGCGACCGGGACGGCACTCTTCGCCATGAGCCGGCAGATTGGGGTCGCCCTCGGAGTCGCCTGCCTGGTCGCCATCCTCGGCACGGCGACCGGACCCTCGTCGGTGACGGTGTTCCACCACGCGTGGCTCTTCATGATGGGCTGCAGCCTGGCCTCGGGCCTCGTCCTCCAGGGCATCGGTGCTCGCACCGCCGAAACCGCCGACGCGTCGCCGACGGACGCGCCTGTCGACGTGCCACTCGACGACGCGGCCCGTAAGACGGCCGACGCCACGCCGTACGCGCTGGCTGGCGGCAAGTAGGCGGGATCCGCGACGGGAACTAGGTAACTAGGAACTAGGGAACTAGAAGGGAACGGCCTCCGAAGCCGGCTGTCGGACCCTCAGATCGACCTGCGCAACTGCTAGTTGCAACCTGGGTAGAGTTCCACGCAGTGGGTTCCGCAGAGTGGGCGGTGGGTTCCGCGGAGTGGGTGGATGTGACCTGCTGTTTCACGGACATCCAGAGCTCGACCCAACTGCTGCGCGACCTCGGGCCGGCAACGTATCAGCAGGTCGTCAACGAGCACTTCACGGTTCTGCGGGAGGCTCTCGGTCGCCACGACGGCGCCGAGTTCGGTACAAGCGGCGACGGCATGTTCATGGCGTTCTCGGACCCGGTCGAGGCGTTAGAGGCCTGCGTCGAGGCGCAGCGCTCGTTCGCGCGCATCCAGCTCGGTGACGAGCGATTCCTGCGCGTCCGCATGGGCGTCCATACCGGTCCCGCCATTCCCGACACAATCGAGGGATTCGTCGGTCTCACGGTCCACGAGGCCGCGCGCATCATGTCGGCCGCGCACGGCGGTCAAGTCCTGTTGTCGGCGAGCACCGCCTCTCTCGTCCCCTCCGCCAGCAGCTGGAGCCTGGGCACCTTTCTGCTCAAGGACATCGAGGGGCCGGTCGAGCTACACCAGCTGCGTCACGACGACCTCCAGGCAAACTTTCCGCCGGTCCGGGCCCGATCCGCGACACGTCGGACCTTTCCAGAAGAGCTTTCCTCGGACATCTTCGTTGGGCGCTCGATGGAGCTGCAGAGCTTGCAGGAAGCGTGGCAATCGTCACACCAGGGCCGCCTCGGCGTGGCACTTGTCGCCGGCGAGGCCGGTATCGGCAAGACGACCCTGGTGGGTCGACTCGCATCCGACGTCTACGCTCACGGAGCGACTGTCCTGTACGGACGAAGTCGCCGCGGTCTGGCCGTGCCGTACCAGTCTTTCGGTGATGCCCTGTCCAGTTGGACGACGAGCGCCTCCGACGAGGATCTGGCCGAGGTCGTGGACAGGTGGGGCACGCATTTGTGTGGACTCCTCCCCGACCTCTGCACCCGGTTCGGCATCAAGGAGCCGCTGATCTTCACAGACCCGGCGGTCCACCGCTTCCACCAGCTGCAGGGACTGTCCGCGCTCCTGTCGACCGTGGCCGCCGCGGCTCCCATGCTCTTGGTGCTCGACGACATGCAATGGGCAGACGCGTCCAGCGTGCACCTGCTCAATGAGCTCACCCATCACGGCGGTGCCCTCCCGGCGCTGATTGTGGTCGTGTACCGGGACGCCCAGGTCGAAGCCGACAGTGCGTTCGAGACGTCCCTCGCAGCACTGCGGCTGAGCTCTGAGGTACGGAGTATCAAGATGACCGGGCTCAACGAAGATGAGGTGGCGCAGCTCACCGTCGAGAGCGGCGAAGCTGCACGCTCGCTCCACCGGTTGACCGGCGGCAACCCGTTCCTGGTGCGACAGCTGTTCGCAACAGGAAGCGTGACAGAGCACCCTTTGCCCGTAGCCGATCTCGTCGCGAGCCGGTCGGCGTCGCTGAGCCTTCAGGCGCGGTCGGTGCTTGCGACAGCCTCGGTCGCCGGCTCCGAGTTCGGCCTCGACGTGCTGGCGTACGTCACCGGCCTCACCGTCGCGGAATTGCTCGAGGCGGTCGAGGAATGTGCCCAGGCCCAACTCGTCGAGGAGATCGGGCCGGGCCGATTCCGGTTCGTCCACGATCTGGTCTGGGAATCTTTGTACTCGGAGCTGAGTGCGAGTCGGCTCGCCCACTTTCACGGGCTGGTCGCCGATGCGCTCGAGCGTGAGTCACCGACCGACTCGACGCTAATTGAGCTGACCTACCACTTCACCCGCGCCCTGGACACCGAACGGCGACTCAAAGGCGTCGACTACGCCATCGCAGCGAGTGCCAGGGCGTGGCAGCGCCTTGCCTGCGA
>JBPYFR010000021.1:0-43722 GCA_051985685.1 Acidimicrobiales bacterium
CGGGGATTGTAGGTTTCTGGTCCGCTGGCGCGGAGCCAGCACGGTCCGAGGAGCCGGTGAGGGGCGTGTTCGTCAAGAAATCGTGGCTGAACCGGTGGGTGCCTGGCGTACGCCTCGCCCTGACCTACGACCGGCGCTGGGCACGCCACGACATCCTCGCCGGAATCGTTCTTGCGGCCATCCTGGTGCCCCAGGGCATGGCATACGCCGAGTTGGCCGGGCTTCCACCTGTGACCGGTCTCTACACGACCATCGCCTGCCTCGTCGGCTACTCCGTGTTCGGCCCGTCGCGGATACTCGTCCTGGGTCCCGACTCTTCGGTGTCCCCCATGATCTTCGCCGCGATCGCGCCTCTCATGGCCGGTGGAGACGAACACCGGGCCATCGCACTGGCAGGGATGCTCGCGGTCATTGTCGCCGTCATCGAGATCGGCCTCGGTGTCGGCCGCCTGGGATTCGTCGCAGACCTGCTCTCCAACGAAGTCCAGGTCGGCTACATGAACGGCCTCGCCCTCGTGATCATGGTCGGCCAGCTCCCAAAGCTCTTCGGGTACTCGACCGACGCCCAGGGCTTCGGTCCCGAGATCAAGGCCTTCGTCGAGGGGCTCGACCATACGGTGGGCGCTGCCCTGCTGTTGGGACTCGGTGTCCTGGCCATCCTCCTCCTGCTGCCCAGGTTCACGGGGCGCATTCCGGCCGTCCTCGTGGCCATCGCCGCCGCGACCATCGTCTCGGCGATCTTCGACCTCCACGCGCACGGCGTGCCGACCGTGGGGACGCTGCCCCAGGGAGTGCCGAAGCCGTCCCTGCCCTGGACGAGGTACGCGGACATCGGCCCACTCATGATTGCCGCGGTCGGCATCACCCTGGTGTCGCTGGCGGACACGATCGCCACGTCCTCGAGCTTCGGCGCCCGCCGCGGGGAGGAGGTCGACCCGAACCAAGAGATGATCGGCATCGGCGCCGCGAACCTCGCGTCCGGGTTCCTGCAGGGCTTCGCCGTCTCGACGAGCGGGTCCCGCACCGCCGTCGTCGAGCAGGCCGGTGCGAAGTCGCAGCTGGCCTCGGTCGTCGGAGCCGGGGTCGTGGCGCTGCTCCTCTTGTTCTTCAACTCACTCCTGGCCGACCTTCCTCAGTCCGCGCTCGCTGCGGTGCTGATCGGAGCGGCCCTGTCGCTTCTCGACCTCGGCGTCCTGGTTCGCTACTTCCGGGTCAGGAAGAGCGCTCTTCTTCTCTCGCTGACGGCGAGCCTCGGCGTCGTGGTGCTCGGTGTGCTCCAGGGCATCGTGATCGCGATCGGTCTCGCCATCCTTCTCTTCTTCCGTCGCAGCTGGCAGCCCCACGGAGCCGTCCTCGGCCACGTCGACGCTCTCGGGGGGTGGCACAATGTCGAGCGCTATCCAGACGCACACGAGGTTCCCGGCGTCGTGGTCTTCCGTTGGGAAGCTCCGCTGTTCTTCGCCAATGCGGCGGCGTTCCGGACGCAGATCCGCCGTCTCGTGCGGGCGCGCCAGCCGTCTTGGGTCGTGGTCGAGTGCGAAGCCATGACGGACGTGGACGTGTCCGCCGCCCAGATGCTCGAGCAGCTGGACACGGAGCTGAACCGGGCGGGGACACACATGGCCTTTGTGGAGATGCGGGTCCGGGTGCAGGAACTCGTCCGCAACTATGGGCTCTTCGAGACGATCGACCGCGATCGCTTCTACCCCACACTCGACCGCGCCTTGGCGGCGATCACGAACGAACGGGACGAGCCGACCGCACGCTCGGAAGAGGCTTAGGTCCCCGTCGTCGCCGGAGCCGGGCCGCGCTCCATCGTGGCCGGGGCGGTGCGAGCCAGCACGGTGGCCGACACACACATGGTCGCGAAGGCGAACGCGCCGAAGGCGAGGCGGGGTGCGTTCTCCGTGAACGTCTCGGCGTAAATCCAGACGCTGAGCGCGACGCTCACGATCGGGTCGACGATGACGATCAGCGGCTGCGAGACGCTGAGCGGTCCGACGTGCAAGGTCACTTGGTTCAAGAGCTCGGCGGAGAGGCCGGCCACGGCGAGCGCGTACACGGGCCAGTGAGTGAACAGTCCCCCGAGGCCGAACTGGGTCAGCGTGTCGGTGGTCGCCTTGATGAACGCGGCCACCAAGGCCCAGAGAGTGGAGCTGGCAGCCCCGAGCAGCGCGGCCCGCCGGGTCGGCGAGCCCCTCGAACCCAGGAGCGCCAGGACCCCGGCCGCTCCCGCCGTCGTGGCGACGGCGCCGATCCAGGCGTGGCTCGTCGGCGCTGCGTTGCCCCCGGTGGGCTCGGCCATCGCAAGGAAGAGCGCGAGCGCGGCGCACGTGAGCGCCGCCGCCCACCAGGTGACCGCGCGGATGCTCTGACGGATCCACACGCGCCGCAGCACCAAGGCGAAGACCAACTCGGTCACCAACAGGGGCTGGACCACGGACATGAGGCCGTTGTGGAGCGCAAGGGCTTGGAAGACAAACGCGGCTCCTAGCGCAACCCAGCCGAACAACCAGAGCGGATTGGTCACCAGGTATCGGACGAAGCGCAAACCTTTGCGGTGGCTGGGGTCGCCGATGCTCGCCCTGTGCTGGGTGACGACGTTGAGCGCGTTGGAGAACGCGGTCAGGAGCGCGAACAGGATCGGCACTACGCGCCCACCCCGGGCCGGCCTGCCGGCGCGAGAGACCCGCGGCCGGTCATGTCTCGCCCCGCACGCGCGGGGCGGCGTTCCTCGGTGTCAGCCCGCCCGGGCGGTGCACACCCACCCCAGTTCGTAGGTGCGCACCTCGACAACGTCGAATCCGGCCGACCCCAGCCGTCCCTCCAGGTCGTCCGCCTCGATCGGGTTGTACGTGTCGCCCTCGTGGAACGCCGCGGTGCCTTCGTTGTACGTCCCGTCGGCTGCTACGAGCACGCTCCCGCGCACGAGGACCCGGGCCAGCTCGGCGAAGACCTGGTCCTGGGCCGCCGTCGGGGCGATGTGGTGCAGCATGTTGAACGAGGCGGCCCCGGTGAAGCGGTCGGCGTCGAAGCCGAGTGCGGTCGCGTCCCCGAGCACGACGTCGACGTTGCCTCCGGCCAACCGCCTGGCGAGCGACGCCGCCAGCCCCTCGTCGATCTCGACCGCCGTGAGGTGGGGAGTCAACGTGCGCAGGACGTCGGTCGTGAATCCGGGACCCGGCCCGATCTCTATCACCTCGTCGCCCAGCTCGACCCCGGGCAGGGCCACGGGCAGGATCATCTCCTGCACCATGCGGCGCCAATCGTCGCTGGCGCAGAACTCCATGTGGGCAGCATTCACGACAGGTGCGCCTCAGCCCGGCGCCCGGACCTGGTACTCGTCCTTCCACCAGCGGGCGGCGCGGACCTCGTCGGGATCGGTGCGTCGTGACACGTCCTGGCCCAGGTCCTCTGGTGTCGGGCCGATGCGCTCCGCGATCGGGCGCAGGGTCTGGAGATCGAATCCATAACAGTGGGCCGCCGTCTCACCCAACAGTTGGCGCGCGTCTTCGATAGGGATCCCGCCGAAGTCGCTCTTCAGCCGCTCTTGGGTGTGGGGCCAGGTGCCCTCGGGGTGCGGGTAGTCGGTGCCCCACATGACGACGTCGCAGCCGAGCACGTGGCGGCGCCGGATCTCTTCCTTGGACATGGTGGAGGCACCGATGAAGATGTTCTCGCCGAAGTAGTCCGAGGGGAGCCGGGAGATCTTCCCCTTTAAGAGGGCGGCCATCTTCTTGGTGGTGTGCCCACCACCCAGGTACTGGTCCCACTTCCACATCATGTCGGCGGCCCAATAAGCCGCCGCCTCCGTGACGACGTATTTGAGGCCAGGGAAGCGCTCGAAGACCCCGGAGAACAGAAGGTGCCACATGGGCCGCGCCGCCCACCAGACCACTTCGGCCAGGTAGATGCCGACGTTGCCGTTGTACTCGTCTTGGGGCGCCTCCCCCGAATGGGTGTGCACCGGGAACCCTGCCGCCTGACAGGCGGCCCACACCGGGTCGTAGTCGGGATGGTTGTACGCCACGCGGTCGTGCCACATGGTCGGAACCATGATCCCTCGAATCCCGGGCTGCTCCGCCAACCACTCGATCTCGGCGACCGAGCGCGCGACGCCATGGGTGATCGGCACGAGGGCGATGCCGCCGTGGCGCTCGTGGCTGCGGGCACACATCTCGGACAGGAAGCGGTTGTGGGCGCGCGCGCCGGCGAAGGCGAGCTCGGGATCATCGATGGCGCCGGCGGACAGACCCGCGCCAAAGGGCGGGGAGGCCATACCTGTGATGGCGTCGGCGTCGGCGAACATGACCTCCGCCGTGACGCCGTCCGCGTCGAGCTCCTTGTCCCGCTGTTGGATGTCCCAGGCGCCCCGCAGGCCTTCCTCGTTCTCGGTCTCCCACCCCATGATGTAGTCGTAATTCATCTGGAGCTGCTGGTCCCGGTTGGCCTGGCGCTCCGCCAGGTACTCGTCGAACTGCGAGTGATAAGCCGCCTCCAGATAGGGCCGGTACCCCTCGCAAGGCAGCCCGGCGTGCGCGTCGGCCGAGATGATCGTGTAGCGGTCGCTCATCGCTTCGCTCCCAGCACCGAAAGATCGTCGTAGCGCTGGTGGATGTAGGGCTCGAGACCGGCCCGGGGAACCGGACCGACGATACGGCCCACCTGGGTCGAGGCGCGCTCAGTCCAGTTGATGTCCACCATCCGGCGGACGACCAGGTCCGCGACCGGGTCGAGCGGCGCCTCCTTCAAGAGCAGCTCGCCTTCGACGGCCTCGTGTACCCGCGTGCGCTCCGTCTTCTCGCCGTAGACCAGCAGCGGGTCTTGGTCGAGCACCCCGGCCGCCTCGGGAGACGGTGAGACTTTGAACCAGAAGTCCGTCTTGGCCAGCTCGTAGTTCTCTCGGCTCTCGGTGACGGTGCCCACGATCTCGCAGATCACCGAGCCCATCCGTCCGATGCGGCCCGCCACCCGGTCCCGGTCGCGCGTCACCTCGACCTCGGCCAACTTCTTCGGCTCCCCGTTGATCTCCCTCCCGCCCGTGAGCGACTGCTCGGTCGTCATCGGCATGAACACCGGGTATTCCCCGATCCTGTCCTCGTGACGCGCCTGCACGCCGATCCAGCCGGCTCCGAAGACAGGCAGCCCGGGCATCTCAACCCTGGTGATCGTGATGCGGACCAAGGGTTCGGGCCCCGGGGTCAGAGGCGGGGGGAGCACGGCCGCCACGATCTCGGGGTCGGTCTCGTACAGCGCGGTGATGGCCTGCGACCAGATGTCTGCGTTCTTGGCTTCGATCTCCCGGTTCACCTGCTTGCTCCGGGCGCCGTATCTCACCGTGGGCATGGGTCCCTCCTCGTCGTGCTCTTCGTTCGTTGCGGTTGTCACCAGGCTCGCAGGATCTGCGTGGGGTCGAATGCGTTACAGGTCGTCTTCGTCGGCCAGTCCTCGGGTGCCAGCGGCGTCGCCACCTCCGACACGGCGGGGCCGATCCGGTCACCAAGAGGGCGCAGGCGGTCCAAGTCGAACCCATAGAAGGACGCTGCCGCCGATTCCACCATGGTCCGTACGTCGGCCTCGGGGTAGTGGGCGAAAGCCACCCGTAGCGCTTCGGTCGTGTAGGGGTAGCTGCCTTCGGAGTGCGGGTAGTCGGCTCCCCACATGACGTGGTCGATGCCGAGGTCACGGACCAGTGGCGCCTCACTCGGCCGCAGGAAGCTGGCGCCGATCCAGAAGTTGCGGGCGAAGTACTCGGAGGGCGTCATGGTCATCTTGGCCGCCGCGGCCCCGAAGAAGTTCGCTTCGGCCGCGTTCTCAAGAGTCATGCGCCCGTAGAACCAGTCGAGCGTCTGTAGCCCTCTGGGCAACCAGGCCACGCCCTGTTCGGTCACGGCGAAGCGCAGCGTCGGGTGGCGCTCGAGCACTCCCGAGAAGATCAGGTGCCAGACGGAGCGGTGACTGAACCAGGGGATCTCAATGAGCATCATCGCCCGCGCGTTCTCGTGTTCGCCGTAGTCGGGCAACGCGCTGCCCCCGTGGATATTGATGGGAACGTCGAGCTCGGCGCAGAGCCGCCACAGAGGCTCGTAGTGGTCCTCCCACAGCGGGGGCAGATGCGAATTCGGCGGAATGGAAGGGAGCAGGATGCCGCCAAAGGGCTGTTCGAACGTGTGCGCCGCCCAGCGCACCTCGTGCAGAGCGTCGTCCATGTCGTTCGCGAAGACCTGGACGATACCGGCGCGGCGCCCCGGTGCTTGGGCGCAGAAGTCGGCCAGCCAGCGGTTGTGCGCCTGCACCCCGGCCCAGCGCCGCTCGTAGTCCTCCGGCGTGGGCGGCAACGCCACCAGGTTGCCCTCGGCGAAGAACGGCGGGACCGTGTTGGGGAAGAGCACCTCGGCCGCGATGCCATCGGACTCGGTCTCGGCCAGGCGGCGTTCGCTGTCCCAGCTCCGGTAGGCAATGGGCGCGATGAGGTCCGCGTAGGGGTTCTCGTACTGGGCCGCCCAGGCGTCGAACTCGTCGTGGAACCGACTGGCCAGGTAGGGCCGGTAGTCGTAGACGTCTGCGCCCGCGTGCCCGTCCGCGGAGACGACGGTGTACCGGTCGGAGGTCGTCGCAGCCATCAGCTCAACGCGGCCGGCGGGAGCCTGCCTCCTCCAATGGCGTCGGCCCGGCGGTGGAGCAGCGCGGCGCACTCGTCGAGCCCGTGCCCGATGATGAAGTCACCCCGCTTCACGCCCTGCAGGCAGAAACGTCCCAGTTCGCGCAGGTCCATCACGTCGGTCGGCCGACCCGCGGCCTCGAGCTGCGCCTTGAACTCCGCGAACGTCGTACCAGGCGCGGGCGGCCTCGGCTTGGTCCGGGCGAGAGTCGCCGGCCGGTTGCGCTGGGCAGTCCACAGACCGGTGTCGAGCAGCCCCCCGGAGGGATAGAAGACGGCGGCCCGGACGTCAGAGCCGGCCGCGATGAGCTGGTGCGCCAGCGCCTCGGTCAGGCAGGAGATGGCGGCCTTACTCGAGGCGTAGACCGACGCGTACGGCACCGGAGCGATGCCCCCGTCCATGCTCGAGGTGTTGACCACGACCCCGGGTTCACCCGACTCCATCATGCGGGGAACGAAGGAGAGGATGCCGTTGGCGGCGCCGAACACGTTGACGCCGAAGCACCATGTCCAGTCGTTCGGCTCCTGCTCCCAAGGCCGACCGCCGCCACCCGAGGTGACGCCTGCGTTGTTGAACAGGAGATGGCACACGCCCTCGCGGTCGAAGACGTCGGAGGCGAGCGCCTCGACGGACTCGGCCGAGGACACGTCGGTCACGACACCCCGTATCTCGCCGGCGTCCGAGAGCTCCTTCACGGCGACCTGGAGAACCGGCTCCTCGATGTCCGCCAGGACCACCCGCGATCCCTCCTCGAGGAGCGCCTCCACCAGGCCGCGCCCGACCCCCGCCGCTCCCCCGGTGACCACGGCCACCTTCCCGTTCAGATCTTCCAACGCGTCGCCCTCGGTCGCCGACCCCGGTGTCAACGGCCCACCCTAATGCTGCCCAGTCGGGTCGGTTGGCCCGAAACCCGGCCGTGCCACGCGGAGGGGGCGGCCGTCTGAGCCATGCTTCACACATGCCCGAGACACCGCCACAGCTGAGGGTCCCCCGTCCCGAGGAGTCGCAGCCCCTCGACGAGATGCCGATGGCCCGCGCGTGGCTGCAGCATCTGCGTGACAGCGCGGTCTTCAAGCTTGAAGGACTGTCTCCCGACCAGCTGCGGTGGAGGCCCGCGCCCACCGCCAATTCGTTGGGAGTGATCGTCGTCCACCTCGGCTACGCCGAGCGACTCTGGCTGCGCGCCATCTGTGCGGGTGAGCCGATGGACTTGGGCTGGCGAGCCCACATGTTCGAGCTCCCGGACGGATGGTCGGTCGACGACGTGGTCGGCTTCTACCGCGCCGAGACCGCGCTGGCCGATGCGGTCCTCGACCGCGCACCCTCATTCGACCTTCCGTCGGCCGGCGAGCTCCGCCCGACCTCCTTGCGGTGGGCCGTCTACCACCTCATTGAGGAGACGGCCCGCCATGTAGGGCACATGGACATCACCCGCGAGCTGCTGGATGGGAGGGTCGGGCGCTGACCACGCGCACCGGCTGCTTCACCCGCCCTCGATCAGCCCGATCGGGTTTCCGTCCGCGTCCGTCACGACCGCGGTGAGCTTGCCGCCCCCGACCTCGTTCACGTCCTGCTGCACCTGAGCCCCGAGCTCCAGCAGTGACTGCAGGCTGGCCTTGATGTCGTCGACCGCGATGTAGCCGACCGGCCCGGTCATGCCTTGCCCGTGTCCCTGCGGATTCAGGCCGAGCTCCTGGTCGCCGATCCGAAATCCCACGTAGTAGGGCTTGTCCATGTAAGGCTCCGTCCCGAGCAGGGCGGTGAACAGCGCTTTCGACGCGTCCAGGTCCCTCACGGGGTAGATGACGGGGTCGATGGTGATCTTGGTCTTCTTCGTGTCGCTCTCCATGGTGGCGCTCCTTGTGATCAGTGCCAGTGTTCACTCGGCTGACGTATCCAGGACCCGGAACGTGACCGCCTGCCCGGAAATTTTCGGCTGGCCCGCGTCACATCGCCCGGTTCGCATCCGTCACTCTGATGAGTGCCTGGCTACGGCCAGGAAGTGCTTGCATCAGAGCCCGTGCGAGCAGATGAGGCAGTCAGCGTGCGAGAGGAACGAGGAATGGCGTCGGACGAGCACGACGTGATGGCGGCGCAGTTCGAAGAGAACCGGGCCCACCTGCGATCTGTTGCCTACCGAATGCTCGGGTCCACGGCGGACGCGGACGACGCGGTCCAAGAGGCGTGGCTGCGCCTGAGCCGGTCGGGTACGGCCGGGATCGAGAACCTGGGCGGCTGGCTCACCACCGTCGTGGCCCGGGTCTGTCTGGACATGCTGCGCGCCCGGACGTCGCGGCGGGAGGACGGCGCAAAAGCGCCCGAGCCCGCGTCCGATGCAGAGACGTCTCCTGCGGAAGGCCCCGAACAACAAGCGGTCATGGCCGACTCAATCGGGCTGGCCCTGTTTGTGGTCCTCGAAACCCTCACGCCGGCGGAGAGGGTGGCCTTCGTCCTCCACGACCTCTTCGACCTGCCCTTCGACGAGATCGCACCCATCGTCGGCCGGACCCCCACCGCGGCCCGGCAGCTGGCGAGCCGCGCCCGACGGCGGGTGCGGGGCGCACCCCAACGTGGCGGAGCGGACAAGTCTCGCCAGCGCGAGATCGTGGACGCCTTTCTGGCCGCCTCCCGGGGCGGCGACGTCGAGGCCCTGGTGGCCCTCCTCGATCCGGAGGTCGTCCTCCGGGCCGACGCGGCCGCGGTGGCGAATGGCGCACCCGCCGAACTCGTCGGAGCAGGTCCGGTCGCCGAGACCTTCAGGGGCCGGGCCAAGGTGGCCAAGGTGGCACTGATCGGAGGGAGCATTGGTCTCGTCTGGGCTCCCGCTGGCACACCCAAAGTGGCCTTCGCGTTGGAATTCGGGCCGGACCGGATCGTCGAGATCCGGCTCATCGCGGACCCCGACACCCTCCAACGGGTCGATCCGGTCATCCTTCCCGCCTGAGCAGGCCTGCCGCGTCTGTGGAGTTCAGCGTGCACGGTAAATTCAGGGCGCCCTGTGGTGCCCTGGACCTGGCCGCGGGGCGGTGGCAGCTAGACGAAGTCCGGGGCGCGGGATCAACATGGACGTGCATGCACAACAAGGGAGCCTCCGTTCACATTCAGGGAGTCTCCCCCCCGATCCCGAGCCGCCGACCACCATGATGGGTCCGCACGAGCCTTCGCCCGCAACCGCACCCGTCAGGACCAGCTCGGTGCAGGGCAGCTTCTTCGCGGACAATCCCCACTCCATGTACCGCGACACGGCACCCACCCCGGTTGTGCCGAGGCGCCAGCAACAGTCCAACCAAAGCAACTATCGGAAGCCGCGCGGGTCACTGGGCCTGCGCATCGCCGTCACCGTGGCGGCGCTGGCCGTACTCGCGGCGGGTGCTGCGCTCGGCCTCGTGCGATCGGGGGTGATCCACACCAACACGAACTCCGATCAGAGCGGTCAAACGACCGTGCCACCGACCGCCGCGCACTCGGGGTCGGCGCACACCTCTTCCCTCCTGACGCAGACCGACTCGGGAGCGGGAAATGCCAACTACACCGTCAACGCGAGCACCTTCGCGTTGACGGTCGAGACCACACAGCGCACGTGGGTGAGCGTCGGCCCCGTCGGGCAGAACCCGACCTTCGCGAGCACCTTGGACGCCCAGTCGGTCAAACATATGACAGTCACAGGGCCGACGCAGCTCGAGGTCGGAGCGGGGGGCTCCACGGTGGTCGTCTCCGCCAACCATCGGAGCCAGACCCTGAACCCGCCTTCGGCGCCGTTCACGTATCAGTTCACACCTCAGTGACCGTCGCGCCCGGTTGGCGCACCTCACAGAACAGTCCCCCCGGGTCGCACCTTTTGGAGCACGCGACGCGTCGGCTGGGCTGAGGCGCCAGGCGCCCCCGGCTGGGCGGCACCTCTCCTCCACCCGTCACTGGCTCCTCGACGTCGTCACCATGCCGACGCGAAAGCGAAGAGCCGAACCAATTTCACGACGGTGGACACGGGAGTTACGCTGCGCTTAGGCAGTCTCACGCTTAGGCAGTCTCAATCGGGAAAGGTGGTCGCCATGGCAGACGAGAACGGGGTCTTGGGACCCATCAGCTACCTGATCGTGCAGTTCCCAGGGAACAAGATGACCGGCGAAGGTTTCGCTCGGCTCGTGGATCTGGTGGACCGAGGTCTGATCAGGATCCTCGACCTGACCTTTGTCACCCGGGCCACGGACGGCTCGACCGCCATGGTGGAGGTGAGCGATCTCAACGCAGATGGTCAGATCGACCTGGCCGTGTTCGAGGGAGTCTCTTCGGGGCTCCTCGGCGAGAGCGACCTGG
The DNA here is from genome assembly GCA_051985685.1 of Acidimicrobiales bacterium. Lineage (GTDB taxonomy): Bacteria > Actinomycetota > Acidimicrobiia > Acidimicrobiales > RAAP-2 > Bog-473. The sequence continues at coordinate 10,977 of JBPYFR010000021.1, forward strand.
CCGAGGCAGCCGAGGTCATCGAACCAGGCTCGTCGGCCGGGATCCTTCTCTTCGAGAACAAGTGGGCCACCCCCTTCGTGCAGGCACTGCGCCACGGGGGCGCCGAGCTGGTGTCTGCGGGGTACATACCGCACGACGATCTCGTGGCGGCGCTCGACGCAACGGAGCGCTGAACGAGACAAAAAAGCGAGCAAACGAAACAAAGGGAACAACGAACAAAGAAAGGAAACCAACATGGGACTCCTCCGTGGTGTCGCCCGAACGGCGGTCGTTGCCGGCACAGCGACAGCGGTGTCCAACCGCGTGTCGCGCCGGCAGGCCAACCGGTGGTCACAACAAGAGGCCGACCAGTACTCACAGCAGCAGTACGACCAGCAACAGCAGCAGTACGCGCCGCCACCCCAGCAGGCTGCGCCGGCTGCCGCGCCCGATCCCATTGAGCAGCTCAAGCAGCTCGGCGAGCTCAAGTCCCAAGGGATCCTGACCGAAGAAGAGTTCGCAGCCCAGAAGGCGAAAATCTTGGGTACCTGACCCACCCCGAACGCCGATGCTCTTCCTCCTCCGGCCACGCCAGACCTACATGCCCTATGCGCTACCACGCGACCAGATGGACCGGGAGACATACGACCAGCAGCTCCAGGAGGCCTATGCCTCAACGCGTCGAGTAGCCCCCTACGAACCAAACCCGAAACACTCGGCCACTCCGGATCTGGTTGCGGACCTCCGGGACCTGGGTGCGCTCCATGAATCCGGGGCTCTCTCGGACGACGAATTCGCAGCGGCAAAGAGCAAGTTGCTCGCACCAGCGGACACGTCATGACCTCGAACGCCATGCGGGCGTCCGTCTTGGCTCGGGCTTTGCGAGCCGCCATGGAGCGCGATCACCGGGCCGTCGCCGATCTCTGCACCGAGGATGTCAAGGTCTGGACACCCGTCCTCTCGGTCTCGTCGCGCGATGACCTCATCTCGGCGTTGGGGACTGGCAGCGATGCCTTCTCTGAGGCCGAGGCGGACATCGCCCCTTTGGACGTCGCGGGCTCCTACGCCTGTGCTGAGTGGACCGTTTCCCTCACCCATACCGGAACCCTCGCGGGCAGTGACGGAACGGCCATCGAGCCCACCGGAGCCCGGGTCATCGTGCACGGAGTCACGGTGGCAGAGTTCCGGGACGAACTGATCTGTGCCTTGCGGCAGTACTGGGACGAGTCCAAGGTGTTTGAACAACTCGGTTCCATTGCGGCGCCGGCTGCACCCTGAAGACGTTCGATGGTTGTAGAGCGCTATTCGGCAGGGTCCGAAACTTCGGCCTGAGGCTGGCGTGATGCGCCCTTACGAACACCCGCTCGTCGTTCCACAACTCGCGCAGACATAGCACGAGCCGGCCCGTTGCATGGTGTTGCCGCAGTTGTAGCAGAACGGCGCATCGGGCTGTTCGGCGCGGACGAGTGGTTGGGTCGCTGCCGCTGCCGTCCCGCGACCGGACACGGAATCGGCGGGAGGGTCGCTCGCCGCGACGTCGAGGCCATCACCGGCGAGGCCCATCGATGGTGTCGCCATCTCCTCCACTCCGGGCAACGTCGGCTGGGTCCGCTCCAACGTCGACAGGATCCCGAGCTCGGTCCTCTCCGTGACCGAAAGGTAGTCGAGCGCCAAACGCCGGAAGATGTAGTCCAGCAGGCTGGAGGCGATGCGAAGCTCGGGGTCATCGGTGATGCCCGCCGGTTCGAATTTCATGTTGGCGTACTTGGTCACGAACGTAGCCAGCGGTACGCCGTGTTGGAGCCCCAGGCTGATCGCGATGGAGAACGCGTCCATGATTCCGGCCAGCGTCGAGCCCTGCTTCGACACCTTGATGAAGACCTCACCCGGCCGGCCGTCTTCGTACTCTCCGACGGTCACGTAGCCCTCGCAGTCCGCGACCCGGAACGAGAAGGTCTTGGAATTGCGCTTGCGGGGCAGCCGCTCTCGCACGGCACCCACCACCACAGGCTCGACCGCTCGGACCCGCTCGTGAGCCAACGCCGCCTCGAGCTCGGCGATCCGCTCGGAGGCGACTCGGTCGCGCGCCTCGGCCTCCGAGCCCGCCGGCGCGACGTCGCCACCCTCGACCACCGCGACCTCCTTCTTCGTTGTCGACAGAGGCTGGGCAACCTTGCAGTTGTCCCGGTAGATGGCCACCGCCTTCAGGCCCAGACGCCACGCGTCGATGTGCAGTTGCTCCACGTCCTCGACGGTGACCTCCTCGGGCATGTTCACCGTCTTGCTGATCGATCCGCTGATGAAAGGCTGGACCGCCCCCATCATCCAGATGTGGCCCGAGTAGTGGATGGCGTTGTCTCCCATGGAGCAGGCGAACACAGCCAGGTGCTCGGGAGCCAGGTGCGGCGCCCCGACGATCGACATGTGCTCGTTGACATAGGCGACCATGTCATCAACCTGACCCGGTCCGTAGCCCAGCTTTGCCAGCGCGCGCGGCACCGTCTGATTGACGATGGACATGGTGCCGCCACCCACCAACTTCTTCGTCTTCACGAGGCCGAGGTCTGGCTCGACACCCGTCGTGTCGCAGTCCATGAGCAGGCCGATGGTTCCGGTCGGAGCCAACACGCTCGCCTGTGAGTTCCGCACCCCGTAGACCTCGGCGACCTCGACCGCGTGATCCCACGACTCCTGCGCGGCCGACAACAGCTCCGGAGGCACGACGTCCTCGTCGATGCGCGCCGCCTCGGCTTGGTGCATGCGCAGCACGTTGAGCATCGCCTCACGGTTTTCGTGGTATCCGGCGAATGGCCCCATACGGGCGGCGGTTCGAGCCGATGTGGTGTACGCGTGTCCCGTCAGCAGCGCGGTGATTGCCGCTGCCCACGCCCGCCCCGCATCGGAGTCGTAGGGCAAGCCCTGCGCCATGAGCAGCGCGCCCAAGTTCGCGTACCCGATGCCGAGCTGGCGAAACGCGCGTGTCGTCTCGGCGATCTTCTCCGTCGGGTAGTCGGCGTTACCGACGATGATCTCCATACCGGTGAACAAGACCGACACAGCCGCCTTAAAGCCCTCAACGTCGAAGTCATCGTTCTTGTCGAGGAAAGTGAGCAGATTGAGTGACGCCAGATTGCAAGCCGAATTTTCGAGATGCACGTACTCGCTGCATGGGTTGCTTCCAGTGATGCGCCCAGCTGCCGGAGCCGTGTGCCAACGGTTGATCGTCGTGTCAAACTGCAGACCAGGGTCAGCACATTCCCAGGCCGAGTGCGCGATCTGGCGGAACAGGTCGCGGGCCAGCACGGTGCGCAATGCCGAGCCATCGGTCCGAGCGGTCAAGTTCCACTCGCGCCCATCCAGCACCGCTTCCATGAACTCGTCGGTCACCCGCACCGAGTTGTTGGCGTTCTGGTACTGGGTGGAGTGACTGTCCGCCCCGTCGAGATCCATGTCGAAGCCGGCGTCGCGCAGTACACGCGCCTTGCGCTCCTCGATCGCCTTGCACCAGATGAAGTCCTCGACGTCGGGGTGGTCGGCGTCGAGAATGACCATCTTGGCGGCGCGCCGCGTCTTGCCCCCGGACTTGATCGTCCCCGCCGACGCGTCGGCACCGCGCATGAAGCTGACCGGACCCGACGCCGTGCCGCCCCCCTTCAGCAGCTCCTGCGACGAGCGGATGCGTGACAGGTTGACGCCGGCACCGGAGCCGCCTTTGAAGATGATGCCCTCCTCCACGTACCAGTTGAGGATGGAGTCCATCGTGTCCTCGACCGAGAGGATGAAACACGCCGAGCCTTGCTGCGGCACGCCGTGCACCCCGATGTTGAACCAAACGGGCGAATTGAAGGCTGCCTTCTGATGGATGATGAGGTGCTTGAGCTCGTGGTTGAAGACCAGAGCCTCCTCGTCGTCGACGAAGTAGCCGTCCTTGCTGCCCCAAGCCGTCAGCGTGTCGGCCACCCGGTCGGCCACCTGGCGCAACGACCACTCGCGCTCATCGGTTCCCAACGTCCCCCGGAAGTACTTCTGCGCCAAGATGTTCGTGGCGTTGACGCTCCAGAACTCGGGCACCTCGACGCCCGGCTGTTCGAAGGCCACGCTGCCGTCGCGCACGTTGGTGATGCGGGCATCGCGCCGTTCCCAACGCACCTCGTCGTAGGGGTGCACGCCTTCGGCGGTGAAGTGCCGGCGGATGCCGATTTCGGATCGCTGGGGGGCGATGGCCATGGCGCTCTGGTCCTCCTCTGGCTTCTCTTCGGCTTCTCGTGCTGGGGTAGGTCGCTCTGACTGCGCCGTGCCGGCGCCACAACCGCCCACTCGTCGTAGTGGATGGGTGTGTCCCGGCACGTGTTCGGATCTGACGCTCAGAGGAGGGACGAGACTTTCCAAACCACAATATATAGTGGATTGCTCTCTCCTGAGACGCGAGATGCTGTGGTCATTACACCACTGTAGTTACGTCCTTGTCAACGAAACTTCTCGCGTGTCCCCCCAGGTCATGGGCCGTTCGCGATGGTTTGCGCGTCGGCCGTTCCGGCACTCGGTTATCCCGCCCAGAACTGTAAACGGGACCGTGAATAGTTCTGAGAGACATATGCCCGCCGCTGAGGGTGCGTCTGCCGACCGCCGCCAGCGCTGTTCCTTCAAACACCGCGGGTCAAACACCGCGGGCCGCCCTTCAAAACCGCGCACCCTGCAAGAGCTCCCCATGGTGTCGTCCAAGGCAGGCCCCTTTCCTTCCCGGCGGCTCCGTTAGCGTCGGCCCACCGTGCCGCCCACAGCGAACACGCCCACCACGACCGTCGTCGCCATTGATGCCGGGACGACCGGCGTCCGGGCCCTGGCCGTCGACGAGCACGCCCGGGTGACCGACGTGGCCTACCGCGAGCTGACCCAGTACTTCCCGCGGCCGGGCTGGGTCGAGCACGACCCCGCCGAGATCTGGGATGCCGTGCGCACCACCCTGGCCGAGCTGGGCACCCGTCTCGCCGAAACAGGAGCCACCGTCGCCGCCATCGGCATCACCAACCAACGCGAGACCCTCGTCGCGTTCGACCGCGCCGACGGCCGGCCACTGCATCGAGCCATCGTCTGGCAGGATCGCCGCACGGCCGACCTCTGCGCCGCACTGCGCGAAGCCGGTCACCTTCCCCTCGTGCGCGAACGGACAGGACTCGTCCTCGATCCCTACTTCAGCGCGACGAAAGCCGCCTGGCTCCTGCGCGAGGGAGACCTGACCCTCGCACCCGACGACCCCGACCTCTCGTTCTGCACCGTCGACACCTGGGTGTTGTGGAACCTCACCGGTGGGTCCCACGGCGGCGCCTACGCGACCGACCCATCCAACGCCAGCCGCACGCTCGTGCTCGATACGGCCACCCGCTCTTGGTCACGTGAGCTGTGCGACCTCTTCGGCGTGCCGCCGCACACCCTCCCGGAGGTGCGACCCTCAGCGGGCCGCTTCGGCACCTCCGCACTGAGCGACCTCGGCGCTGCGGCCGACGTACTCCACGGCGTGCCGGTCGCCGCCATCCTCGGCGATCAGCAGGCCGCGCTGTTCGGTCAAGCCTGCTTCGATCCCGGCATGGTGAAGGTCACCTACGGCACGGGCAGCTTCGCGCTGGCCAACGTGGGAGCCGACCGGCCCGCCGCGCCCGATGGACTCACGGTCAGCTGCGGGTGGGACCTCGGGTCCCATAGCGACCCCGCCCGAGGCGCCGTGGCGTACGCGCTCGAGGGGTCGACCTTCGTCTCGGGCGCGGCCATCCAGTGGCTACGCGACGGCCTCGGCATCATCGGGGAAGCGCCGGAGATCGGGCCGCTCGCCGCCTCGGTGCCCGACAGCGGCGGCGTGACCTTTGTGCCGGCGCTCACGGGCCTCGGCAGCCCGTGGTGGGACCCTGATGCCCGCGGCATCATCACCGGCATCACCCGGGGCGCCGGCCGGGCGCAGCTGGCGCGGGCGTGCGTCGAGGCGATGGCGTTCCAAGTGCGCGACATGACCGACGCCATGGCCGCTGTCTCGGAACACCCGCTGTCCTCGCTGCGGGCGGACGGGGGCGCCGCCGCCATGGACCTTCTCCTCGAGCTGCAAGCCGAACAGAGCCGCATGCCGGTGGCGCGGCCCCGCTCGCTCGAGTCCACCGCGCTCGGCGCGGCCACGCTGGCCGGCCTCGCCGAGGGGGTGTGGTCGTCACTGGACGAGCTGGCCGAGTTGTGGCAGGCCGAGGCCGTGTTCGAACCGCGCCTCCCGCCAGAGCTCGCCGACGTCGGCCACGCGGTATGGCACCGGGCTGTTGAGAGGTCGACCGGCTGGGCGATTGGGTAGGCCACGGCCCCTTGGGCATCGGCATGCAACGCGACGAGGCTTCCGCAGGATGAGAACGAGAACCCGCCCGACGAAAGTCCCAGCCCACGCAGCATTTCCGTGACCACCCAGGGCTGACAGGACCGAATTGAGCGGCCCGAACAGCTTCCGACCGGAGGAATAAAGCAAGGAAAGCCTTGTTATATTGAGCCAGGGGCGAACCCATCGTCCAGAAAGGTGGGCAGCCATGAGCGTGGCGATCGTGACGGGGGCATCCCGAGGGCTCGGGGAGGCAGTGGCGACGGGGCTCGCCCGATCCGGCTGGTCGCTGGTGATCGACGCCCGCGACGACGAGGCGCTCGAGCAGGCTGCCGCCCGCATGCGCGACGTTGCAGCCGCCGGCGAGGTCGTCGCGGTACCGGGCGACATTGCCGATGCCGACCACCGGCACGACCTCACCGCAGCCGCGTTCGAGCTGGGCGGGCTCGATCTGGTGGTGAACAACGCGGGGACGCTGGGTGCGGCGCCCCTTCCGTCGCTGGCCGACTACCCGCTGGGCGATCTGCGCGACGCCTTCGAGGTCAACGTGATCGCGCCGCTCGGATTGATTCAAGACGCGCTCCCCCTCCTGTTGGACTCGCCACACCCGCGCGTCCTCAACGTCACCTCGGACGCCGCGGTGGAGGCATACGAGGGCTGGGGCGGCTACGGCGCGGGTAAGACAGCGCTCGAGCACCTCGGGGCCGTGCTCGCCGTCGAATTCTCGCCCTTGACCGTCTGGTCCGTCGACCCGGGCGACCTGCGCACCGCGATGCACCAAGCGGCCTTTCCCGGCGAAGACATCTCGGACCGGCCCGAACCCACCAGCGTCGTTCCAGCGTTCTTGGAGTTGATCGGCAGCACGCGCCCGAGCGGGCGTTACCGGGCCTCAGAACTCGCGCCGACCGGAGCGGTGGCGTGAGCCCGCCGGCGACGACGGAGACCTCACCATCATTCGCTCCGTCGATTGCGACGTCGACATTGCTCGGAACGGACGCGCCAGCCCGTCTCCCCGAGCTGCAGCCGCTCTCCTTCAGCTTGCCGCCGCAGCTCGAGGCGCCCTCGCCCCCCGAGGCCCGGGGCATGACCCGCGACGCCGTCCGCATGATGGTAGCGACGAAGCACGACGGATCCATCGTCCATACTCACTTCTCGGAACTTCCACGATTCCTGAACGAGGGAGACCTGATCGTCCTCAACACGTCGAGCACGTTGGCGGCTGAGCTCGACGGCGCCGCACCGGATGGCGGCACCGTCCAGGTGCACCTGTCCACCCGGCTCCCTGCCGGTCTCTGGACCGTCGAGGTCCGCCGGGACGGGCAAGCCGATCTCACCCAGTCGGCTGGCACGTCGATTCAGCTGCCCGAAGGAAATCACGTTTTCCTGTTGGCTCCCTACTCTCCGGGCCCCGGTGGGAGGGGTGTGCGGCTCTGGGTCAGCCGCATTGAGACGTCCGAGCCGCTCCTTCGGTACCTTGCCCGCTACGGGCGGCCTATCCGCTACGGCTACGTCAGCGGCAGTTACCCCATCTCGGCCTACCAGAACGTCTACGCCAACGAGCCCGGTTCCGCCGAGATGCCCAGCGCCGGACGACCGTTCACGTCCGAGGTGCTGACCCGCCTCGTCGCGAAGGGGGTCGGCGTCGTTCCCCTGTTGTTGCACACAGGTGTGGCCTCACTCGAGGCCAACGAGCCGCCCTATGCGGAGTACTTCCGGGTGACGCTTCCGACCGCCCACCGGATAAACGACACCCGCCGTTCCGGCGGGCGCGTCATCGGTATCGGGACGACAGTGGTCCGCGCACTCGAGTCCGTCGTGGACGGGCACGGTCACATCCACCCGAGCGAGGGCTGGACCGAGACCGTCGTGTCGCCTGACCGACCGGTCCGCTCCATTGACGGGTTTCTCACGGGTTGGCACGAGCCTGAGGCGTCGCACCTGGCCATGCTCGAGGCCATCGCGGGTCGACCCCTGCTCGAGGCCTCCTATGCAGCGGCGCTCGAGGAGGGCTACCTCTGGCACGAGTTCGGCGACGTCCACCTGATCCTGCCGTGACTACGGTGGTCCTCTTGTGACACCCAAGGTCGTACCACCGACGCCTGCGGTCGACCAGTCTCCGATCGAGCAGTTGCCGACCACTCGACGGGCCATCCTCAACCTCCTGAAGCGGCAAGGCCCGCTCGATGCCTCCGAGGTGGCAACCGCGCTCTCACTGACCGCCGCCGCCGTGCGCCAGCAGCTGTCACGCCTGGAAGACGACGGACTGCTCCAGCACCAGCAGGCCGCCCTCGAGGGGCCGCGCCGAGGCCGTCGGCGGCATCTGTACGAGCTCACCACGGCCGCCGAGGCGTTGTACCCCAAGCGCTACGGCGACCTGACAACCGAGCTCCTCGGCTACCTGGGCGGTCCGGATGCGGCACGGGTCGACGAGCTCTTCGAGCAGCGCCGGCGCCGCCGGGTCGCAGGAGCGCTTCCCCGCACGAGCGGGCTCTCCTTCGACGAGCAGGTCAGAGCGCTCACGTCGATCCTCGACGAGGACGGATACCTTGCCGAGGCCGAACGACTACCCGACGGCAGCTGGCGCATCACCGAGCACAACTGCGCCATCCTCACCGTCGCGCACGGTTTCTCCCAGGCCTGTACGAGCGAGCTCGCGTTCATTCGTGAAGCTCTTCCGGGCGCAGACGTACGCAGGGTGGCGCACATCATGGACGGTGCGCACGTGTGCGCCTATTTAGTCAGCCCGCCGTCGTCGTAATTCAACTGCCCTCGAACACCGGGTAGGTGGGACCGGCCAAGGACGCCGGTCGCTAGGGCCCGCATCTCCCTCGGCAATAGCTCGCCCGATCTCGGCCGCCACCTGATCGTGATCGTGCGACGCGGCCAGCTGTCTTGTCTACGGGTATGTGGCGAGCTGTCCCACGGGGGGGCAGCCTGATGGGGCCGGCAATCCACTCATTGTGAACGGGCTCGTGTGTTGCTCGGATACCACGCTGCCGTTGGCGAGGAGTTGCATGTCGAATATGTAGCTCCCCGCGGGCATGCTGGGGTTCGTCCCTTGAGTTACCGCGAGGCCGTTGGTAGTGAAGGGACTTGGACCGAGCGGCTCCGAAGGTGGGGCCCCGCCGAATACTTTCGAACCGTCAGCATGCAGAAAGGTCCAAACCACCCTGTCGCCATGTTTCGCATGGCCCGAGTAGGTCACGACGAAGCCGAACTCGCAGAAGGATCCGATGGAGCCTGTGCTGCTGCCGACGATCCCCGTGATCGCCAGAACCGGCGGCTTCGCTGACGCCCCGGTCGCCGGGATCATTGCCACACAGGTTGCAGCCGCCAGCATGACTGGTATCAAGAAGAGTCGACGCACGAGAAACCACCTCCCGAATCCCCCCGAAACAATGCTGAATCCACGGGAGCGCCTACGTATATCCGTGAACTCCGCACATTGTGTGAGCAAGGGAGAGGCTTGCCGCAGGAGGGTATCTGGCTTCTCTGCTCTAACGAGCAAAGCCGTCGCTGAGGCGTTGCCCGATTGCCTAGTGCTACTCGGGGCTTGATACCAAGGGAATGATCTCGATTTCGTGCCCGAGCCATAGGGCTGATCGTTCAAGATCGATGAACTTCGTTTCGTCCTCAAGCAGTATCTGACCCGCGGCAGACCCCCCCGACGACGAGGTTGCCGCAACGAGAGCGTCGAGGTCGTCCCACCACAGTTCGGCCACTCCGTCGAAGGGCTCAAGTGCTCCCCGACTGACTCGAAGCACCTCGTTGAATGGTGTCTCCATGCGGTGCGTCTGCACGTAACGGCGGATTCCGAGCGCCGGCTGGAGCGACCGGACCAACGGCCCATGCTGATCGCGCCAATAGCGGTGAAACTCGGCCGGGTCGATGTCCGTCCGTCGCCTGACAGCAAACGTGAGCTTGATCACCGCGCTTGTCTATCAAGAAGCAAACGGCGACACTCTGGATCAGCGACTGCTTATCAGTCGGACGGTCCTGCCCCAGAACATCGGGTAGTTGAGACTTCCTCGGGCTACCCCCGAATCGACACCATAGGGACCCCTTTATGGGGAGCAATCAGGTAGAGCCTGGGTGCGGCAGGTCGATCGCGAGTGGATGGGGTCCCACCGGCTTCATGACGGTAGGTGAGCGAGTGCGGCGTTCGTAACCGATGCCATGTCTGCGGCGGTGGGTAATGGGGCAAGGGTGGGCATCGGTGTTCCCGGTGGTCCCGACGAAGTTGCCCACGTCAGTTGCACAACATAGGGACCCTTTGTTGCGTACGCGATTGCGGACGAGTATGTGGCGCCAGTGGACACTCTTGCGTTGACGTTCGGCTCGGTCCCTGGGAGCGCGACAAGTGCCGTCCCGGGGTCGCATCTCACGTTTACAGTGGCCAGCTTCGCGGCGAGCGCGTCCGCAGATTGTGCCGAGGTTTCCTCAGCGAGCATCTCCTCAAGACCTCGCCCGAAGTAGACGGGTTCATGGTATGAGGATGGGTTTCCGGTGTCATAGAAACTGACCCCATCGAACGGGATCGTGCGTGGAGCTGCTGAGTTGAAGTCACCGAGAGGTCCGACGATTCCGGACGGGCTCGACCCAGCGAAACCTGCAGCAGCAGCGTCAGCGTCCGTGAGCAGAAGCGGAGCGAGTCGAAGTGAGGGTTGGGCAAACGGAGGTCCGGGGTTGAACGACGCGCACTCGGAGCTCGATCGCGCTGGCGTCGTCGTTGAGGTTGATCTCGAAATGGACCGAGACGCGGCAGTGGGTTGACCCGACAGATGGTGGTGTGCGGACGCACAGCCGCTCAATCCACTCGCAGTGAGCAGCACCAACCCTACGACTGTCGCATTACGGCGCATGTGTTTGGGACGCTAGCCACAGCTCACGACTGGTGCTCTTGAATTGATCGGTTGACCCCGCCCCGTGAGGAAGCCTGACGAGGGTCCGTCAGACCGGACAGATCGCAGGGGCACGTCCTGGATTCGAGTCCATGTCCGAATGAGTTCCCTGCGTTCCTCGGTGTCCAGGGGACTGCCCCAGAACGCCACCAACGGCACTCTGCGCCACTACCAGCCCAAGAGTCCGCGTTCGAGACCGGTGTCCAAGGTTTACTTCTGCGACCCCCGGTTCGGGCGGATGCCGACGTCCGACAGCACTAACGAGGCGTCAGCCCGCCGTCGTCGTAGGGTCCGCAGCTCGGATGTCGAGAACAGAGACGCCGTCAACTTCGTGGATCTCGTTGCGCAGCAAGTCGATCAGATGTTGGCCTCCGATCTCAATCACGAACTCGTCGATCGCCTGCCCATCGTCTCGTTCCAAGATGTTGATCGCCACGATGTCGCCCCCGACGGCACCAATCCGGCTGGCCACCAGCCCGAGCGCTCCGGGCCGATCCGGCAGTCCTATCTTCACGACGTAACCGGCCATCACCCAGAACGTTACGCGGTCAATGTGAACGCTCTGTTTCGAAGGAGCGACGAGTGCTTCCCAAGCGCCTGGACTGCGAATTCTCTGCGCTCGGGGTGAACCAATTCGGCTCAGGCTGCCGCCGACCGGGACGGAACGTATTCGTCGACGTACTCGCGCTCAGAGAGACGGGCGATCTCGTGCATGAGCTCGTCTGTGAACTCCCTACACAGGGTGTGGTCGTGGTTCACGAGCGGGTGCGCCGGGTCCTCAGGCGGGTCCATCTGCATCGGTGCGCCGAACCGAATCGTCACCGTCTTGAACGGCCGCATCATGTTGGAATTGACCGGCTGCACATCGACGGTCCCGATGACACCGACCGGGATCACCGGGACGCCGCACTCTCTCGAAAGTCGGGTCACCCCGGTCCGACCCCGGTGCACGTACTGGTCGAGAGACCGGGTGCCCTCAGGGTAGAGGCCGAGGATCTTTCCCTTGCCCAAGACATCGCTGCGGGCCGTCTCGAGCGCCCGTTCGGACGCACTTCCCCCGGTGCGGCGGATCGGAATCTGCCCCGCGGCCCGGAAGAACCACGCCGTCTTCCAGGAGTCGAAGTACTCGGCCTTGGCCAGGAAGGTCACCTTGCGGGCGACGACGAGTGGGATGAAGAAGGAGTCGCAGAAGGACTGGTGGTTCGCCGCCAGCACCGCCGGGCCGTGCTTGGGGATGTTCTCCCTCCCTTCGACTTTGACGCGCCAAAGAACGAGGAAGATCGGGGTGAGGATCACCTTCAGCACCCAATACGCCACGCGCCCAAACGTACCTTCCGCGGTGGCCCCGCGCCCGCGGGGTCGGGTGTGCTGAACTTCGGGGCCGCAAGAAGAACGTGACCAGGGGAACATCGGGAGGAGTGCCGTGACCGAGACCTTGACCGCCGAGCCCTTCGTCTCCGGTCTCTACTTTGGGGAGTGCCCGCGCTGGCACGAAGGTCGCCTTTGGTACTCGGACTTCTTCGACCATGCGGTGTTCTCCGTCTCACCGGACGGCGAGCGGAAGGCCGAGGCCGAATTCGACTGGGAGTCCGCCGGGCTGGGTTGGTTACCGGACGGGAGACTCCTCATCGTGTCCCGGCTCGACCGCAGCGTGATGCGGCAGGAACACGACGGCACTCTCGTGCGCCACGGTGACCTCAAGCCCTGGGCGACCTGGCACGCCAACGACATGGTCGTGGCGTCCAACGGCCAGGCCTACGTCGGCAACTTCGGATTCGACCTCGACGGCCTCTACGACGGGAGCACCCCACCCAGCGCGATCGGCCCCACATCCGTCATCCGAGTCGACCCCGACGGCTCGAGCTCCGAGGCGGCTTCAGGCGTCAACTTCCCCAACGGCATGGTGATCACCGAAGACGGCGGCACCCTCGTCGTGGCCGAGAGCCTGGGTGGGGGTCTGAAGGCATTCGACCGCGCCCCCGACGGCACGTTGTCGAACGGGCGACAGTGGGCGTCGACGCCCGGAGTGGCGCCGGACGGCATCTGCCTCTGCGAGGACAATTCGGTCTGGGTAGCCAACGCCCTTGCAGCCGAGTGTGTCCGCGTCGCCGAGGGGGGCCAGGTCCTCGAGCGCGTCGCGACGTCCATGAACTGCTTCGCGTGCATGCTGGGCGACGACGATCGCAAGACGCTCTATCTCGTGACCGCACCAACAAGCCACGCGGTCGAGGCGAAGGCGGCCCGCGACGGGGCTCTCGAGAGAGTACGGACTGCCGTTCCGGGTGCAGGCCTCCCCTGAGCTTGGAACTTGCCTGAGCCTGCAGCACTCCCTCGAGGGTGCTCAGCCCCTGGGGGGCCCGTAGAGCTCTACCCCAGCTTGGTCAACGCGGTGCGCAGGTTCCGGACGGCTTGGTTTATCCGTTTCTCGTTCTCAATGAGCGCAAAGCGGACATGGCCGTCACCGCCCGGGCCGAACCCGACGCCGGGAGAGGTGGCCACGTCGGCCTCGTTGACGAGGTACTTGGAGAACTCGAGCGAGCCCATCTCGCGATAGGGCTCCGGGATCGGGGCCCAGACGAACATCGTCCCCTTCGGCGCCTCGAGGTGCCACCCGATTCGGTTGAGTCCGTCGCACAAGGTGTCCCGACGCGACCGGTAGATCCGGTTGACCTCATTCGGGTAGTTGGGCGACTCGTTCATGGCGACGATGGCAGCGATCTGAATCGGCTGGAAGGTGCCGTAGTCGAGGTAGGTCTTGAGCTTCGTAAGGGCCTGGACGATCTCCGCGTTGCCCACGACGAATCCGACGCGCCAGCCCGCCATAGAGAATGACTTCGTCATTGTGTAGATCTCGACCGCGACGTCCTTGGCGCCCGGCACCTGAAGGACCGAGGGCGGGGCGTAGCCATCGAAGCCGAGGTCCGCATAGGCGAAATCGTGGACCAGGACGACATCGTGCTCGCGGGCGAATCCCACCAGACGCTCCATGAAGGACAGGTCGACGCAGGCCGTGGTCGGGTTGTGAGGGAAGGACAGGACGATGACCCTGGGCTTGGGCCATGACTCCTCCCATGCCTGCATGAGGCCATCGAAGAACGTGTCCCCGGGGTCGGGAGCAGCCTCATCGGCGTCTGCAACGGGACCTTGAAGCGGGATCTGGCGCACGTCGGCACCGGCGAAGAGCGGGCCCCAGATGTGAATGGGATACGACGGCGACGGCACGAGCGCGGTGTCCCCGGGGCCCACCAGCACCCACATCAGGTGCGAAAAACCCTCCTTGGCGCCGATGGTCGTCACCACCTCCGATTCGGGGTCGAGCTCGACAGCGAATTTGCGCCGGTAGAGGTCGGCGACGGCGCTGCGGAGTTTGGGGATGCCGCGGGAAGCGGAGTAGCGGTGGTTGCGCGGGTTGTTGGCGGCTTCAGCCAGCTTGCTCACCGCCACGTCTGGCGAGGGCAGGTCGGGGTTGCCGAAACCGAGATCGATGACGTCGTGGCCTGCTCGCCGAGACGACAGCTTCAAGTCGTTGATCGTGGCGAAGACGTAGGGCGGCAGCCCGTTGATCCGGCGGAACTCCATCGTGAGAGTCTACGACGGACTCGTGCGTCTCCCGGTCGATCCTCCGACGCACCGTCGGAACGTCGTGGCGCTCAACCCCACGCGACCGCACCCGCCGCGGCCACGAGCTCTTCCACGTCCACCGGCCAACCGAAGACGGCCCACGTGGCACCGGCTCCGGTGAGCGCCGCCAGCGTTCCGGCTAAGGGAGATTGGGGCGGCGGCCCGGCCCAGGTCACCTCGAGCCCGTTGTGTGCCCGGGTGCGTTCCGCGACGACGGCGGGAGGGAGATCCCAGACATTGAGGGCGGCGCCAGCGGCCAGCGGCTCCTCCACCCGGGCGGCCGCACCGCCGGCCAGCCAAACCGGCAGACCCCTGGCCCGCAGCGTGCGCGCGAGAGCCACCATCTCGGCTCGGCGCTCGCCTGCGGTCGGATACGGGATGCCGTAGGCGCGGTTCTCCGCCTCGCTGAGGTGGTCGCCGGTGCCCAGGCCCGCAATCACTCGTCCCGGTGCGACCGCCTCGAGGGCCACGAACTGGCTTTCGAGCACGGTGGGTGGGACGAGGCCGACGCGCGCCACCAGCGTGCCGAGGAAGGGTCCCCCGACCGCGCCTCCCTTGGGGATGAGCCGGGTAGCCAGCGCGGCGAGGAGGGGGAAGGGTGCCAGTGCCGGTCGGTCGGGTTCTCCCAGGGGCCAGATGTGGTCGTAGCAGAACACCCCATCAACACCGGCAGCGATGGCCGTCTCCGCCGCGGCGAACGCGGCCTCGGGCGTGTCACGGAAGGTCGGGAGCACGACTCCGGTCCGAATCACCACGGGATCACCGCAACGCTCACTACCGCATCACCGAGCCACGGCCTCACCACAACCCGCCCTGGCGGGCCGCCAGGGCCCCTCCGACAGCTCCGGCCCGCTCGTCGAACGCGGCGGGGACGATTGCCGCGCCGGGGCGGCGGTTGCCGCCCTCGACCAGCTCGGCAAACGTCGACCGCGCCGAGTCGAGTAGGAGGTCGCCGGCTCGAACCAGCCCGCCCCCCAGCACGAAGCACTCCGGGTCGAGCACGCAGGCCAGATTGGCCAGGCCGAACCCGAGCCACCACCCGACTTCTTCGATCACCCGGCGGGCGTCGGGGTCACCGGCCGCCGCAGCGGCGGACACGTCCTCGCCGCGGACGCTCTCAGGATCGCCTCCGGCGATCTTGACCACTTCGACCAGCCGCCCGGCCAACGCTGCCTCACGGGCCCGCACGCCGAGGCCCGCTCCGGATGCGAAACGCTCCCAGCACCCGCGCCGGCCACATGGACAAGGCGGACCGGCCGGATCGACCACCATGTGGCCGATCTCTCCGGCGAAACCGGCGGACCCGACCTCCAGCCGCCCGTCGACGACGATGCCCCCACCGATGCCGGTTCCCAGCGTGACCATCAGGACGTGGCGGTACCCGCGTGCCGCGCCCAGCCTGTATTCGGCCAGCACCGCGAAGTTTGCGTCGTTCTCTACGACGACCGTGTGTCCGCCCAAGCGGGCCCCAATCAGTTCGGCCCAGTCCACGCCCTGCGCCTCCGGCAGATTCGGTGCGAAGCGGAGGTGTCCGTTGCGGTCCACCATTCCGGGAGCACCGACACCTACCGGTGCCGGGTCGCCCATCGACCTCCCCTCGAGCGCGGTGGTGAGCTCCGCCACGACCGTGGCCACCGCATCGGCAACGTCGCCGGCGGTGATACGAGCGGCTCCCCGGGGGGTAGGTGCCCGGGCCTCGGCCACGACCTGGTCGGCCCGGTCGAGCGCGACCCCAAGCACTTTGGTCCCACCGATGTCGATTCCGTAGGCCACGCCGGGGTCACCCGGCGGGTCGGCGGCCTGGCTCACGTGGTGGACTCGACCCGCGCCTTCAGCTCCCGCATGGCCGTCGACATGATCCGGCTCTGAGCTCGCATCTTGATGAAGCCCGGAATGGGCACACGCAACTCCACCTCCAGGTGGTAGGTCACGTCTGTACCGCCCCCCTCACCGGGATCGAAGACATAGCTCCCGTCGAGCTTCGTGGTGATGTCGCCCTGCGTCAGCTTCCACGAGAGCGAATGCGGCGCGTCGGAGAAGTCGTAGGCCAAGGTGTAACCGGTACTGCGGCCGAAGGCAGCGGCGCGGAACGTCACGAGGAGCGGCCGGCCCTGCTCGTCTCGCTCTTTGACCTCCACTTCCTTGATGTCGGCGGCCCATTCCGGATAGCGGTCCAGGTCCGCGGCGACCGCGAAGCACTGCTCAGGGGTTGCCGCTACGGACATGTGCTCTGTGGCTTGATCGGCCACCTTGCTGCTTCCTTCCTGTGTTCTCGCCGTCTTCCCGAGTTCTCGCCGTCTTCCGGGTGGTCCCCTCGTCGGGTGTCGTCTCCACGTCGCCCGGCGGCGCGTCAGATTGCCACTGTCAGGCCACCGTCACCAGCGCATCGGCCAGCCTAGAAGCGAGAACGTCGTTGTCGAAGGATTCCTGCACCCGGGCCCGGGCCGCCCGGCCCATCCTGCGGCGTTGCATGGGGTCGGCGAGCAACGCCCGCATCGCCTCGGCGACGGCGCCCGGGTTCCGCGGTGCGTCGACGACCAGCCCGGTGATCCCGTCGACGACCGCATCGGGAGCACCACCGCTGTTTCCGGCGACCTGGGGCACGCCCGCTGCGGCGGCCTCGAGGAACACGATGCCGAAGCCTTCCTGCTCAAGGCCGAACCAGCGGTTGTGGCAGGCCATCACGAACAGGTCCGCAGCTCCCAAGAGCGCAGCACGGTCCTCGTCACTCACCCGGCCCAGGAGTTCGACCGTCACCGGGCTCCCGGCCGCGAGCCGCCTGAGGTGGCCGAGCTCCCGGCCTTCGCCTCCGATGGCCACTACCAGATCGGGAAACGAAGGAGCGAGCCTGTTCGCTGCCTCAACCAGGACGTCCATTCCCTTGCGCGGCACCAGGCGACTCAAGCTCACCACCAGAGGTCCGCGCGGGGGAAGACCGAGTCGAACCCGCGTGGACCGCCGCTCCGCTGCGCCGAAGGGTGTGATGGCAGCAACGTCCACCCCGGGTGGGACTTCGATCGTTGGCGCCGTGATGCCGTCAGTGACGGCACAGACCTCCGCGACGGGGTAGGCACCCGCGGAGATGACGAGGCTCGCGCCTTCGAGGACATGTGCCAACGCCGTGCGTGCGACAGGAAGACGCGCCGGCACGACAACCTCGGCACCGTGGAGCACGACGCCGTAGGGGAGATCGAGATGCCGACCGATCAAACCAAGTGGGAGGGCCGGATCGAACAACACGAGGTCGATGGCATGTTCAGTGACGCAGCGCCGTACCGTCGCGAGGGTACCAACCGTCGGGAAGTAGAGGACCGGCCCGCGCACCCGCTCGATGCGAACGCCGCGTGCGGCCTGCACCGCGTCGAAGGCGGCCGCCTGCGGGTCCGATGATGCGGTCAACACGACGAACGAGGACGGATCGAGCCGGCTCCAGAGATCCCAAAGGTAGTTCTGGATGCCACCCACCTTCGGGGGGAAATCGTTTGTGACGAGCAGATGGCGCGTCGTCACGTCGGGCACCTGGCCCCGGCCAGAACAGCCGGGCGGGCGCGGAAAACCAAGACGTCTGATGGCGACAGGGAGTCCGGGTTGGACGGCCCGGCCATGTCAGCCGGTTGAGCCGGACCGAGCGGCCCCGCGCCCCTACCCGGCCCGGTCGCTAAAGCGCAGGGTGGGGACGAGCCCGGCGCGCTCGAGCATGCGCATGGCACGAGCTTCCTCAGCGTCGATGACGATGGCGTCGTCGGCCTCGCGTCCGAGCACGAAGCTAACGACGCAGTCGTCACACGCGTCGGTGTCTTGGAGTACACACCGATCGCAGTCGATGACGAGGTCTTCGTGCTCGGTGTTCGCACTCGTGCCGGTGTTCGTGTCGATGTCCCTGGGCGTCGGCATGATGATGACCCTCTCTCTTCTGGAACATGGTGACGAAGAGGTGTGACACACCGGAGGGCCTGCGCTGCAGCAGGACGATCGAGGAGGCTCACAGAGCGTCGAGAGCGGAGTGCAGCGTCTGGTCGATTCCCCAGGCGACGCCCTCGGTGCGCACCGAGTGGGCGTCCGCCACCACCATGAACGGCGGCCCCCCGACCCGGTAGTCGCGGTGGGCCGCCGTGCTCATCACGACCGCGAACCCGAGCCGGGCCGGATCTTCACCCGCTAGCGCCGCGATCGCCTGGGGATCCTCGTCGCCCGGGCTCTTCGTGACGACGGCGAGTCGACACGCACTCCCGAGGCCGGCGTGCAACTCTCCGAGGCCCTGCCACAGATCGCGGCACCCGACGCAACCCGCCGAGAGGAAGAGGAGAAGGACCGGCTCGGTGGCCCCCACCAGGTTCAGCGTGCACCCGGAGCCGGCGGGGTCCACCCCCACGATGTCGTGGGGCGTGGTCGTGGGGTGGTCCGCGTAGGTGGGAATGGGGCGGAGCCGGCGCAGGATCTCCGCTGGGGGCTCGCTCATGAGACCTTCGACGACGAGCCGGGCTCGGTGTGCTCGTCGGCCTCGATCTCGACGACGGCCCGCCCGTGACCACACCAACGGCACACCACGCTGTCGACGTCACGGGAGAGCACCTCCTCGTCCTCGATGACCAGCTCGCCTCCAACCGTGTAATGGTGGAAGGACTTGGTCTGCTGCGAGACAGTGACGTCGAAGCGGGTGAGATTGCCGCAACCGTCGCACCTGTATCGAGTCGGGCTCACCCGGTCAACGGTAGTCCCCGGTGGAGCGCAGGCTGCTTTTAGATCCGGTTCAGAAGCTCGCTCTTCTTCGCCGCGAACTCCTCCTCCGTGAGGATGCCGCGTCGACGGAGGTCGTCGAGCTCGATGAGTCGGTCTCGGATCTCGAAGGGGGTGCCAGGCGGTGCCGCTCTTGGGGCGGAACCGTCGGCAGGGTGCGGGTCGGTCGGGGCCGTCATCCCAAGGGGTGGGGTCTCGTCTTCGTGTTCTTCGTTCCGGTTTGTGTAGTGGTTCGCGTTGTGGTCGTAGTCGTAGTTGTCGTCGTACTGGTCGTCGTCCTCGTCGTCGCCCGCGTCCTCGTATCTTCTGGTGCGTCGGTGACCGGCGTCGGTGGGGCGCATATAGGTGGGGATCGGCGCGCGTGAACCGCCGCCCACGATCTCGTTGATCTGCGAGTTGATCACGCGTTGGACGACGACCGGTTTGCGGACGAATTGGAGTGTGAGCGAATCGTCCTCGCCCTGGACGTCGATGATGACCTGGCCGGTGCCGATCAGACGCTCGATCAACGTCTGCGAGACGTTCACTTCCGCGACGCGCTGGAGGCGCAGCTGGACCGTGTCTCGACCCATGATGCCCTGGCGGACGAGGATCCGTGTCGAAGTCAGGGCGATCACGTAAGAACGCCAACGTAGGAACCGTCCGAGCAGCCACAGACCCGGGACCAACGCGATGAACAGCAGCGGGTAGCTCGTCCACCCCGGGGGGTTCTGCCAGACGATGAGCAGGGCGATGATCGCCGCCCAGACCCCGATGGAGCTGAAGAGGGGACCGAACATGAAGATCCAGTGCGGGCGCAGCTCAGCCAAAAGCTCCTCGTCGTCGTTGAGGAACTTCCGCGGCAGGACCATTGGTCAAGCGTACCGGCGGGTTCCATCCGGTATCGGCGCGGAAGGCTGTCTAGCCTGGCGGCCATGCCCTACGAAGAGGTGACGCCCGAGCAGATCAAAGAGCGGCTGGCCCGGGGCGAAGACGTCTTCCTTCTCGATGTAAGGGAACCCGACGAGGTCGCGGCATGGGCCTATCCGATCGGCGTCAACATTCCCCTGGGCCAGCTCGGAGACCGGCTCGGCGAAGTGCCGAAGGACCGCACTGTCGTGGTGGCCTGTGCCGCCGGATCTCGTTCCGCCACGGCCGCCGCCGCGCTCACCGAGGCGGGGTGGACCACCGAGAACCTCGCGGGTGGAGCGATCGCCTGGGCGGAGTCCGATCGCGAAGAGTGAACCGGCTGGCTGCCGCGTAGCTGCCCCTGCCGTCGGGCGCTCGGACCGGCGCAGCGTCTCGGGTCACTCGGCCGTTTAGATGTCGTAGGGCTGGTGGGGATCGAACCCACGACCCAAGGATTATGAGTCCTCTGCTCTGACCACTGAGCTACAGCCCCGGACGCCGGCCGATGTTACCGACGGGAAGGTCACTTGAAGGTCGCTCGCTGGAGGCAGGCGTGAATACCCGTGCCAGCACGAGGGGCTGCGGACCCTCGGTGGGTGGGGTTTTGAGAACATACGTGCGTGGCGGTGCGAACACGACGTGCGACGCTCGGCTCGCCCCAGGCAGCGCCAGCAGCTCCGGCTGCGCAAGCTCATGCCGGCGCGACCCCGCTGACCCGGGAGAACATCCTGTGGGCTCGAGGGGGGCCGTGGTTCCTCGTCGCCCTCGCCGTGGCGTGGGGGCTGTGGGAACTGCGCGCCGAGCTGAGAGCCGTTCCGTATCTCGACGACAGCTCCGTGCACGAGCAGATGGTGCGGTTCGCCTCGACCCGCATCTCAGAAGGTCACCTTCCCCTCACGAGCTGGTTTCCGTATCTCGGGCTCGGGTCGCCACAGTTCCTGCACTACCAGAGCCTGCCCGCGATGACCGCCGGCCTCTTCGGCACGGTGATCGACCCCAACTCGGTGTTCCGCTGGTCCACCTATTTGCTCATCACCCTGTGGCCGCTGACCGTGTACTGGTGCGGACGACTGTTCGGACTCGGTCGGTGGACGGCTGCCACGGCCGCGGCCATGTCGCCCTTCCTCGCATCGGTCGCCGGAATCGGGTACGAGTCCGAGGCCTACATCTGGCGCGGTTATGGGGTGTGGACGCAGCTGTGGGCTTCGTGGACGCTGCCCCTCGCGTGGGGCTTCACCTACCGCGCCCTGTCGTCGACCCGCCGCGCCATCCTGCCGGCCGTCCTCTTCATCATGCTCACGGTGGCGCTCCACTTCGAGACGGGGTATCTCGCGTTCGTCCCCCTCGTGGTCTGGCCCTTCATCGTGCCGTCCGACGTGTGGCGCCGGCTGGGCCGCGCCCTGTTGGTCGGCGTCGCTGCCCTGCTGGCCTCGGCATGGGTGATCGTGCCGCTGCTCGCCCAGTCCCACTGGGCCGCGCGCAATCAGGTGCTCTCGGGTTCTGGGCTCGAGAACGGCTACGGAGCCAAGCAGATGCTGGCCTGGCTCTTCGAAGGCAAGCTCTACGACAACGGGCGCCTCCTCCCGGTCGTGACCCTTCTCGTCGGCGTTGGCCTCGCGGTGTGCCTCTCGCGCTGGCGTTCCTTCACGGCCGGGCGGGCCCTAGTGAGCCTCTGGGTCGTCACGCTGCTCATGACGTTCGGGCGAACGACCTTCGGGGGGCTCTACGCGGTCGTGCCCGGGAGCAGCGACATCTTCATCCGACGGTTTCAGATTGGCGTGCAGCTCTCGGGCCTGCTGTTGGCCGGGGTGGGCCTCGTCTTCGTCGGCCGGTTCGCACTGGGCGCCGTCTCGGACCGGCTGAGCACGACGCAGCGCAATCGGCTCGAGCAGCCCGCGGGGCGCGCGCTCATCTCCGTGCTGTGCGTCGCCGCGCTTGTCCTCGTCCTGGCACCTGCATGGAGCGCCCTGAGTAATTACGACGCGGGAAATGGGGTCAACGTCTCGCTGCAGGCGGCAGCCGACCGCCAACAGGAACCCCAGATCGACCAGCTATTGGCCTACGTGCGCGCGCATCCGCGGGGCCGAGTCTACGCGGGGCTCCCGACGAACTGGGGCATGAGCTTCACGGTCGGCGCCGTGCCGGTCTTCAAGTACCTGGAGAGTCAGGACATCGATGAGGTCGGCTACACGCTGCGGACGGCGTCGCTCATGACCGATCCCGAGTACTGGTTCGACGAGAGCAACCCGGGCGACTACCCGCTCTTCGGCGTGGGCTACATCATCCTGCCCGAGAGCAGGAAGCCGCCGGTGACGGCACGGCGAATCGGGTGCTCGGGCCCGTACTGCCTGTGGGCAGCTCCGGACCCCGGCTACGTCCATCTGTACGACACGACGGGAGTGCTCCTCGCCACGCGGGCCGACGTCGGATCGCAGAGTGTGCCGCTGCTGGAGTCCCCCCTCCTTTCCGACGGGCGCGACCTGACGGTGGCGTTCAACGGCGAAGAGGCGCCGGTCCCGACAGCAGCCCACCCGGCGGATCTACGGGGGACCCCCGGGGACGTGCTCACCGAGGATGCCGACGTCGCCGCCGGGCGGGTGCGCGCCGTCGTCGCCGTGCACCGGTCGGCCACCGTCGTCCTCAGTGCGTCGTACGACCCGGGCTGGACGGCGACGGTGAACGGGCGAGTGGAGCCCACGGCCATGGTCGCTCCCGCGCTGGTCGGCGTCGTCGTCGGGCCGGGCGTCCACGACGTCGCGTTCAGCTACCGCGGGTTCGACGCCTACCCCGCGCTCTTCCTTCTCGCGCTCGTGGTCTTGGCCGCGCTCGCGGTGCTGACCGCTCTGCCGGCGCTGCGGGCTCGGATGCAGACACGGCGCGCCGGGGCAAGCACCCGAGGCGGCCCCGGGCAAGAATGAACGAGCCGTGCCGACGGACACATCTCCAACCAGTCCCCCCACCAGTCCTGACCCGGCGACCGTGGTGGTCGACTTCCTGCGGGCCTTGGCCGGCTACGACCTCGATACGGCTCTCGGCCTCGTCACCGACGACCTGACGTACATCAACGTGTCGCTGCCGACGGTCCACGGGCGCGAGCGCCTCGAAGCGATCGCCCGGCCCGTCCTGCGTCCCGGCCGGCTCGGGTTCCAAGTCCACCTGAACCACGTGGCCGCGGACAGCGACGTCGTCTTGACGGACCGGGTGGACGAGCTCAACTTCCGGCGCTTCGCCGCCCGGTTCTGGGTCTACGGCCGGTTCGTGGTCCGCGACGGTCAGATCTCGGTGTGGCGCGACTCCTTCGACTGGCTGGACGTCACCATCGGAGGTGTGCGCGGCCTGGCCGGGCTGTTTGCGCCCGTGCTGAATCGGAGGATGCCGGCGGGCTGACCCTCGCGACGCGAGTTGGCGACCCCTACTGCAGGTACCGCTCGACCGTGTCGGGCGGCCGAACCTGCGCCGCTTCCGGGTCCTGGCCGGCGTGGCGCTTGGCCCGCCGCTGGCGAAGCATGTCCCACAACTGGTCCAGCGTCACCTCGAGCTCCCGCTTGCGCGCCAGCTCCTCGTCCGAGAGACCCTCACCGACGTGCGCCTCCTCCAGGCGCTGCTCTTCGGCCGCCAGTGCGTCGATCCTCGCCACGATTTCCTTGTCGTCCATCAGTCGCTCCGATCGTCGACCCGTGTAGTTTGCCTCGTTCAGGCGGCGGCGCCCACAAGCTCGCCCTGTTCGGCCTCATCGGCCTCATCGGCCTCATCGGTCGCCGTGCCCGCCCCGGTCAGGGCCGGGGTGAGCACGTCGGCGATCGTGGCGGCCAGGTGGAACGTCATCTTGTCGCGCACCTCCTCGGGGACGTCCTCGAGGTCGGGTCCGTTGCGCTCGGGCAGCACGACTTCGGTCAAGCCGGCCCGGTGGGCCGCCAAGACCTTCTGCTTTACGCCGCCGATGGGCAGCACCCGGCCCTGCAGGGTGACCTCACCGGTCATCCCGACGACCGAGCGCACGGGGACGTCACGCAACAGGCTGACGAGGGCCGTGGTCATGGTGACCCCGGCCGACGGCCCGTCCTTGGGGACGGCTCCCGCCGGGACGTGGACGTGGAATCGCTTGCCCGCGAACGCATCCGGGTCGATCCCGAGCTCGGCTGCGTGCGAACGCACGTAGGACAGTGCGATCTCGGCCGACTCCTTCATGACGTCACCGAGCTGACCCGTGAGGGTCAAGCCCTCGGGCCCGTCGGACACGCTCGCCTCGACGAAGAGCACGTCACCACCCGCGCCGGTCACGGCGAGGCCAGTGACCACGCCGGGCACGCTGGTGCGATCGGCCGCCTCGAAGAAGAAGTGCGGCCGCCCGAGCCAACCCCGGACGTCGTCCTTGTCGACCTTGACGGGCGCCGTCGCGTCACCCGACGCGAGCTTCGTCGCCACCTTGCGCAGCAGCTTGCCGAGCTCGCGCTCGAGGTTCCGCACGCCCGCCTCCCGGGTGTAGTCGGCCACGATGGCGCGCAGCGCCTCGTCGCTGATCTCCACCTCGTCCTCGCGCAAGGCCGCCCGCCCGAGCTGGCGTCGCACCAGGTGGTGCTTGGCGATCGCGACCTTCTCGCTTTCGGTGTAGCCGTCTATCCGGATGACCTCCATCCGGTCGAGCAGTGGCCCGGGGATGGTCTCGCTCACGTTGCCGGTGGCGATGAACAGCACCCGAGACAGGTCGAGGTCGACCTCGAGATAGTGGTCACGGAAGGTGTGGTTCTGCGCTGGGTCGAGGACTTCGAGCAACGCCGAGGACGGGTCGCCCCGGAAATCGGCGCCGATCTTGTCGACCTCGTCGAGGACGATGACCGGGTTCATGGTGCCGGCCTCCCGCAGGGCGCGCACCAGGCGACCCGGCTGAGCCCCGACGTAGGTGCGGCGGTGGCCGCGGATCTCGGCCTCGTCGCGCACGCCGCCCAGCGACACGCGCACGAACTTGCGTCCGAGGGCGTTGGCCACTGACTCGCCAAGCGACGTCTTGCCGACGCCCGGAGGGCCCACGAGCGCAAGGATGGCGCCCGAGCCGCGTCCGTCCACGGGCGCGAGCCCGCGCTCGGCTTGCAGCTTGCGCACCGCCAAGTGCTCCAAGATGCGCTCCTTCACGTCCTCCAGCCCGTCGTGGTCGGCCTCGAGGATGCGCGAGGCCTCCTCAATGTCGAGCCGGTCTTCGGACTCGACGCCCCAGGGGACGTCGAGCACCGTGTCGAGCCACGTACGGATCCATCCGGTCTCGGGGTTCTGCTCGCTCGTGCGCTCGAGCTTGTCGACCTCGCGCTCGACGGCCTTGCGGACGTCGTCAGGCAGGTCGAGCTTCTCGACCTTGGACCGGTAGTCGTCAGGGTCGTCCTCGCCGCCCTCCCCGCTGAGCTGGTTCAGCTCCTTGCGGATGGCGTCGAGCTGGCGGCGCAGCAGGAACTCGCGCTGTGTCTTCTCCATGCCCTCTTCCACGTCGGTCTTGATCCGCTCGCGCAACGTGAGCTCGGCCAGGGTGTCGCGCGCCCAGCCCAACACGAGGCGCAGGCGCTTCTCGACGTCGAGCGTCTCGAGCACCTCGACCTTCTGGCCCAGGGAGAGGTCGGGCGAATACCCGGAGACGTCGGCCAACCGGCTGGGGTCAGTGATCTGGCGGAGCTCGTTCGCGAGGCGCCCGGCGCCGCGGCTGTGCAGGATGTTCTCGAGCACGGCGCGGTATTCGCGGGCCACCTCCAGGACGGCCGGCGTCGGCTCGTCCTCGGCGATCGGCTCGGCTTCGACCCAGAGCGCGTCGCCGGTCCCGGGGACTCCGGTGCCGATGACCGCGCGCTGGTCACCCTGGATGGCGACGGCGGGGAGGCCACCGGGCAGGTCGCCCTCTTCCATCACTTCGGCGACCACGCCGACAGTGGCGAAGCGGCCCTCGATGTGGGGCACGAGCAGCAGGTGCCCGCCTGCCGAGCGCGCCGCCTCGACGGCGGCCCTGGCCTCGTCGGATTCGAGCGCCATGGTGAACACCATCCCCGGCAGCACCACCCCGGACTTGAGTGGCAGCAACGGGAGTGTCAGGTTCTCGTTCGTCATTGGTGTCCCTTTTGTAATGCCGTAAGCGGCAATCCTTTGACTAATCAAACGTCGGGAGGGCGGGGCTGATTCCCGGATGGTCCAGGGTCGGTGAGCCCCCGGCCGTCCGGGGCGGACGGGGCCAGTGGGGCAGCCATCCCAGCGGCATACGCTGGCGCGATGGCAGACACGGACGGAGGGGCCGGACCCGAGCCGGCGGGCTCGACCACCCTGGCGCCAGCCCGCCCCGCACCCGACCTCGACGAGGGCGACCACGACCGGATGGCCCACATCGTGCTGGAGGGCTTCAAGCCCGAGGAGGGCGAGTTCGTGAGCGCCGGGCCGAGCGTGGTCGAGGGCATGGTGAACCAGACCCCGGTGCGCGCGCTGTGCGGCAAGGAGTGGGTCCCCGGCCGGGACCCCGGGCGCTACGGCCTGTGCCCAACCTGTAAGGAGATCGCCGAGTCGATGGGGTGGAAGATCCCGGCCAGCTGAGAATCCGCCTCGTGACCGCCGCGGCGCGCGCAGCTACCGTGCGGCAGAGCAGCGGACGGTCCGAGGCGGGCTCTCGAAAGGGGCACGTTGGCACAGGTCGGATTCGACGGGGTCACCAAGCGCTTCGGTGACACCACCGCTGTCAACGGGCTCACCCTCGAGGTACCCGACGGGGAGCTCTT
Organism: Acidimicrobiales bacterium; assembly: GCA_051985685.1. Lineage (GTDB taxonomy): Bacteria > Actinomycetota > Acidimicrobiia > Acidimicrobiales > RAAP-2 > Bog-473. The sequence goes on from JBPYFR010000021.1 coordinate 38,189, forward strand.
GGTCCTGTTGGGCTCGTCGGGCTGTGGGAAGACGACGGCGCTGCGGCTGGTCGCCGGCCTCGAGGAGGTCACCGAGGGCAAGGTCTCTATCGGCGACCGCGTGGTCAACGACGTCGACCCCAAGGACCGCGACGTGGCCATGGTCTTCCAGAGCTATGCGCTTTATCCGCACTTGACGGTCGGGAAGAACATCGAGTTCCCGCTGCGCCAACGCAGCGTGAGCAAGGACGAGCGTGCCGCCAAGGTCCGCCGGGCGGCCGAGACCCTGGGCCTGGGCGATCTGCTCGGTCGCAAGCCGGCGCAACTCTCAGGCGGCCAGCGCCAACGGGTCGCGCTGGCCCGAGCAATCGTGCGCGAGCCGTTGGTGTTCTTGATGGACGAGCCCTTGTCGAATCTGGACGCCGCGCTGCGCGTCCAGACCCGGGCCGACATCGTGGAGCTGCAGAGCCGACTGTCCACCACGACGCTCTACGTGACCCACGACCAGGTCGAGGCAATGACCATGGGGCACCGGATCGCGGTCATGAGTGACGGCGCGCTGCAACAGGTCGCGGCACCCGAGGACCTGTACGCGAAGCCCGCCAACACCTTCGTCGCTCACTTCCTCGGCAGCCCCGGGATGAACCTCATGCGCGGGATGCTCGTCGAGAGCGGGAACGGGAGCCGAGCGGATGAGGTCAGCGGTGTCGTCGGCAGAGTCGTCGGCGGTGGCGCCGGAGGCGTCGGAGGTGGCGCTGCTGCTGGGGGGTTTGCCGGTGGTATGGGCGGCGACGGGGGCGGTGCCGGCGGCGAGACCCAATCCCGAGGCGCCCTCGCCGTGGCCTTCCCCGGAGCCTCTGTTCAGCTGCCCGAAGAAGTGGCGGATCCGATCCGGGGATGTGGCCCCGACGTCGTGCTGGGCGTGCGCCCCGAATCGTTGCGGCTGAGCAACGACGGGTCCATCGCCGCCACCGTGATCATCGTGGAGCTGCTGGGCGCTGAGACGCACGTGATCTGCCACACCGACGACGGGACCCGCATCATCGTGCGCCAGCACGCCGCGGCGGCGAAGCCGCAGCTCGGCGAGGCCGTTCGCATCGCGGTGGATGGGGACCCTCGCTCGTATCACCTCTTCGACGCCGCGACCGGGGAGCGCTTGAGGGACCGATGAGCATCGAGGTCACGGGTACGGGCGTGGAGCCTGCCGAGACGGCCGCGCCGGGTGGGACCGGTGCCGCCGAGGGACATGTCGGACTGAGGAGACGGCTGCGCAAGGAGGCGCTGCTCGCCTACGCGCTGCTTCTCCCCGCCTTGGTGCTCTTCGGGGTGTTCGCGTTCTACCCCTTCGTCCGCAACTTCAAGCTGATGCTGTACCAGACGCCGCCGGTGCCCGGGATCCCGGCCCACTACGTCGGGCTGTCCCAGATCTGGCCCACCATCTCGTCGACCCAGTTCACCCAGAGCCTCGTCACCACCTTCCTGTTCGTACTGATGGTGGTGCCGACGAGCCTGATCCTCGGGTTGGCGCTGGCCGTGGCGGCCCACCGGCGGCTCCAGGGCATGGGGGTCTATCGCATGATCTTCTCCTCCACGGTCGTGAGCTCCGTGGCGGTGGCGTCGGTCGTCTTCGGCACCCTGCTCAACCCGGTGGTCGGACTGCTTCCGTGGCTCGGCATCAACCCGAGCCCGCCCGCACTCGAGAGCACGACGTGGGCGCTCCCCGCCGTTGCGCTGATCACGGTCTGGCAGTTCCTTGGACTGTCGTTCATCATCATGTCGGCGGGACTGCAGTCGGTGCCCGACGAGCTCCTGGAGGCGGCCCGGATCGACGGCGCCGGCACGTGGACACGGTTCTGGCGAATGACCGTTCCGCTCCTGTCGCCGACGATCTTCTTCGCGTTCATCGTGAGCACGATTTATGCGTTCCAGGCCTTTGGTGCCGTCGACATCTTGATCGGCCCCCAGAACACGGCGCGCCTGCACACCAACGTCCTCATTTACAACATCGTCAACACGCTGCAGGTCTCCAACAACCCGGGCGCGGCTGCGATCATGGCGACGGTCCTCTTCCTGATCTTGCTCGGACTGACCCTCCTGCAGATGCGGCTGCTCGAACGAAGGGTGAGCTATGCCCGCTGAGGCACCGGTCCGACTCCGCAGGCGGCTCCGGACCATCGGGAGCTACACCGCACTCACCGCGGGCGCCATCGTCGTCCTGTTCCCCATTTACGTCACGATCGTCAACTCGTTGCTGAAGCCGGATCAGCTGGTGGAGCAGCCCCCACCGCTGTTCCCGACGAGCCCCCAGTGGCACAACTACACGCAGGCCTGGACCACCGGGCACATGTCCAAGTACATGGCGACGTCCGCCATCATGACGCTGACGATCGTGGTGGGCCAGATGGTCACGTCCATCCTGGCGGCCTACGCGTTCGCATTCCTGCGCTTCCCCCTCAAGCGGACGCTCTTCATCGTCTGCCTCGCCACGCTCATGATCCCCTTGGAAGTGACGTTCATCACCAACCTCGACACCATCACGTCCCTGGGCTGGTTCAACTCCTATCAGGGGCTGTCCGTCCCGTTCCTGGCGACGGGCTTCGGCATCTTCCTGCTGCGCCAGGCCTTCCTCCAGATCCCGCGCGACCTCCAGGAGGCAGCCCAGCTCGATGGCTATGGGCACCTTCGCTTCATGACCCGGGTGGCAGTGCCGCTGGCGCGCCCCTCACTGGCTGCCCTGGGGGTCTTCTCCTTCTTGGCCGCGTGGAACCAGTACCTCTGGCCGCTCGTGTCCACCGGCGGGACGGTACCGCTCAACACGGTCCAGATTGGGCTGAAGCAACTCCTGGGCACGCAGGTGTCACAGATCCCGGTGTCGCTCGCCGGAGCCGTGATCGCGTTCGTGCCGCTCGTGATCCTGTTGCTCGTCTTCCAGAAGCAGCTCGTGCGGAGCCTGACGGCGGGCGCGGTCAAGTAACGCCAGGCGTGGCCGCGTCGCCGCGCGCGGACGGCGGAGGTGGGTGAATCCGCAAGCCCAAGCCCAGGTGGTAGGCAATAGCCATGCGGACCTCTCCCCTCCCCAGGCTCCTCACCGCGGCCGTGTTCATCGCCTCCGGAGCAGCGGCATCGGTTGCCGCGGTCGGCACGGCGACGGCGCCGGCGGCGGGCGCCGCCTCGAGCTTGCCGAGCTGCAACCTCAAGGCCTTGGCGAACCACCACGGCGTGGTCAACATCACCTTCTGGAACTCCGCGTCGTCGGCCAACGCCAAGGTGCTGGAGTCCATCACGAGCGCCTTCAATTCGTCGCGGTCCAAGGTGCACGTGACGCTGGTCACCCAGGCGGGCTACGACGACACGTGGCAGAAGTACCTGGCCGGGTTGTCCAACGGCCAGCTGCCGGACGCCGTCCAACTCGAGGACCAGCGCACCCAGGCCGCCATCGACACCCAGTCGTTCCTGCCCGTGCAGTCGTGCATGAACGCGGCCAAGTACTCGACCAGCGACTACCTGCCCCGACCCCTCAACTACTGGAAGGTGAACGGCGTGCAGTGGGCCCTGCCCTTCGCCGTCTCGGCCCCGATCCTCTACTACAACCAGAACGCCTTTACCAAGGCCGGGCTCCCTCCGAACCAGCCCCCGAAGACGCTGACCCAGATGGTGGCTGACGCCCAGACCCTGAAGGCGTCCGGGAGCGGCATGGGCCTGGTCCTCGACCCCTGGCACCTGGAGACGTGGCTCGCCTCGGCGAACCAGTTCTTCGTGAACAACAAGAACGGCCGCAGCTCGCGCGCCACGAAGGGCGTCTTCAACGACTCGACCGCGATCGCAATCTTCAGCCAGCTGAAGCACCTGGTGACGTCGGGCGACGCGACCACCAACCCGTCGAGCGGCCCGGATCAGTACGACAACCTGCTCGGGATCGGGAGCGGCAAGTACGGGATGACGATAGAGACCTCTGCTGCGCTGGGCACGGTGACGCAGCTGCTGTCCCAGGGTCAGTACTCCAATGTGAAGCTGGGCGTCGGCGCCTTCCCCAGCTACAGCTCCTCGGTGCAAGGCGGGATCGAGCCCGGCGGCTCGGGCGTCTACATCTCGAAGAAGGTGCCGGCTCTCGACCAGGTGGCGGCGTGGATGTACATCTCGTACCTCTGCAACACGCAGAGCCAGGCGACCTGGGCCGCAGGGACGGGCTACATTCCCGTGCGCAAATCTTCGGTGCAGTCGGCGACGGTCCAGCAGCTCTGGGCCACCAACCCGGGCTACAAGGTGGCCTACGACGAGATCAACAACGGGCTCAACTCGCCGGCGACGTCGGGCTCGGTGATCGGCCCCTACGCAGACGTGCGCACCGACGTGCTGAACTCGGAGATCTCCATGTACACAGGCGGCGCCTCCCCCACCAAGGCGGTGAGGACCGCTCAAACGAATGTGAACAACACGATCTCGAACTACAACAGCCGCCTGGGCGTGTCGTAAGGCAAGTCGGAGGGCTGGACTGGCTGGTTCGGGATTCGGGCTTGGCCGAATCCCGGCCCCGAATCGTCGGCTGCTGCGCAAGGGTCGTCGGCTGCTGCGCAGGTGCGGTCGGCTGCTGCGTAGGGGATGTCTCTCCGCAGACCGTCAACAGCCTCGTTGATAGTTCTGGGAGTCATTCGCCCGGCCTCCTGTCCCTGGACCAGTGGCCGCAGGCGCTGTCGGCAGCTGCTCAGGCGCCGACGGCCAGCTGCGCAGGGGATGTCTCTCCGCAGACTGTCAACAACCTCGTTGATAGTTCTGGGAACCATCCGCCCTGAGCCCGCGCCCCTGATTCGGCGCCCGCCCAACCTGGCCTGCGGGTTCACCACAACCGACTAAACACCATTAAATCACTTGTATTTATAGATTCACGTGGTTTAGGGTGAAAATCATGACACCCGACACCGGATCCCGCGCGCCTCTCGATGCCCTTCAACCTCGCTCGACCCTTCGTAGCCCGGAGATGCGACCCATCCCACGCAGACCAAAGATCCCCGGGATCACCGGCATCCCCCGACCCCGCATCGCCAAGGTCGGAATCCTTGGTGCATTCGGGCTCGCGCTAGCCCCGCTCCTTCTCAGCGTCACCCCGGGATCAGCGGGTGCACAGAGCGGGGGCACCGTGAACCTGGTCGCGTACTCCACGCCCAAGCCCGCCTTCACCGTCCTTTCCAAGGACTTCGTCAAGACCTCCGCCGGCTCCGGCGTCACCGTCTCGCCTTCCTTCGGTCCATCGGGCACCCAAGCCACGTCGGTGGCGAGTGGGCTCCCGGCCGACCTCGTGAACTTCTCACTCGAACCCGACATGGACAAGGTCGTCAAAGCCGGTCTGGTTGCGAGCACGTGGGACAAGACGGCGACCAAAGGAATGGTGACCGATTCGATCGTGTCGTTCGTGGTGCGTCCGGGGAACCCAAAGCACATCTCGACCTGGGCCGACCTGGTGAAGCCGGGCGTCGGCGTCATCACACCGAACGTGTTCAGCTCCGGCAGCGCCAAGTGGAACATCTTGGCGGCCTACGGCGCCGAGATACAGCAGGGCA
>JBPYFR010000022.1:0-4255 GCA_051985685.1 Acidimicrobiales bacterium
TGCAACGAGTCCGTTCGGAGACCGCGTCAGACCGCTGAGGACCAACGCCCTGAGCAGCGCGAACAGCCATAAGACCAGGACGGCACTCATGCCGAACCTAATGCGGGACGAAGAGGTCGTGGGTTCAAATCCCACCGCCCCGACAGAGCGAAACCGGCGCCGACTCTTTGCAAGATCTTGGCCATGCGGCAGCATGGCGGGGTGTCGCGTGTATCCGGGGGTAGCTGCGGTCTTGCTCGTGTCGGCGGCGCTCGTTTCTGGCTGTGCCAGTCCCGAGTCCTTCGTCGGTACGGTGACGACGCAGTGATGTGGCGGGTCGGGCGGCGGCGCCTGGCGTGGCGGCCGCGTTCGGCCACCCGGTTCCTCGAAGGTGCGGATGGCCTCATCTTTCTCGCCGTCGCCGTGCCCGTCCTCGGTTACTGGTTGTTGAGTTGGGTCGGCGCGCTGCTGGCGACGGTCGTGGTGTGGCCCTACCGAACGGTTACCGGGATTTGGCCGGTGGTCGCCTACCAACTTGATCCGCCAGACGGCGACGACAACTTGCAGCGCATTCGGACCACCGGGCGCGCGGAGGCCGAGGCGGCGGCCCAACAGTGGGTGCTGGACATCAAGCAGCAAGGTCGACCGCAACAGTTGCTCGTTTCGAGTGGGTCCGGCATCGAGGGCGGTCGTGAGTGAGACGAGCAACTCCGATACACCGACGGCGCGGGCGCCCGCGGAAGCCCGCGGAAGCCAATGGCGAGCTGCCGGCGACGAAGCTGACCGCCGAGCATGGGCACCACGACCTCACGCTGCTTCTCGAGCTCTCGGACGAGGAGATCCACGATTGACTGGGCCACGACGGTCGACCCGACAATCTTCCCATTCTCGATGTGTTGCAGGAAGACCGCGAAGCAGTCGCGCAAGGCGGATGCCGTGTACCTGTCCGGGTCAGATACGTCGATGTCGGTATCAGCCACCCCGTACCTCACGACGACGCATCGCTGGTTTTCGAACCATTTGGTCTTGCCGGTGCCGACAAAGTCGGGCTGATGCACGGCCGCAGGGACGGCATGGCCCGACACCGGATTGTTCTTCGTCCGCCCCGGACGGCCGCGCCTGGCACCCCAATAGCGTCAGCCAACGCTTCCGCCGGCTGGTCGCTCGCGCCGGCCTGCCCCCGATCCGACTGCACGACTTGCGTCACGGCGCCGCCACCATGGCCTTGGCCGCCGGTGTCGACATCAAGATCGTTCAAGAACAGCTGGGCCACTCCACCTCGACCCTGACCCGTGACACCTACACCCGCCTGAGCGATGGACGGGACCATCGGCCCGACGAGACACCCTCGCTCACACAAGGTCTCACCCGACTGTCGTTCCCTCACTACCGGCCCGACTTCGACACCGCCGTCTGGTACGTAAGCGACGACCTCATACTCCGCGACATCGACAACGACTGGTTGGCAATCTGCGCACGGACCAAACCGGCTCTCGACCGCTTCCGACACGACCACCCAGGTCGATGGGTTAACGAGTAACCCCGGCATCCAGGCCGGTCGCTACCTCTACTACCCTGACACGAGCTTGATCGTCTAGCCGGACCTGTCACGGATCAAGTGGAGCTGACCGGTTGAACTCGCCCAGATCGATGTCACATGACCTATGACACTCACGACTAGACGATCATGATTAGCCGGAGGAGCCACGCCAACTGGGGACAGGTCAGGCGGCGCCCCATGGACGCGCGATCCAAGGATTCTCGTCGAGGTACGCCAGGATCCTCGGGTACCGACGGCGCATGTCCGCCTCGTCGGTCAGATCTGCCGAGGCGCCTTCAAGCTCGTCATCGGACGCGTCAAGCTCGTCGCCAAACGCGGGTGGCCTGCCGGTGATCCTGATTAGCGCCTCTACGGAAATGCCGCAAAACCAGTCGCTGCGAGCATTGTGTCGATCGGCGACAAGTTCCACGAGACAATCAGGGTCGTCCTTTACTCGCTGTACCACGGCTCGACCATGCGACAGGATCCAGTCCTGGACGGAGTCAAAGTCATCGACACGTCCGAGCAGGAGAGTCGCTGCGTCCAGGAGCGGCCAGGCATACAACTGATCCCGGGCGCCGAACCAACACCGCTCAAACGCCAAGACCTCGGTCGGGTCCATCGCGCAGAGCGCACGCAGGACGAGCCGAGCAACCTGCTCAGTGTCGGTCCCAGCCTCCTTGCGGCAATCCTCGACCACACGCCAGAAGGCAACCTCGTCCACGACCACAACCTACCGAGCTTCCGGTGCCGCTCGATACCGCTGCTTCGTCATGGCCAACCCGTACCAGCTACACCCGAGTGTCACGGGTCACGAGACATCGATCTGTAACGGATCAAGCGGGGTACGACACGGAGCAAGATCGTTTGTCCGGCTCCAGTTGATGCGTTACAGATCAGTTCCAGTTGATCCGTCACAGCTCCGGCTAGACGATCTCCCTGTCATCCGAGTGTGGGGCCGATGCCTTGCGCCACAAGCGGAGGGCCCGGTGCCGCACGGATTGGGGTTGCTGGCGGGAGTCCTTTAGTGCTTCGAGCGCGTTGAGGAGTCCGGTCGAGGGGTATCCGGCTTCCAGCCATCCGAGTGCCAGCCCCGCCCAGTAGTCGGTCCAGCATTCCAATGCGAACCGCAGCACCGTCGGTAAGGGGCTGTCGCCAGCTCCAGCGCTGGAGATTGCGTCAGTCACGACGTCCGGCGACTTTTGCAGTAACGGCATGAGCCACATGAGATGGTCCTGAGCCAGCCATACGGTGTTGCTGTCGTTCCAGAGGATCCAGGTGCCGTCCGAGTCAACGCCGAGCGTCAAGCCGTGATCGTGGACCGCGATGACCAGGGTGCGGGTCTCGTCCGCGGAGCCAGGTTGCGGCGTCACACGGTCATCGTGCCGTAGGCCGGGTTTCTTCGGAGGTCACGGTTGAGCGCTACGCGCGGCGAGTGTTGCCCGCGGCTCGCGGTCAGGCATCAGGGTCTGGCCGAGCGTTGTGCCAGGCGGCCTCAAAGGCTTCGGGGCTGATCTCCTTTGGAACGTACTGCGGGTCGCGTAGGTCGATGGGTGAGTTGAACGGCCAATCGTCCGTTCGGAGTGAGTCGCCGGTGGCCAGCTGCTCGACCTGGCGGAGGCGGCGGCCGTCCGGCCCTACCTCGGTGAGGTACACCGCGCCGCCGTACTCAGGGGAGTCCTCACGCAGATACACCAGGGCGCGTGCGGCGAGCACGCCGAACCCCGGGAGGTAGCGATGCGCCGCGCGTTGGTCACGAAGGTCGGTCAGCGAACCCAGGTCAACTGCATGCAGATGAACCGCTTCGAGCCCCCACGAGCCCACCCGCTGCATGGCCGCACCGTCGGTGACGACCTCTACCTCGGCGACGACGTCAACGATCTCCTCGGGTGACCGGGCCCAGACCCACCACCACAGCCCACCCATGCCGTAGTCGTGGAGAACGAGAAACCGGCTGTCACCCTCACAACCCCGATCACTCACCGCGACAGTATGTCTGACCAGGCGATGCGATGAGCATCGCGCCAAGGTGGGTCGTTCAAACCTCGAGCATGTCCTCGTCGTACCACACGTCCTCGTAGTCCGGCGCCAACAGAACCCGCCAACCTGGCGGGAGTGCGAGGTATGGGACGAGTTCCGGAACGTGCTCGGCCAGGTGCTCGACGTGCATCGGCTCGAAGAAGTGGTCGTCGTCCTGCGGTATGTCACTGCCACGCCATACGAACCAGCCGTTGCTGGTGCCAGCGATTGGGTGGCGCAGTGCGTGAAGGGGTTGAAGGTCGCGTGGACGCGACATTGCGACGCCAACCATGGTCGATGGTTCGGGTGGCACGGGTTCGACAGCGAAGCGTCGGCACAGCCCGCGCTGATCGGCCGAGAGCGCCAGATGTCTCGGGCGCCCACGCCAGTCGATCATGTCACCCATCATCGGACGCGGTCTTGACCGTGCGCACGTACGGGGACACCAGTCCACCTTAGGACCCGGTAAGTGCGCAGATTTCCCCGGCCCCGACGCAAATCCGCAGCTCAGCCCATCAACCAATCCAGGGCCGGCGATCTTGTCCTAAGTCGGGTGCGGACCCGGCCGTCCGGTGGCAAACTCCTGACGGCGCAACGCGAAACCAGGATGGAGAACAGGATGGCGCTTCGGTGGTACGGGGTGGTCATCGACTGCCGGGATGTGAAGAAGCAGGCGCGGTGGTGGGCGGAGGCGCTCGACTGGAAGCTCGTCTTCGA
>JBPYFR010000023.1:0-29084 GCA_051985685.1 Acidimicrobiales bacterium
ACCACTTATGGGGTGGGCGGGCCGGCTGCGCTCTACGTCGAGGTGGAGGGGTCGGCAGATCTCGAGGTCTTGCGGCAGGGGCTGAGGCGTCTGGACGCGGGAAAGCGGGGAGGCTCGGGTTTGGGCCCGCGGGTCTTCGTCATCGGTCGGGGATCGAACCTGCTCGTGGCCGACGCCGGGTTCGACGGGATTGTCTTGCATCTCGGTTCGGGATTTGCCGGCCTGGAGCTGCCCGCCCCGGAGTTGCGCGATCGGCCCGTTGCGTCGGACGGATCGGGCCAAGGCGGGAGCAGCGGGGGCAGCGAGCGCGGCGGAGGTGAGGCCCGGGCGATCGTCCGGGCGGGCGCCGCCGTCGCGCTTCCCGTTTTGGCACGCCGGGTGGCCGACGCTGGCTGGTCGGGACTCTCGTGGGCGGTTGGCGTACCAGGGTCGGTGGGCGGGGCCGTGCGGATGAACGCGGGGGGCCACGGTTCGGACATGGCCTCGTGCCTGGTGCGCTATCGCTGGCTCGACTTGCTCGCAGAGGAGGGCGGCACCGACGGTCCGGAACGCCTGGCGTACGGCTACCGCTCTTCGTCCGTGACGGCGACCCAACTGGTTCTGGAGGGGGAATTCGAGGTCACGGCGGGTTCGGCGGCGGAGGAACGAGCCGCGGTCGCTTCCATCGTCACGTGGCGGAGGGAAAACCAGCCTGGAGGCTCAAACGCGGGTTCGGTGTTCACCAACCCCGAGGGGGACTCCGCAGGCCGCCTGATAGAGGCGGCGGGGTTGAAGGGACACAGGCTCGGGACGGCGCAGGTGTCGGCGAAGCACGCCAATTTTATCCAGGCGGATAGGGGTGGGCGGGCCGCCGACGTGAAGGCCCTGATGGAGCACGTGCGCGGGGTAGTGGCCGAGAGGTGTGGCGTGCACCTCGGGACTGAGGTCCGCCTGCTCGGCTTCGGCGAGGAGAAGACTGGTGCGGTGTCCGACGGGCGGCGGATCAGCGAGGGAGTTCCGGGTCCGAGATCCGACCAGCCGCGGCAGCGGAGGTGACACCCACGGCACGTGAGCCGCCCGAACGCCCGGGTCCTTCTGAAGGAGCCCGGCGCCGTCATGGGGCCCCACACCCTGATGGGGCTCTGCACGGGCGCGGGACCCCCCGTGGCGACGCGATCGATCCACGTTTGGCGGCGCGGCGCACGGCTGTCATCCGGGAACAGGGCAGAAAACGGCTGCGCGTGCTGATCGTTGGCCTCGGGGGCTTGGTGGCGATCGTGGGGGGTTGGTTCCTCCTGCACTCGCCGATCTTGGCGGCACGTTCGATCTCGGTGACGGGGAACGTGCACGAATCGGCTTCGCAAGTGTTGGTGCAGGCGGGCCTGGCCGGTCACCCGCCGCTGCTCGACGTAAACGCGGGGGCCGCGGCCGCGCGCATTGAACAGATGCCGTGGGTCCAGTCGGCCTCTGTTCACATCTCCTGGCCCGACGGCGTCCACATCGTCGTGACCGAGAAGACGCCGCGTATGGTCGCGGGCGAACCAGGCAGCCGCTGGGCCACGCTCACTGCGAACGGGCGCGTGCTTGCGGTGTCGAAGGCCCGGCCGTCCGGACTCCTGTTGTTGTCGGTGCCAGAAGCTCCGGGCGCTCCGGGGACGAGGCTGCCGGCGCGCGACCGCGCGGGGCTCCGTGTAGCGGCGACCCTTCCACGGTCATTCGCGGCGCAGGTGACCGGGGTTACGGTCGAGCCCCAGGGCTGGGTCCAGCTCGCCATGACCACGCCCGTAGTTGTGGACATTGGCTCGACCTCTCAACTTTCGGCAAAGTACGAGGACGTCTCGTCGATTTTGGCCGGGGCCACCCTGCACGATGGGGATGTGATCGACGTGAGCGTCCCCGATGCTCCGACGGTGGCGGCGGCGTGACCCTGGTGCTTGACCAGCCTGAACGGCCCACCGTATGGTTAGGGTTCACGTTGCCGGACCGTGAACATCAACCTTCCCCTGAGGTTCAGGGAATGGTGATAGTCGGCGGTTGCCCGGCGTCGGTTGGAGGGACCCATCAGCGAGCTACCGGTCGTCGTAGAAGCACCGGTCGGCGATCGACGCGGAGACGAGGAAAGACATGACGACCGTGCCTTCCCAGGGTAATTACCTGGCAGTTATCAAGGTGGTCGGCATCGGAGGCGGGGGAGTCAATGCCGTCAACCGGATGATCGACTCGGGGCTCCGCAACGTCGAGTTCATCGCGACCAACACTGATGCTCAGGCTCTCTTGATGAGCGATGCCGACCTCAAGCTCGACATCGGCCGAGAACTGACGCGGGGGCTTGGGGCGGGGAGCGACCCCGAGCTCGGGCGTCAAGCAGCGGATGAGCACCGGGCCGACGTCGAGGAAGCGCTGCAGGGCGCCGACATGGTCTTCATCACCGCCGGCGAGGGTGGAGGCACCGGCACGGGAGCCGCGCCCGTCGTGGCCGAGCTCTCCAAGAGCCTCGGGGCGCTGACCATCGGTGTCGTAACTCGCCCCTTCACCTTCGAGGGCCGGCGGCGCTCGATGCAGGCCGAGAAGGGAATCCAGGAGCTCAAGGAGAAGGTCGACACCCTCATCGTCATCCCGAACGACCGTCTTCTCACCGTCTCCAACGAGAAAACGAGCATCGTCAACGCGTTCAAGATGGCCGACGAGGTCCTACTCCAGGGTGTCCGGGGGATCACCGACCTCATCACGGTTCCCGGGCTCATCAATACAGACTTCGCCGACGTGAGGATGGTGATGATCAATGCTGGCACCGCGATCATGGGCATTGGTTCCTCGATAGGTGAGGGACGCGCTGCGAACGCCGCCCGGGCGGCGATCACGTCGCCGCTGCTAGAGGCCTCTATCGAAGGGGCGCGGGGGATCTTGCTCAACATTGCAGGCGGATCGGACCTAGGGCTGTTCGAGGTCAACGAGGCGGCCGAGATCATCCACAGCGTCGCTCACCCCGACGCGAACATCATCTTCGGGGCGGTGATCGACGACAACATGGGCGATGAGGTCAGGGTGACGGTGATCGCAGCCGGTTTCGAGCGATGGGATGACACCGGGGGCGGGCCGACACCCGCAGAGCGAGTGGGGTCGATCTTCGCGGCGTCCCAACCCGTCGACATCTTCTCGGACCCCTCCAGCTCCGAGGACCAGTTCATGGGTGACGACGATTTCGACGTCCCCTCCTTCCTGCGCTAGCGACGAGGTCGCGGAGCGCCTTGCTGCGGTCCGGCTGCGCATCACGCAGGCCGGCGGCGACCCCGCCCGGGTGCGCATCGTGGCGGTCACGAAGGGGTTCGGCCTGGACGTGGTGCACGCCGCTCGGGAGGCCGGGATCAGGGACTTCGGGGAGAATTACGCGGGGGAGCTCCTGGCAAAGGCGAGTGCCGTGCCGGTCGACGGCGGAGCTGCGGTCGACGGCGAAGGCCGAGTACCTGGCCGGGGACCTGACGAAGGGATGGAAGGGGCAGGGATCTGGCATTTTCTCGGCGCAATTCAGCGGAACAAGGTCCCGGCACTGGCGCCCGTGGTCGGTGTGTGGCAGAGCGTGGCGCGAGAGGCCGAGGGAGCACGCATTGCGCGCTTTGCACCAGGGGCGTCGGTCATGGTGCAGGTCGATGTCACTGGTCTCCCGGGTCGAAACGGTTGCGCACCGCCGGACGTGCCCGGATTGGTAACGCAGCTGCGGCAACAGGGGCTGAACGTGCTCGGTCTCATGACCGTGGCGGCGAAGGGGAGGGCGGCCGCCGAGGCTGCGTTCAGCCAGGTGGCTCGCCTCGCGGATCGGCTCGAGCTGCGCGAACGCTCTTTAGGGATGAGCGACGACCTAGAAGCCGCCGTCGCCGCCGGTTCGACCATGGTCCGGATTGGACGGGCCCTCTTCGGTGAGAGGCCGCCTCGGGCCTCGGCCTCGTTGTCGGAGCCGACGCACCCTGGGCCGGATTTGCGGTGAGGAGATTGAGGTGATCGGTTGGTCGTGAAGAGTTGGGTCGTGAAGAGTTGGGTAGTCGGGGCGGCGGCGCCTCTCGTGGCCTAAACCCTGCTGCCGAGCGGGCACTACGCTGTGACGAGACAGGAGAAGGTATGTCACCCTCGTTCATGAAGAAGACCATGGTGTATCTCGGCCTGCTCGATGACGAGTATGACGAGTACGACGACTTGGAGGACCGTGCCCCTCGCGGGTTTTCGGCGCCGACACGGGTCGAGTCTCGGGCTCCCGAATACGAACAGTCGGAGGAGTTCAGCGGCAACATGGGGAGGATCCGGACGATCCCCCGAGAGTCCGCGGTGCCCAACGAGCAGCCGAAACCACAACCGAGCGCGGTGGCGCCCCGACCCACGGCGGTGCGTGCGGTGTCGGCTCCCCCGACGAGCAACTCCGCGGCTCCGGCGTCGGCCACCCGGGTCCACGTCGTGGCACCATCGAGGTTCGGCGACGCCAAGGAGATCGCGGACTACCTCAAGGACAATGGGCCTGTGATCGTCAACCTCCAGATGGCGGAGCGTGACCTGCAGCGGCGAATGATCGATTTCTGCAGCGGTGTGACCTACGCCCTCTCCGGCGAGATGGAGAAGGTCGCGGACCAGGTCTTCCTGCTCACGCCGACAGACGTCAAGGTCTCTGACGAGGAGCGGCAGCGTTTGGCAGACCGCGGCTTCGGGCGAGAGTAAACCCGGTACCCTCACCGGGCAGTGAACATCTTCCATCTCCTCGCGTGGCTGATCGAGGCCTACATCTGGCTGATCATGTTCCCGTACGCGATCCTGAGCTGGTTCCGGATCCGGCCGGGGTCGAACTTGGCCCGGGTGCAGTATTTCCTCTACCGGGCGACCGAGCCCGTGCTGCGTCCGGTGCGACGGGTCATCCGGCCGATGGCAGGGCTGGACTTTTCCTTCCTCGTGGTCATCCTGGTTGCCCAGATCGTCCTGATCCCGGTCTTGCGCTCCTGACCTTCGAAGGGTGCGGACGGCCGCCTCACTACGAGGCCGGTCTCGCCCGTCGCGATCCACGGTGATGGTCCCTGTAACGCGAGAGGGGTGCGGGTACACTCGGCCTCCATGGACAATTCTCAAGCTTCAACCTCGATACTCGACACCCTCCGGACCGTCGAGTTCCGTCTCGGCCTGAAGGGGTACAACGTCGACGAAGTCGACGAGTACCTCGACAAGGCCGCCCAGGAGGCCGAGGGGCTTCACGATCACGTCCGCCAGCTCAACGACCGGCTCCGCCAGGCCAGCGAGCGGATCGCCCAGCTCGAGAGGGAGAAGCGCTCCGCGCCGGCTGCGGTGGACGGTGAAGAGCCGGTAGCACCCGCCTCTGACGTCGCGCTCTCGGACGAGACACTCCAGCGCACGCTTGTGTTGGCTCAGAAGTTCGTCGATCAGACGAAGCGGGAGAGCGAAGCGGAGGCTGCAGCGCTGATTGCCCAGGCCGAGGAAACGGCGCAGGCGAAGGTCGCGACTGCCGAACAGACGGCGGCACAGCTGCAGGCCGAGAGCCAGAAGCAACTGCGCGAAGACGTGGCGCGGCTCGAAGCGACGCGCACCGAGCTCGCGACCGACGTGGAGACGATGGCCCGGCATTTGGAGTCTGAGCGCAATCGACTACGCGGCGCACTTTCCGAGATTCTCAAGTGGGTGGATGACAATGTGCAGCCGGCCAACTCTCTAATGGGCCTCAAAACAAAGCAGGGTGCGAGCGCTCGGGGAAATGGCGCCCAATTCGCACCGGCGGAGGGATCGGAGGCCGATGACGGCGAACCGACCATGAGTCTTCAGGACGCAGCTGACGCGGCCGTTTCTGGAGCCGACCGCTAGTTCTGAACCGCCCCTGCCGGGGTTAGCTGAGGTATTGCCCCCGGTCAGCGCTTCCGCTATCGTCACCCGCTCCCTTGGCGAGGGTCGTCCCCTTCGCCCTGGGAAATCGGCCATGGCACGTGGTCAAGGAGGAGACGATGACCCCAGCGAGCAAGGGCACCCCAGCTAGGAGGACGCCCGGATCGCGGCCCCCCACGGCCAAGAAGACCGCCGCCGGGAATAAATCCTCGTCGAAGTCCGTTGCCTCTCAGAAGCGTTCCGCGCAGACCAAGAAGGCGGTGTCCGTGAAAAAGGCAGCAACTACGACGAAGAGAGGCGCACCTTCGACAAGGAAGGCGCAATCTTCTGCGACGTCCTCACGAAGCGGGTCCGCGACTTCCGCGAAGCGGTCGGTTGCGCCCAAGAAGAGCGCGGCGCCGAAGAAGACCGCACCCGGAGCAAAGAAGGCAGCACCCGCCAAGAAGCCCGCACCACCATCGAGGGTCCAGGCAGCGAAGAAGGCGTCGCGACCAGCGCCAAAGAAGGCGCCAAGTACTCTGACTCGACCGGGCGAGGCGATGAAGCCCAAGACGGCTCAACCGGTTCGGCCTAAGACAGGTCCATACGCGAAGGACGCAAAGTTCCTCGAGGAGGTCCGGGATCTCTTGCTGGCTGAGCGGGCGATCTACCAGGAGCAGGCAACGTCGCTGCGTGCCGAGGCTGACTCACTCGCTTTGGAACGTGAGCCGGGCGACGTGCAATTCGACGAGGAGTCGGGCGAGGGCGGCACCGTGACGGTCGATCGCGAGCGGAACTTGGCGCTATCCGGCCAGGCCACATTGGCGGTCGAGGAGATCGACGGCGCACTCCGACGCATCCTCGAGAAGACCTACGGCTACTGCGAGCGCTGTTTTCAACCCATCCCGAAACCGCGGCTGCGGGCGTTGCCATACGCTCGATTGTGCGTGGCATGCAAGAGCGGGGGCCTGTCGCGTCGCTGACCCGGCCCCGGGTACTGGCCTTTGCCATTGCGGCCGTGGTCCTGGTGGCCGATCGGATCACCACATCGCTCGCGCTCGATCATCTGCATGACGTGCGGCACGTCTGGGGTCCGTTCGGCTTGGCGCTGACCTTCAATTCCGGGTTTGCGTTCAGCCTCTTCAGCGGCAGGGCCGTGATCGTGACCGTGTTCCTGTGCATTGGCGTCGTGGTGCTGGCCGTGATCGTGGCGCGAGTTCACACGATCCCACTCGCAATCGGTGGAGGGTTGGTGCTCGGCGGTGCGCTCGGGAACCTCAGCGAGCGGATGTTCGGCGGCCACGGGGGTCAGGTGCCGGACTACGTCACCCTCAGTCACTGGCCGACGTTCAACGTCGCCGACGCGTGTGTGACAGTCGGCATAATCGTGGTGATCGTGACCCTTCTATTCGGGCGCGATCGGGAGCACCGAGAGCACGAGGTTGCGTCGTGAGTCCAGAACGTGCGGGTGGTCGGTCCGGAACCCGCGGTCCGGCGAGACGAACGGCTGCCGAGGCGTCGGTCGAGGAAGGCGGCGGTGGCGATCGCGGTGACGGTGGCGATCGCGGTGACGGTGGCGGTGAGGACGGTGCTTGGGAGGACCGGGGTGCCGACCAGGGCGGGTCCGACGCAAGCGGCGAGACCGTGGTCAGGACGGATGTTCCGGCTCTGCTTGATGGCGTCAGAGTGGACCGCGGCGTGGCGATGGTCGCGAACGTCTCGCGAGCGGTGGCGGCTGAGCTGATTGACGCAGGTCGCGTCCTTTTGGACGGCGAGCGTGTACGGGTGGGGCGGAGCGTCTTGAGGTCCGGCGCCAGGCTTACGGTCGTGCTTCCAGCTGAGCGGGGAAAGAGTGTGGCAGCGGACCCGTCGGTGGCGTTCGCCGTGGTCTACGCGGACGACGCGCTTGCAGTCATCGACAAGCCGGCCGGCATAGTCGTGCACCCCGGGGCGGGCCACTCGGCGGGGACGCTCGTCGGTGGGCTCCTGGCGCAGTTCCCGGATTTAGCCGACCTCGTCAGCAGCGGCGTCTGTGCGTCCGAACGACCCGGCATTGTCCATCGCCTCGACAAAGGCACCTCGGGCTTGCTCGCGGTCGCACGGACCGCGGACAGCTACGCGGCCTTGGTCCATCAGTTGGCTCACAGGACAATGGCGCGACGGTATTTGGCCTTGGTGACGGGTCACCTCTCCGACGATCGCGGGGAGATTGAGGCACCGATCGGGCGATCGACCCGGACGCCGACGAAGATGGCCGTCGCCGCGGGCGGCAAGCCGGCGAAGACGTCGTACACGGTGCTGGAGCGGCGGGACGGGGAGATGCCGACGACGCTCGTCGAAGTAGCCCTCCAGAGTGGCCGTACCCATCAGATACGGGTACACATGGCAGCTATCGGGCACCCTGTGGTGGGCGACGCTCGCTACGGCACTACGAACGGGCGGCTCGGCCCCGGCCGATTCTTCCTGCACGCATACCACTTGGCTCTCGAACACCCGGTGAATGGGGCGCGCATGGAATTCAGCTCGCCGCTGCCCGAGGATCTCGAAAGATTTCTTCGAGGGCCATAGCCTCAACGCACTGACGCGGATAGCCACCTCCGCCCCTTGGGCTCAGGCGGCTTCGTGGACTCCGAGGATGTCGGTGTCGTCCGAGAGGGCAGCCAGCGCCTCCTCCTCCGCCCGCCGGACCCGCCGGACGCCCACGCCGAGGCGCTCGGCCGTCGACTGAAGTGACGCCGGAGAGTCGCCGTTAAAGCCGAACCGCAGGCGCAATACATCACGCTGGAGACCCGGCAAGCGCTCCACGGCCTCGCGGACACGGTCGTAGACCATTGTCTCCTCGACCTCACCCGCGAAATCGGTCTCGTCGGGGGCAACGAGCTCGCCGAGAGTCGTGGACGACTCGAGCGCGGCCGGCTGATCGAGTGATGCGGTCACGCGGGCTACGTCGTCGAGCGACTCGCGGTCCGTTGCCGTGAGGCCCGTCGCTTCATCGAGCTCGGCCTCGGTCGGAGCCCGGCCCAGGGTGCTGGCCAACTCGGCCTTGGTCAACTCGAGCCTCTGGATCTGCTCGCCTACCTCGAGGGGGATACGGATCGTCCGGCCGTGCTGCTGGACGGCTCGCTGGAGCGCCTGGCGAATCCACCAGGTGGCGTAGGTGGAGAAGCGGAAGCCACGCTCCCAGTCGAACTTGTCGACGGCACGCATGAGACCGAAGGTCCCCTCCTGGACCAGGTCGGCCATGTCGACGCCGCGGTCCTGGTAGCGGCGTGCCCAGTGGACCACGAGGCGCAGGTTCGCAGCGACCATCTGCTTGCGCGCGGCGTCGTCGCCAGCGGCGACCCGCTTGGCCAGCTCGACCTGCTGCTCGTGGTCTGGCATCGGGAACTGGTCGAGGTCACGAAGCATCAACCCCAACGTGTCCGACGTGCTCACCGCGCTCTTCATCTTCGCTCCAGACGCTTTCGCTCTCCCTAGTCCTACGTACCCGGCCGATATCGGGATGAACCCGCCAGGTATAACGCTGTCTCGGGACGGATCATTCCATCGGGGTGTTCGGGCTGGGGACCCCGCACGGGGCGAGTGGGCGGCGGAGTCCACAACCCCTCTGGACCCGTGTCCCCGGGCAAGCGAACCTGGTGTCCAGGCTCACCCACGAGGTGATTTGCCTGGTCAGATGCTTGTGAGGTTGCGCACTGACCAGGTCCGTGCTGGTCTACGGCCCATGGCCAGCCGGATGGTGCTCCTGAGGCACGGTCAGACGGAGTGGTCGAAGAGCGGCAGGCACACCGGGCGGACAGACGTCCCGCTGCTCGAGGAAGGCCGGAAGCAGGCAAAAGGCGCAGGTGAGCTGCTGCGGTCACGCATCTCGGGCATCTCGGGCACCTTCGAGCAGGTTTTGACCAGCCCACTGGTTCGCGCCTCGGAGTCCTGCAAGCTGGCCGGCTTCGAGGGAGAGCCCGAACGTGACCTCATGGAGTGGGACTACGGGTCGTACGAGGGTCTCACGACGAACGAGATCCTCGGGGATCATCCTGGGTGGAGCCTGTGGGACGACGGCGTACCCGGGGGCGAACCCCTGGGCGAGATCGGTCGCCGTGCCGACCGAGTCATCGCGAGGGCTCGGCAGTGCGATGGGGACACCCTCTGTGTGGGGCACGGCCATCTCCTCCGCATCCTGGCGGCCAGGTGGCTCGGACTGCCCCCGCTGGCGGGTCGTCTTCTCGTGCTCGATCCAGGCTCGGTGTCGGTGCTGGGCTGGGAGCGCGATTGGCCGGCACTCGAGGCGTGGAACATAAGCGCCGGATGATTTGTCGGGAGTGATCCTCGGCTGGCCCGGATGGATTCCGGACTCCGGTTCAGACTGGCGCGGCGACGTTCCCGCGAGCCCGGGCGACCATGTCCGCGAGGCTGTACGACTGCAGATGGGTGCGGATGGTCTCTCCCACGTCAGCCCAGACGGCCAGGAGCACACACTGACCCTCGTGGTCGCATGCCCCGTTGGCATGGGGTTCGCCGAAGTCGCCGGCAGCGATCGGGCCGTCGACCGCCGAGACGATCTGAGCCAGCGAGATCTCCTCGGGGGACCGAGCCAGCACGTAGCCGCCCCCCACTCCACGCTTGGACCGGACCAGCCCGGCACCCTTAAGGGCAAGGAGGATCTGCTCGAGATAGGGCTGGGGCAGCCCGGTCCGAACCGCGATGTCTCGGACCGAAGTGGGCGTTTCGGCACCGTGCAGAGCCAAAGAGAGGAGCGCCCTGCTGGCATAGTCGCCTCGGGTTGAGACCCTCACGATGCGGATGCTACCGGCATGAGAGTGCCAGGAGTGGATGCCCCCGGGGAATCGCGGCCATCGGTCTGGGTCCGGGCGAGGCCAGGTTCGGTTCGGCGTGAGCACGGCGAAGGTGTCGCTTCAGAGATCGCCGAAGCAGGACCCGAGGTCGAGATCGCCGAAGAAGAACCCAAGGAGGAGGTGGTCGTAGGGTGTGCCCCCGTGGACGATCGCAGTGCCCACCGGACCGTGGTCACCGACGTCGGGGAGACCGCAGTCTTTGCGGAGGCTTCGGGGGCGGTACCGGCGCACCAGCCCCAGCCTTTGTCACCCGACTACGAGGGTGCCGGTCTACAGGCCGTCGTGCCCTCCCTGCTGTCCCACGTCGCCCGTCCCGAGGCATCCAGCCTCCCCGGTTGGTTCCCGGCACCGATCGGTGCGGCGAGGCAGATCGTGCTCCTCGTACTCGACGGCCTGGGTTCTGAGCAGCTGCGCACCCGGCGGGAGAACACCCCTGTCCTCTCCGCAGCGGAGGGTGGATCCATCACGACCGTCGCGCCCTCAACGACGGCCTGTGCATTGACGACCTTGGCCACTGGGAAGGTTCCCGCCGAACACGGCGTCCTCGGTTATCGACTGGCGCTCGACGGCAAGGTAATGAACGTCTTGCAGTGGTCGATCGGCGGTCGCGACGCCCGTGTAAAGGTGCCCGCTCAGGTGTTCCAGCCGTTACCTTCGTTCCCTGGTGCAGAAGGCGTCGTGCCGGTCCTCACACGCCACGACTACGGCCCGACCGGATTCACCGCCGCACACCTCGGGCGGGTGGAGTTGCACCGATGGCACACTCCAGCCGGCCTCGTGACCGGAGTCCGTCGGCTCGTCTCGGGTGGAGCCCCTTTCGTGTACGCCTATTACGAAGGAATCGACAAGGTGGCGCATGCAAGGGGTCTCGGCGAACACTATGACGACGAATTGCGCGCGGTCGACCGTCTCGTCGGTGACGTGCTCGACGAGCTCCCCGCGGGTGCGGTGCTCGTGGTGACGGCTGACCACGGGCAAGTCGACGTCGGGTCGTCGATTGAGGTGCTCGGCGAAGAGATCATGAGAGAAGTGACGCTCATCAGCGGTGAGGGCCGATTTCGCTGGCTCCACGTTCGCCCAGGCGCGGCAGCTGACGTCGCGGCGGCGGCGGCCGAGACGTATTGCCATCAGGCCTGGATCCGGACCCGGGATCAGGTGATCGATGAGGGCTGGTTCGGCGGGGTGCCGTCGCCCCCCGTTGCGGCGCGCCTCGGCGACGTCGCGCTTGTGCCATTCGCACCGATAGCCTTCCTCGACCCAGCAGACACGGGTGAGCTACGACTGCAGGCGCGGCACGGGTCCCTGACCCCCGACGAGATGCTCGTTCC
Organism: Acidimicrobiales bacterium; assembly: GCA_051985685.1. GTDB lineage: Bacteria > Actinomycetota > Acidimicrobiia > Acidimicrobiales > RAAP-2 > Bog-473. The sequence continues at coordinate 12,005 of JBPYFR010000023.1, forward strand.
ACTCCTCGCCTGGTCCAACCCATGACCTTGATCGGCCAGCCCCATCGCCTTGACCTCGGACTCGACGAAGGGTGGCAACATGGCCCGTGACAGCGATGTGTGACAGCGATGAGTGGCAGCGATGAGTGACAGCGATGAGTGACAGCGATGAGTGATTCGACGCAGGACTCCGCGGGGGCGGCGGGAGAAGGGCCGCCTGGGGTGGGCGGAGCTGGCGCGGTCGCCCCGGACGAGGTCCTGGGCGCGGGACGGGGTGGCGCCGGAGGCGCACCCGGAGCGAAGGATGATTCGGGCGGCTCAAGCGAGTCCGTGAACGAACCGGCCAAGGTTCTCCGCATCGGCTCCATGGTCAAGACCCTCCTCGACGAGGTCCGGGCGGCCCCGCTCGATGAGAGGAGCCGGGTTCGACTGCGGGAGATCTACGAGCAGTCGATCCAAGACCTGTCGGAGGGCCTGTCTCCGGACTTGGTCGAGGAACTTGAGTCGTTGACGCCACCGTTCGGCGCGGATACGCCGAGCGAGGCAGAGCTGCGAATCGCCCAGGCGCAGCTGGTGGGCTGGCTGGAGGGCTTGTTCCATGGGATCCAGGCCACGCTCATGTCGCAACAGATGGCGGCGCGGGCGCAGCTCGAGGAGATGCGTCAGCGCGGGCTGCCGTCGGCTGGGGACTCGGGAGGACGGACAGGGGCCTACCTTTGAGAGGGCGTGAGCCGGGACGGGGGCCTGGGTACCGGTGAGCCAGGACACGGGGGGCGGGCCGCCTTCGTTCCCCGGAAAGGCACCGCCGCCACCACTGCCGTACCCGTCGTCCTCCACCTCGCGTGCGGGCCCGCCCACCTACCCAGCGGGGGCAGGGCCGATCCCGGCCGGGGAGGTGGCCTGGGAGAGAGACACGGAGCGTGCGTCCTATGCGACCTGGGCCGTCCGGCTCGGGGGCTATCTGATCGATGCGGTCATCTTCGCCGTGGTCCTGGTCGTCCTCGTCTTGCTCTTCCGGCACACCCATGCGCTCGACGCGCACCTGATGGCGCGCCGGGGCACCCGGCGGAGGACGTTCTCGACCGTTCCCTTTCTCATCACGGGCGGGTTGTTCATCGCGTACGGCACCGTCCTCTGTGGTGGGCCCCGGGGCCAGACCTTGGGCATGATGGCTGTGGGCGTCCGTGCCGTGGGGGACGAGGGGAGAGGTCCGCTGGGCTACGGGCGTGGCTTCGCACGTGCGCTGGTGGAAGGCATACTCCGCCTCGTCAACCTCCTCTTCTTCCTCCTCGGACTGATCTGGATCCTGGACATGCTGTTCCCGCTGTGGGACAAAAAGCGCCAGACCCTGCACGACAAGGTGGTCGGATCGGTCGTCATCCGGACCCGCCCGCCGGGATAGTGTCGACACGCCGGGACGGAATCACACCGATGTAAGTTTGTTGGCGAAAGGAGGGCCGGTGTCGGAGCGGTCGTTTACGCATCTGCACACGCACACCGAGTTCTCCATGCTGGACGGCGCCGCCCGGGTGGGGGAGCTCGTCGCCGCCGCGGCCGGGGACGGCCAGCCGGCGTTGGGCATCACGGACCACGGGAACATGTACGGGGTCCTCGACTTCTACAAGGCATGCCGCAGCCAGGGGATCGTCCCGGTCATTGGCACCGAGTCCTATATGGCGGCCGAGTCCCGCCATGAGCGTCCCGTGCGGCGGGGCAAGCTGGACGACACCGGTGGGGACGCGGAGGGCGGGCAGAAGCTCTATTACCACCTGACCCTGCTGGCCGAGACAGTCGAGGGTTACCGCAACCTCATGAAGCTGTCGTCGTCGGCCTACCTGGAGGGCTACTACTACAAGCCCCGGGTGGACTGGGAGCTGCTCGAGCGGCATCACACCGGCCTCATCGCCACCACGGGCTGCCTCGGCGGGGTCGTCCTCCAGGCTCTGCTCGCCGGCGACGCCGCCGAGGCCGAGCGCAAAGCGGCTCGGCTGCAGGACATCTTCGGGAAGGAGAATCTCTTCGTCGAGCTGCAGGACCACGGGCTCCCGGACCAGCACCGAACCAACCCCCAGCTCACAGAGATCGCCCGCCGCATTGGGGCCCCGCTGCTCGCAACGAACGACAGCCACTACACGCATCGAGAGGATGCGGTGGCGCACGACGCGCTCTTGTGCGTCCAGACCGGCGCCTTGTTGTCGGACGCGAACCGTTTCAAGTTCGAAGGGACGGAGCACTACCTGAAGACGGCGGCAGAGATGCGGCACCTGTTCCGGGATGTGCCCGAGGCCTGTGACAACACGCTCTTGATCGCGGAACGGGCCGACGTCGAGATCGAACTCGGGAAACCGAGCCTCCCCGAGTTCCCGATTCCGGAGGGCTTCACTGGCGACACCTATGAAGACCGCGCGCTGGCATACCTGCGCGACCGGACCATGGACGGGGCGCAACAGCGCTACGGCTCGCCCGTCCCGGCAGAGGTGGTGGAGCGGCTGGACTACGAGCTCGGCGTGATCGGGAGCATGGGCTTCGCCGCCTACTTTCTCGTCGTTTGGGACCTCATCCGCTTCGCGCGGGAGTCAGGCATCCGGGTGGGACCGGGTCGCGGGTCGGCGGCCGGCTGCTGCGTCGCCTACTGCCTCCGCATCGTGGACCTCGACCCCATCCGCTACGACCTGCTGTTCGAGCGGTTCCTCAATCCCGGGCGAAAGCAGATGCCCGATATCGACATGGACTTCGACGAGCGCCACCGCGCCGACGTGATGCGCTACGCGGCCGACAAGTACGGGACCGACCGGGTGGCCCAGGTGATCACGTTCTCGACGATCAAGGCGCGGGCGGCCGTCCGCGACGCCGCCCGGGTGCTGGGCAAGCCCTATGCCCTGGGCGACCGCATCGCCAAGGCGATGCCCCCATTGATCATGGGCCGGGACACACCGCTGCGAGCCTGCCTCGACCGTCTCGAGGGCTACGAAGACGGCTACGCCAGTGCCGGCGAGCTGCGCACGATGCGCGAGACCGATTCCGAGTCGAAAGAGGTCCTCGACGTCGCCTTGGGCTTGGAGGGTCTTCGGCGTCAGGACGGGATCCACGCGGCGGCGGTCGTCATCTCTCGAGATCCGTTGACCGATTACCTGCCCATTCAGCGGAAACCCGATGCCGGGAGCGACCCCGAAGACGCACCCATCGTCACCCAGTACGAGATGCACGGGGTCGAGGACCTGGGGCTGCTGAAGATGGACTTTCTGGGACTGCGGAACCTTTCTGTGATCGAGCGCAGCCTCGACCTGATAGAGGAGGCGACGGGGGAGCGGCCGGACATCGACGCCGTGGACCTGGCCGACGAGGCCACCTTGGCCATGCTGCGTCGCGGCGAGTCGGTCGGCGTGTTCCAACTCGAAGGCGGCCCCATGCGGGCCCTGATGCGCTCGCTCGCCCCGACGTCCTTCGATGACGTGGCGGCGTTGGTGGCGCTGTACCGGCCCGGACCGATGGCCGCCAACATGCACAACGACTACGCAGACCGCAAGAACGGCCGCAAGCCCATCAGCTACGGCCACGAGGACCTGCGACCGATTCTTGTGGACACGCAAGGCCTCATGATGTACCAGGAGTCGATGATGCGGGTGGCCCAGAAGATCGCGGGCTACTCGCTCGAGGAAGCCGACAATTTGCGCAAGGCGTGCGGCAAGAAGATCCGTGCGCTCATCGCCGCGGAGCGGGAGAAGTTCATTGCAGGCTGCGTGGCGCAGGGATACGAGGAAGCGCTCGGCACGCAGCTCTTCGACATCATCGAGCCCTTCGCCGACTACGCGTTCAACAAGTCGCACGCCTATGGCTATGGACTGGTGGCGTACCAGACCGCCTGGCTCAAGGCCAACTACCCCGTGGAGTACATGGCCGCGTTGCTCACGTCAGTGAAGGACAACAAGGACAAGACCGCGGTGTATCTCGCCGAGTGCCGCTCGCTCGGCATTGACGTGCTGGTGCCGGACGTGAACCGCTCGGTCGCCGAATTCGCACCGGACCGGAGCGATGGCGATCGCCGGGCCATCTTTTTCGGCCTGGCCGCCGTCCGCAACGTTGGCGAGAGCCTCGTCGAGCGGATCGTGGCCGAGCGCTCGGCGCGGGGCTCGTTCGCCGACATCTTCGACTTCTGCGAGCGCGTGGACCCGGCCGTCCTCAACAAGCGCACGATGGAGTCATTGGTCAAGGGCGGCGCGTTCGACTCCCTCGGCCACCCCCGCCAGGGCTTGTGCCTCGTGCTGGAGGATGTCGTCGACCGGACCCTCGAGCGGCGCCGCGAGCAGGATTTGGGGATCACGAGCCTCTTCGCGGCCTTCGAGGAGGACCAAACCGACCCGGGTTGGGGGACGACCAAGGTGGCCGTTCCCGAGACGGAGTTCGACAAGGCCCAGCGACTGGCCTTCGAAAAGGAGATGCTCGGGCTCTATGTGAGCGACCACCCGCTGATGGGGTTCGAGGGTGCCTTGGCGCGCCACACCGACTGCAGCCTGTCGGACATGCGGGACGACGACCCGACAGCCCCTGGCGACCACTCGCCCGTGCGGACGGTCGGTGGCGTCGTCACGGACTTGCGGCGCACCTACACGAGGAAGGGCGATCTCATGGCTCGCTTCGTGCTCGAGGACTTGGAAGCGGCCATGGAGGTGTTCGTGTTCCCCAAGACGATGGCGGACTACGGCGCGTTGATTGAGAACGACGCCGTCGTCGTCGTGAAGGGCCGGCTCGACACACGGGAGGAGGAGCCGAAGATCGTCTGCATGGAGGTGGCCCGGCCGGTGCTCGAGCGGGGAGAGCAGGACCTCCACATCACCTTGCCCTTGGGTGTTCTGACCGACGCCAAGGTCGACGGCTTGAAGGAGGTGCTGAGCGGGCATCCTGGGCACTCACCCGTGCTGCTGCACGTCGGCGCGAAGGTGCTTCGGCTCCCACCGGAGTTCAACGTGGACTGTCGGAACGGCGTCGTGGGAGAGCTGAAGCGGTTGTTCGGGCAGGGCGCCGTTCTGTCCTGAAACGTGACAGAAGTGCCAGGAATTGTCTTCTGAGCTGCGATGATGCGGAGCGGTCGCGTCCCTCGCGCACGCCTTTGCAGGCGCTCCGGTTGGGAACGCGTTCCTCCCAGCCAGTAGACTCAGTGCATGCCGATCGTCGTAAGCACCAAGGATTGCACTGCACTCAGCGATGCTGAGCTGGTCGAAATGGCGGATCTATGCGGTGACCGCTCTCCTGGATTCGACATCGGGTTCCTTTCCAAGGAGCGGGAGGCCTGGGTCCTCATCACCCAGGCTCGTGAGGGCAACAAGCTTCGCGGCTACTCCTTCTGCACGCTCGAGCGCATCGGAGGCACGCCCTCCCTTCTGGTCGGCCTGGCCCTGGTCGATCGGACCTCGCGGGCAGAAGCGGCCCTCAAGGGGATCATGGCGGATCAGTACCGCCGCGCGCTCCTGGCGTTCCCCGACGAGGACGTTCTCCTTGGCACCCGCCTGCTTTCGCCCGACGGTTTTCGCGCTTTCTCCGGGCTCCAGGACATCGTCCCGTTCCCCGACCACAAGTCCTCGGGTGAGGAGCGGGCGTGGGCACGCCGCCTGGCGAAGCGCTTTGGTTGTGAGGGCCAGCTCGACGACCGCACCTTCATCTTGAAGGGGAACGGTTCGGCGACCGGTGGCCTCGACTTCGTGGCACCCAAGGCCAAGCTGCCCGCGGGCGTCGAGGTCCACTTCAACAGCTTCGACTACGACAAGGGCGACCGGCTCGTCGCCTTCGGGTGGGCGATGGCGGAGGACCTGGCTGGAGGCAAGCTCGGCCGCTGAGACTGAGCCTGACCCGGCGGGTCAGGCGCTGGGCAGGACCGCGGAGCAGACCTTGTAGCAGTGCCCGTTTCGGGGTGCGCTCACGGTCACCAGCAGATACTGGGGCTCGTAGCCGAGCGCGGTCGCAAGGCTTTTGCCGCTCAGACGTTCCTGGTGGGTCGCGTCTAGTGCATGAGTCGCGTGGCGATCCTCGAGGGGAAGCCAGACGTCATCTCGATCCCAGCCGAAACGGACCCAGGTGGAGTCGTCCGCCGGGCGCCGGATGATCTGTGGTCTCCGCGTCGGCTCTATCAGCGCGACCGACGGCCGAAAGCCACGGAACTCCCAGTAGGGGGCCGAGGGCCCGGGGAAACCGAGCAACGGGCCGTCCGGGCTGGCGATCAGATGGCGAAGGATCTTGCTCAAGTGACGGCCCCGCAAGGTCCCGACGTGCCGGGGGAGGTCGGCGACCGTGGTGGCCTCTGGCTGGGCCAAGTCGTCGCGTTCGGGATCGTCGGGCAGGGTGACCTCGACTACGTCGAAGCGCTCGATGTCGGAGTCGTGCCCTTCGGGCCATGGCACCCGTACTCGCAGGATCGTCCGCGTGGCGAGATCGACGACAGTGGTGTCTTCGACGGTCGAGGAGAGCACGAGCAGATGAAGGGTGGAGCCGGCCGCGGTCGGCACTCGCCCCTTCCGCCGGGCCGAGCGCCGTGCCAGACGGGTTGGTGTCGTCTGGGTGGTGGCGGCACGCTGATTCCGAACGGTCTTCGTGGTGGCGCTGGTGTCGTCATCGTCATCGTCGTCGTCGCCGTCGTCGTCGTACGCGGTGGCGGTGGCGTCATCATCGTCGTCGTACGTGTCGGCGGTGGCCTCGTCGTCGTAGGGGGCCTCGTCGTCGTAGGGGGTGGCGCTGGCGCGGTCAGGAGTGACGGCGAATGGGTCGGTGTCGTCGTATCGACGAGCGCCGGCCATGCTGGTCATGTCGTCGTGCACACTCATCGATCCAGGTTCTCGAGCTGGTGGGACAGCACCTCGCCATCGTCCGTAGGTAGGAGGCACGTGCGAGCCTGGCACACATAGGCCAGCCCCTGTTGGATGGGGCGCCCTTCGAACAATGGCCCGCCATCGGGTTCTCCCCAGGCGAGCACGACGGTCGGCAACCAGTGGCGACGGATGGTTGCGAGCAAGTCGGGACGATCGCCGGTCACGACCACCTCGCGCCGTCCAGTCCAGAGAGGCAAGGCCGAGACCAGATCGGCGAGAGCCATAGGGTGCTGCTCCAGAAGCTGTCTCGCCAGGGTGATGGTGCGCTCTGCTGCGGCGTCGATCCGAGCGTCGTCGACGAGTGCTCCGGCACGGAGGAGCGAGGTAACCGCGATGGAGTTCGTGGCGGGCAAGGCGCCGTCGAGGAACTCCTTGGGACGGACAACCAGGTGCTCGGCGTCGCTGCCAGTCGTGAAGAATCCACCGGCCCGATCGTCGAAGAACAGATCGATCATCTGGTTGGCGACGCGCAGGGCCCTTTCCCTCCAGACTGACTTTCCCGTCCATTCGGAAAGGCGCACGCAAGCTTCGACGAGCCAGGCGTGGTCAGCTGCCACTGCAAGGTGCCGGGAGCGGCCTCCTTGCCAGCTGCGCATCAACCTGCCGTTCGTGTACATGGCGGACAAGAGGAATTCGACGATTTCTGCGGCCCGGCGGCCATAGCGGGCGTTCCCGGTCGCCGAGGCGATCTCGGCCAACGTGGCGGCCGTCATGGCGTTCCATTCTGTGAGCACTTTCTCGTCGCGTGCAGGCTGAGTCCGTTCCGAACGTGCCGTGGCGAGGATCTCCCGTGCGCGTTCGATCTCTGCCGGGCGGGTGAGCAACGCGCCGACGGGCCTCACGGGTATGGAGCGCCCTTCCCAGTTGCCGTGTTCGGTGATGCCGTACCACTCGGCGGCGGGCCCGACTAGCTCGGGGGGGAGGAGACGCCGGAGGTCAGCCAAGGTGAACGTGGCATGTCCGCCTTCGACTCCACCTGCGTCAGCGTCGAACGACGAGAACAGGGCGCCCTCCGGCGTGGACAGGTCTCGGAGGACGAAATCCAGCGTCTCAGTCGCGACGGCCAGGTACTCGGCGTTCGCCGTCTCCTGCCATGCGTGTAGGTAGGACCGGGCGAGGAGCGCTTGGTCGGTAAGCATCTTCTCGAAATGCGGGACCAGCCAGCGCGCATCGGTGGAATAACGGCAGAATCCGCCGACGAGGTGGTCATAGATGCCGCCGGCGGCCATGGCGTCGAGCGTCCGTTGCGCCATGAATAGGGCATGCCCGGAGTCCTCGACGCGGGCCTGCCGCAGGCAGAGCTCGACCAGAGTAGGCCGCGGGAACTTGGGTGCCGGCCCGAACCCGCCCCAGTTGCGATCGAACCCGGCCGACAGGTCGTCGACAATGCGGGCGATGAGCCCGGCGGGGTCCAGGGTGTCAGGCGATGTGCGCACCGCGACGAGGCCGTCAGTGGTGTCCACCCCTGTCAGGTGGCCCGCCTTCTCCTGAGCACGCTCGTCAACTGTCTCGGCGAGCCGCAACTCCTGGCGTACCGCGTCGACCAGGGCCTGGGCTTGCTCCAGCACTTGCTCTCGTTGGTTCTCCCAGGCCTCACCGAGTGCCTGGACGACTCGCCGGAACGCCGGCATTCCGTGGCGCTCCTCCGGCGGGTAGTACGTCCCGGCAAAGTAGGGGCTGCCGTCGGGGGTGCAGAAGACGGACATGGGCCATCCGCCCGATCCGGTGAGGGCCTGGGTGGCTGCCATGTAGACAGCATCGAGGTCGGGACGCTCCTCGCGGTCGACCTTCACCGAGACGAACCAGCGCGAGAGGTCGGCGGCGGTGGCTGGGTCCTCGAAGCTCTCGTGTGCCATGACGTGACACCAGTGGCACGAGGCGTAGCCAATGGAGAGGAAGATCGGCTTGTCCTCGTCCCTGGCTCGCTGGAGCGCTTCGTCGCTCCAGGGGAACCACTCTACGGGGTTGTCGGCGTGCTGGCGCAGGTACGGGCTCGTCTCCTCGGCGAGGCGGTTCACGGCTACGGATGCTAGGGCGGCTGGAGCGCGCCGGACGAAGCGATGCGCCCACCAGGTGCCCGTGCAAGGCTCGGTCCATGGAGCTTTCTCTCAGGGACAGGACGGCACTCATCACGGGCGGCAGCCGTGGCATCGGGCTGGCCATGGCCGCTCGGTTCGTCGAGGCCGGGGGCAACGTCATGATCAGTTCCCGCAAGGCGGACGACCTGGCCGCGGCGGCTGCCGGTCTGGTTGAGAGAGGGACGCCCCGCCAACGGGTCGCGTACACCGCCGCGCATGTCGGTCATCCTGAGGAGGCAGAGGCGTGCATGGAGGCGACAAGGGAGCGATTCGGCAGCATCGACATTTTGGTCAACAACGCCGGGACGAACCCCTACTACGGTCCCTTGATCGACATCGACCTCGAGCGGGCGCAGAAGACGTTCGAGGTCAACCAGCTTTCGGTGTTGGTCTGGACGGCGGCTGCAGTCAAGGCGGGCTTGCGCGGGTCGGTGATCAACGTGGCCTCGGTGGGAGGGCTCGGCGTTGAACCCAAGATCGGTTGGTACAACGTGACCAAAGCGGCCGTCCTACATTTGACACGACAACTCGCCTTCGAATTGGCGCCCGACGTGCGCGTCAACGCGCTGGCACCTGGACTCGTCAAGACGAGGCTGGCCGCGGCGCTCTGGGAGGGTCCGGGTGAGGATCGGATCGCGGCGAGCATCCCGCTGCGCCGTCTGGGAGTCCCAGACGACATCGCAACGGCAGCCCTGTTCCTGGCCTCGGACGCGTCGTCGTGGGTCACGGGGCAGACGTTCGTCGTCGACGGCGGCACGACGACCAAGCCGTCGGGAGGAGTGGGCTGATCGGATCGGCACGGACCGGCACAGTGTGCGGCCCTCCTTGTCAGCGCGGGCGCGACAACGCCTAGCTCGGAGAGGAGGAGTCGAGCTCTCGGCGCCGCACCTTGCCGGCGGCCGTGTGGGGCAGGTCGTCCACCAGGACGAGCTCCTTCGGTGCAGCCCAGGGAGCGAGCGACTCCGCGACGATCTCACGCAGTTCTTCAAGCGATGGTGCGTCTTCTGTCGGAACGACCCAGGCCACCACACGCTCACCCCACTCGGGGTCGGCACGCTTCCACACAGCGACCTCGGCCACCCGAGGATGCGCGGCCAAGACGCGCTCCACCGCGTCGGGCCACACTTTCTCGGCGCCCGTGTTGATCACGTCGTCGATCCTCCCGGACACCGTCAAGCTTCCGTCATTCGAGACACGGCCGGCATCCCCGGTCGCGAACCAGCTGGCCATTCCGTCGGGGCCGACCACGCGGGAATCCGAACCGTCCCGGTAGGCCCGGAACAGCATGGAGCCGCGAAGCAGGATCTCGCCCTCTTCGCCCCTCGGTCGTCCCGCGCCCGGGCGTGGGGTGCTCTCGCAGCTGTCGCTGATCGAGCGGGTCGCAATCTCGACTCCTTGGAGTGGCACGCCGTCGTAGACGACGCCGGAGCCGGTCTCTGTCATGCCGTAGGTCGATCGGACGTTGGGCGGGAGGTCCTCCGGAGCCTTGTTCCCACCCAGGAGCACGCATGTGAACACCGATGGATCGATTCTGCGCAATGTCGTGGCAACGAGAGACACGTGAGTCGCTCTGCCCGAACGGCCCGCCTCCTCGACCTTGTCCGCGTCGAAGCCGGGCATGACGATGAGGGAGGTCCCGGTGACGATGGCCCGCGTCACCACCGACAGCCCGCCTATGTGCGCAAGGGGGAGGCAGGCCAACCAGCAATCCTGTTCGGGCTGGACGCCCAGCCGGGTCGTCGTTGCCCGAGCGGATGCGCCGACCGCTTCATGAGTGAGCACGACTCCTTTGGGCTGGCCCGACGTTCCGCTCGTGGCGACGACGAGCGCGTCACCCTCGTCTACCGGGAGACCACCGGCCAATCGGTGTTGGTCCCCGTCAGACGACACGATCCGGCTCGGACGGAGTGCGTCGAGCAACAGCTTGCGGGCGGCGGGCGGAAGCCTGGGATCGAGAGGGGCGGCGGCGTCTCCGGTGTCCCAGATCGCTTGCAAGGCATCGACAAACCCAGCTCCACCAGGGAGGTCGAGTGCGACGAGTTCGGGCACCGGCCAGTAGCGTAGGTCGCCGTGCAGACCGCGGTCACTGGAAGTCCTTCGGATCCCCTCGATGAGCTGCGTCGCTTGCCGGCGCCGGAGTGGGATGGGCAGGGTTCGTTCAAGGACATTCGCTACGAAGTGGCAGAGGGCATCGCCAAACTGACGATCTCCCGTCCCGAGCGGAGGAACGCGTTCAGGCCTCAGACGTTGTTCGAACTCACCGAAGGGTTCACCATGGCGCGGGACGACCCTGACGTCGGCGTGATCATCCTGTGCGGTGAGGGCCCGGACGCATTCTGCTCGGGAGGCGACCAAAGGATCCGTGGGAGCGACGGGTACATGGGAGATGACGAGGTGGCCCATCGCGGAATCGGGCGTCTGAACGTGCTCGACCTCCACATCCAGATGCGACGCACCCCGAAGCCGATCATTGCGATGGTCGCCGGATACGCCATCGGTGGGGGCCACGTCCTCCATCTCGTGTGCGATCTCACCGTCGCGGCGGACAACGCTCGGTTCGGGCAAACGGGTCCAAAGGTGGGGAGCTTCGACGGCGGGTACGGGTCGTCCATCCTGGCCCGCACCATTGGCCTCAAACGGGCGAAGGAGGTGTGGTTCTTGTGCCGCCAGTACGACGCGGCGCAGGCGCTCGAGTGGGGACTGGTCAACACCGTGGTCCCACTCGAGGACCTGGAGCGTGAGACGGTCGCATGGTGCCGGCGGATGCTTCAGCTGTCGCCCATCGCATTGCGGATGATCAAGGCGGGAATGAACGCCGCCGACGATGGCTTGGCGGGTGTGCAGCAACTCGCCGGCGACGCCACGATGCTCTTCTACATGACAGACGAAGGTCAGGAGGGCCGGAACGCGTTCGTGGAGCACAGAGCCCCCGACTTCTCGCGGTTCCCACATCGTCCGTGAACCCATCCCTCAAGGTGTGGTTCGCGGGCGCGCGCCCGCGCACACTTCCGGCCGCGGTGGTTCCGGTCGTGGTAGGGACTGCGGCTGGGTATCTCTCTAGTGGGCGGTTGGCCCTGACGTCCCCGCATTCGGCGAGCACGTGCGGGGGAGCGGTCTGTACCTTCTTCGACCGGCAGGTCTCGTGGCTCAACGCACTGTTGGCCCTTGTCGTGGCACTGGGGATTCAGATCGGCACCAACTACGTCAACGACTACGCGGACGGGTTGCGGGGGACCGATGAGAGACGCGTCGGACCGATCCGCCTCGTGGCGGGAAAGCTGGCGACGGCGCGCCAGGTCCGGCTCGCCGCGCTCGTCTCATTCGGCGTCGCGGGCCTGGCTGGCCTCGTGCTCGCGGCCAGGGTCACGTGGTGGTTCATCCCGCTCGGTCTGCTCTGTGGTGTGGCCGGATGGGCTTACACGGGTGGGCCCCGACCGTATGGGTACCTCGGATTCGGGGAGCTGTTCGTCTTCGTCTTCTTCGGGCTCGTCGCGACGGGCGGCTCGGCCTACGTGCAACACGCACCGTTTGCAATCTCTCTCGGGGGGCACCTTCTCTCGTACAACTTCAACTGGGCCTTTGTCTTATGGTGCGGTGTTCCGGTGGGATTGCTCGCCGCCGCCCTGCTCGAGGCGAACAACCTTCGTGATATCGAGACTGACCAGAGTGCGGGGAAGAAAACGCTGGCGGTCAGGCTCGGCCGGAGAAACGCCGGACTGCTCTACGTCTCCACGTTGGCGGGCGCGGCCATTGGGATCGGTGTCCTCTCGCACTATCGAGCCTGGTCATTGCTGGCTCTCTTGGCCCTCCCGTTGGCGCTGTCGCCCGTGCGGCTCGCTCTAAGCGATCGGTCTGGGCGCGCGCTCCTGCCGATGCTGGGTGCCACGGCCCGCCTGCAACTGACCGTCGGAGTCCTCCTCACGATCGGACTGCTCCTATGAGTCTCGTGACTCATGGGAGCTCACCGACTCATCCGGGGTCCGACCACCTTCACTTCTCGGACTCATTCGAGTCAGTTCGCCCCGGCACGGAGCCAATGACCGATGAGGCGCCAGCTCGGTTCGGGCTGGGCAAGGTGGACGGCGTGACCACCTCCCGGCACGAGCGATGCCACCGCATTGGGTGCTGTTTCTCCTACACGGAGAGCGTGCGCAGCGAATCGCGTGTCGTCGGATCCAGCCAACGCCAACATGGGGAGCCTCAAGGATGGCAATCGGTCCCACAAGGGCTCCTGCGTCCCGGTTCCGCACAGGCGCAGGCTCCCGGCCAATCCGGACGCGCTGTTGCGACTCCGCTCAGCACGGGCGGAGTTCTCGGACAGGCGGGCGAAGAGAGGACTCGCCAACCATCGATCAAGGAATCCCTCGAGGTCTCCCGAAGCTTCCAGCGCATCAGCAGCCTTCTCGTCGGCCTTTCGTCGCCGTTCTCGTTGGGCAACGTCCTCTATGCCTCCGGTGACGCCGATGAAGACGGCGCGGCTGACCGCCAGGTTCGTGCCGGTCACAACGTGGAGACCGACACGCGCACCCATGGAGTACCCCAACAGCACGCAGGACTCGTCGCCGATCGCAGACCGGACGGCTTCGACGACCAGGTCGGCAGTCGCGGGCAGGTCGGCGCGAATCGAGTTCGATCCCGCATGGCCGGGCAGGTCCAAAGCCACGACGGTGTACGCGCTTTCCACTCGACCACCGAACGTTCCCCACAAGCGGCCCGTCTGGGTGAACCCGTGCAGCAGCACAAGTGGGGGACCCGAGCCGCGCACCTCGGCATGGAGTGGCACGTCGCGTGAGCGTACAAGCCACCTTTGCCGCCACCCTCGTCGACGAGTGGGTGCAGCTCGGCGTCACGGACGCGGTGATCTGCCCGGGATCGAGGTCGACGCCACTCGTCCTGGCCTTGGCCAGACGCCTCCGGGTGCACGTGCGCCTCGATGAGCGCAGCGCAGCCTTCTTCGCGCTGGGGCTGGCCAAAGCCACTGGTCGTTCAACCGTCATCTGCGTGACGAGCGGCACTGCAGCTGCCGAGCTGCATCCCGCCGTGGTGGAAGCGGACCACGCCCGGGTCCCGCTGATCGTCTGCACGGCGGATCGACCGCCCGAGTTGCACCACGCCGGCGCACCGCAGACCATCGACCAAGTCGGCCTCTACACGTCCGCCACTCGCTGGGCGATCTCGCCCGGCGTCCCATCAGAGGGCCAGCGCGGAATGTGGCGGCCATTGGCCGCGCGGGCGTACGCGGAGTCTGCGCGAGGTCCATCCGGCCCCGGCCCGGTCCACCTCAATCTCGAGTTTCGCGAGCCCCTGACCGGAGAGGAAGGCGACCTGCCACCCCGCCGTGGATCCCTCGTACCTTCTTCGAGCGGGAAACACCGGGCTCACGCACCGAGCAGCCCGCTCCGTGGCCGCGGCGTCGTCGTGGTCGGGGGCCTCGCGCCCGTGCCACTCGAGCGGGAAGCGGTCCAAGCGCTCGCACAGCGGCTCAGATGGCCGGTCATCGCGGACCCACTGTCGGGTTGCCGAGTGGAGGGGACGGTCGCCGCCGCGGACGCCATCGCCCGGACCGACCCGCCCCTTCCGGAGACCGTCCTTGCGATCGGAACCCCCTGGCTCTCCAGGGCGTTGGCCGACTACGTCGGGCGGGCCGCCGAGGCCGGGGCTCGGGTTATCGTCCTCGACCCCTGGCGGCAGTGGGCCGATCCCACCCGGGTGGCGACCGAGTTCCATCACGACGAGCCCGGCGCCTGGTTGACGGCCGCGCTCGAGGAGGCCGAACCCTGTGCGCCCGACTGGCTCGAGTGGTGGCGCTCGAGAGAAGAGCTTGCCCAGATGGCCATCGCCAAGGTGCTCGGGACCGATCTCAACGAGCCCAATCTGGCGCGGATCGTCTATCGGAAGGCGGCCGAGAACGGTGCCTCGCTGCTAGTCGCGGCCTCGATGCCCATCCGGGACCTCGAGTGGTACGCGCCGGCGCTGTCGGTCCCACCGCGCGTCCACGCCAACCGTGGAGTGAACGGGATCGACGGATTGGTGTCGACGGCGCTGGGAATCGCAGCGTCCGGCGCTCGGACGTTCGCGTTGATGGGAGACCTCGCTTGGCTCCACGACGTCTCGGGCATGGTCAACCTGTCCGATCTGCCCTGCACTCTCGTGGTGGCCGACAACGGCGGCGGCGGGATCTTCAGTTTCCTGCCCCAGGCGGCGTCACTCGACCCCGCGACGTTCGAACAACTCTTCGGTACGCCAGCGACCAGCGAAATCGCACCGATTGCGCGCGCATTTGGGCTCGGAGTGCACGAAGTATCCACACTGGCTCAGTTGGAGGCGGCGCTGTCCGTACCGCCGCCCGCGCTGATCCGGGCGATCCTGCCGGGACGGCAGGAGAACGTCGCCCTGCACCAGGCGCTCAACGATGCGGTCCGTCTCGCGCTGACGTGAAGGCCGGTGACGGCGTGGACCTGGAGAGCCGGCCGGTCGGACTGCGGAACGTCAGCTCGATGTTGGCGTCGCCGGACATCTTCCACCCCATCTCGTGGATGGCGCGGTGGTGCTGGTCGCAGAGCTCGACGAGGTTCTCGATGTCCGTGCGCCCACCGTTCGTCCAGTGGCGCACGTGGTGGACGTCTGTGAATTCTGTGTGAGAGCACCCCGGGAAGCGGCACCCCTTGTCCCGCCGCCGGATCTCCATCCGCTGGACGTCGCTGGCGTCACGGCGCACCCGGCCCAGGTTGAGCGCCTGACCCTCCGGGCTGTCCGCTGAGACCAGCACCTTGGCGTCACACGCCAGTCGTCGTGCCACCTCCCGCGACACGGGACCGAGGACGTCGAGCTCGGCCGTGCCATCGCCGCCGGCGAGGAAGCTCAGGTCTGCGTGAACGACCACCGTGGGACGGCTCCGGTGTGTCCCACCGGCCCGCTCCTGCCCGACAGGCTCACCCCGGGCGTCGCCCTTGCACACCGCGACCAACGCGTCCGCCATCCTCTGATCGAACGGCGTGCGCTCCTTCAGGCGCCGGCTTGCCCTCGCGACGAGGGTGTTCTTCACGATCGCGTATTGGTCCTCCGGAAGGACTCCCGACAGTGCCCGGCGCCGGTCGTCGAATCGGAGGAAGCGCCGAGCGAAGAACCCGGTCGCTTGCTCGTCACTTTGGTTCCGGACCGCAGTGGCGAGCTCGCGCACTTGCTTGGCTGACCAATGCGTGGCTTGCTCCGCCAACGAGGCATCGGTCTCTGGCTTCGCCACCTCGACCAGAGGCTTGACCTGGTCGAAGGAGAGCTTGCCCTGGGAGAGCGCGTCGGAGATCTTGGGGAGGGTGTGCAACTTCGACGCTGCTGTGACCCACTCCCGGGCCGTTGAGGCGGTCACGCCGCATCGCTGCACGAGCCAGGCCACCATCGACGTCGCGCCGTCCACCCGCCAGGCTTTTCGCTGGTCGAGCTCGCGGACTGAGGCGAGGAGCTGGCTCTGATGCGCGGAGATGGCCTTGTGATGCTGATTCACGCTGGCGACGAGCGCCTCGGTGCGGCGCGACACCGTCTTCGGGCGCGGTCCGTCTCGCAACGTGGTGGCGGGAGCGGGGGCCATGCACGATGAACGGTCTACATGGCTTGACGCGAAGTCGGGAATTTCAAGCGGGACACGAGCAGAGCACCGAAACGCTCCGTCTAGGGCTGGTCGTCCCGGTCATCGTCCAGGCCATTCGCGCGCCGCCGCCCTGTCGGCCTGCCCGCCTCCCCGCCCGCCCCGCCCGCTCAGCGATAGAGGTCCGCGGGCACCCACTCACCGTGACTGCGAAACGGCAAACGCTCGGGGAGATGGATGATCGCCTCGGGTCTGCGCCGCCCGAGCGATGTGGCATCGAGCACGTAGAGGTCGCTGGCTCCGCGGTTGGCGTCGTCGACCACCGTCAGGAGCCACCCTTCGTCGTCGCTCCTCCCGTCAGGCGCTCGAACGAAGATCGGCTCGCTGGCGGTCTTCCATGGGCCAGGCGTCCATGCCGCCACTTCGTCGCGACGCAGGTCGAACTTCAAGAGCCCGGGCGCAGCCACGCTGGGGCCCGTGGCTGCCCCATCGTTCGCCCACGCGGTTTCGACGCAGTAGCCGTAGCGGAACGGCCAGCCTTCGCAGGTCGCGTCCATGCGTGGATACTCGACCCGCCGCTCGTC
>JBPYFR010000024.1:0-2612 GCA_051985685.1 Acidimicrobiales bacterium
ATCGCCGGTCGCGGTGGCAACCCGGCCGTGAGACGCGGCCGATCTCTTCCGTGTCAGGGAAGGTGTCGGACGCTCTTGCCTTCGTATTCTGCTCATGAGCTGAGGCGTATGGTCCGCTAGCGTCCACGGGCGTATGCCGCCGTCGAGGGCGGTTGTACTCAAGTGGTTACTCACGTCGGCATTCAAGCTCACGGCTCCGGAGGCAGATCGGCGTACGGCCCGGGCGACGGCATGCTTCCAGCATTTGCGCGGCGCAATATTGCTGGTCACAGGCTGTTTTGCGGAAGGTTGCCTAGTTACTGTGGCCGGGTGCCGGACACTGGCTGGACCGAGGTCGTAGCCCTAGTCGCGGCATACCTGATCGCGGTGGTAACGACTCCGGCCGGGATCTCGGGGGCGGTGCTCCTGCTGCCGTTTCAGGTCACCGTGCTGGCCACGCCCAGCCCGTCGGTGACCCCGACCAACCTGCTGTACAACGTCGTGGCGACACCCGGGG
The DNA here is from genome assembly GCA_051985685.1 of Acidimicrobiales bacterium. Lineage (GTDB taxonomy): Bacteria > Actinomycetota > Acidimicrobiia > Acidimicrobiales > RAAP-2 > Bog-473. The sequence goes on from JBPYFR010000024.1 coordinate 497, forward strand.
CGCTGTACCGCTACTGGCGGCAGGGGCAGACCGGCGGGCGGCTGGCCCTGGTGCTCATCGCCGGAACCCTGCCCGGGGTCATCGCCGGATCGGTCATCCGGGTCAAGCTGATCCCGGGCCCGCGCGTCTTCGATCTGGTGGTCGCCGCCGTCCTGATCCCGCTGGGCATCTGGCTGGTGCTCACCCGGCCCGCTCGCGCCGGTAAGCCGGACCGTCCCGCCCGGGTGATCCCGGCCCCGGGGCTGATGGTCCTGGCCGCTGTAGTGGGGTGCGTGGGCGGAATTTACGGGATCGGCGGTGGCGCGTTCCTGGCACCGGTCCTGATCGGGTCAGGCCGCAAGCCGTCCGAGGTTGCCCCTGCAGCGCTGGCCTCCACGTTCGTGACCTCGGCTGGGGGGGTGATCACGTTCACGATCTTCGCGCTCCAACAGCACATCTCGGTGGCTCCAAACTGGCCGACCGGGATTGCCCTGGGTGTCGGGGGCCTGGCCGGTGGCTACACCGGTGCCCGCCTCCAGTCACGGATGCCCGATGTGCTGATCCGCCGCCTGGTCGGCGTCTTGGTCATCGCCATCGGGGCGTATTTCCTGTCATCCGGCCTGGGCTGATGGCTCAAAGGGGCAGCCCTTTGCGCGGTCGCCTCGATGGACGCCGTTCTGCGACCGGAGCCACGGTTGGCTCTCCATCTCACCGCTCGGTTCGGGGGCGTGGTCTCCGACAAGACCACCCGCGCCGCGCTTAAGCGGCTCAGCGATGCTCTGGCTTCCCCGACGCTACGTCGCCCGATGATGCTGATTAGTCGCCCGTTGCTGTACTTCGCTGCTGTACATGGCGTTCATACGCTCGAAAAGCGGTGGAGCTAAGGGGACTCGAACCCCTGGCCTTCTGGATGCAAACTAGCCGCACGAAGGTCGATACCGGTCGTTGGAGCAGGTGGGGCGCTGATAACGGTCGGATGAGGTCACTGGTGGACGGCGCGGTTGCTGCACGTTGCTGCTGCACCATGCGAGTGGCGAACGGCCTGTTGCCCTCGTCCTCCTGGATGAAGAGTCCTACGACTGCACCATGGGCGTGTCCCCCGTCGGCCACCAGCACATGGTCGACGAGCGACAGTGTCCGCCCCAACCTCTGCTGGACCTGGCCACGGACATGACCTTCGGATCCGTAGATCAATGCCATCCGTCCAGCCAGTGCGCCAGAATCCGGAACCGCAGGTCAAGATCCGCCGGATGTCCAGGCTGTCCGCCCTGGTCCGGCGCCGTCCGGTCAGTCTGTGAGAGATCTGTGAGAGGGCGGCGTGGCGGGCGGAAACCAGTAGAGACGTGCTGGCTGATCCATACCGAGAACCTGCTCCAGCACCACCCGAGCCTCAGCCTGTTCAGCGTGGCGGCCATTGGCCTAGCGGCCTGCCGATCTCCCACTCATGACCGAACGGATCGAAAATCCGGCCCAGACGCCAGCCATGCTCATCGGCCACCTCGGATGCTGCCGTGGCGCCGGCCGCGACCGCCTGAGCCACCATCGCGTCGGGATCATCGACCACGAGCAAGGTCCGGCCCGTCGCGCCGCCAATCGCTTGCGGGCTGAACCGCGGCCCGTCTGGCCCGCCCGATGCAACCCAGAACGCGGCGTCTCCGACCGCGAGCTGCGCGACGATGTCACTTCCCTCACCGACACGGTGAAGGACCCGGGCGCCGAAGGCCGCTTGGTAGAACGTGACAGCCGCGTCAGCGCGGTCGACCCACAGTTCCGGCTGGATGTCCGTCATGCTGGATGAGCGTAACTAAGTTCAGCCTGCCTGAGTTGATCGCTTCCTTATCAGTTCAAGGACAGCCCCAGGTCCGGGAGCTGGAGCAGTCCCGGGCCCGCGTGGTGGACGACTCGGCTGCGCGGCTGCGCCGGATTGAGCGGAACCTGCACGATGGCGCGCAGGCGCAGATGGTCGCTGTCACCATGAAGCTGGGGCTGGCCGTGAAGAAGCTCGGCGGGATGACCGACGGGACCGGGCAGACCGATCTGGATCGGGTCCTGGAGCTGGTCGTCGCCGCCCACCGCGGCGCTAAGGAGGCCGTCACCGAGCTTCGTGAGCTTGCCCGGGGCATTCACCCACCGGTGC
>JBPYFR010000025.1:0-5050 GCA_051985685.1 Acidimicrobiales bacterium
AGGACCGCAAGCTGCCGTACATCGTGGCGATGAACCTGTTCGACGGCGTCCAGCGCCACGACATCCCAGACGTCCGCGAGGCCATGGCGATCCACCCCGACATCCCCGCCATCACCTGCGACGCCAGACACCGCGCGTCCACCAAGCAGACCCTGATCACCCTGGTCGAACACGTCGTCAGGCTGCGCACCCGGGCAGCCGCGGCGTCAACCACAGCAACGGCATGACACCGTTGCTATTTGCTGTCCGACGAATAATGAGGAGCGCATAGTGGAATCGGTTGACCGTGCCTGGGTCCTGGAGGGACCGGATCATCCGCTCGCGAGGCTCACCGCCGACGAGATCCGTACGGCCCGACAGATCATGGTGGACGCCGACCTGGTCGGCGAGACAACGTTGTTCCCCGTGCTGTCCGTCGACGAGCCATCGAAGAACGATGTACTCGCCTTCGGGACCGGACACCAGGTCGCGCGCCGAGTGCGGGCAGTCCTCCTCGACACTGCGACCGGCGAGGTCCGCCGGGTAGTCGTGTCCCTCACGGATCGGAAAGTGGTGCACGCCGACATCGTTGATACCGCCGTCGAGGGCCAGCCCCCGATCATGCTCGATGAGTTCATCGCGGTCGACGAGATTGTCAAGGCCGACGTGGGGTGGCGTGACGCGATGGCGCGCCGCGGCATCACCGACCTGGATCTGGTCTGTCCTTGTCCACTGTCCGCCGGTGCATTCGATCTGCCCGGTGAGGAGGGACGTCGAATGCTCAGGGTGCTGTCGTTCTTGCAGCATCGTAAGTCAGACCATCCTTGGGCGCATCCGATCGACGGGGTCGTCGCGTACGTCGATCTAATCGCGCGAAAGGTGGTCAGGCTCATCGACGAGGCGAGTTTGCCAATCCCCGAAGAGGAAGGAAACTTCGACGACGCCGCATACGTGGGTCCCCAGCGGTCCACCGTCAGGCCGCTCGAGATTACGCAGCCGGACGGTCCGAGCTTCACTGTCACCGACGACGTGATCCACTGGGGGAACTGGTCGCTACGGGTTGGCTTCGATCCGCGCGAGGGGTTGGTTCTACACCAGGTCGCATACCGTGACGGTGATCGGCAGCGCCCAGTCCTGTACCGAGCGTCGATCGCGGAGATGGTCGTGCCTTATGCCGACCCGAGCACCGTGCGGTTCTGGCAGAACTACTTCGATGCCGGCGAATACTTGCTCGGCCAACAGGTCAATTCGTTGTTCTTAGGTTGTGACTGCCTGGGCGAGATCCATTACCTCGACGCCGTCATGGCCGACTCTGCCGGCCAGCCGCGCATCGTGGAAAACGCGATCTGCATTCACGAGGAAGACTGGGGTGTGCTGTGGAAGCACACCGACCTGTTCACCGAGTCGGCCGAGACTCGCCGCAACCGTCGGCTGGTCATCTCCTTCTTCGTCACGGTCGGTAACTACGACTACGGCTTCTACTGGTACCTCTACCTCGATGGCAGGATCGAACTGGAGGTCAAGTCGACGGGCGTGCTGTTCACGTCGTCGTATGTGGACGGCAGTGCGTGGGCGACCGAGGTGGCACCTGGCCTAGGTGCGCCGTACCACCAGCACATGTTCTGTGCCCGCTTGGACATGATGGTCGATGGCTTGGATAACGCGGTCGACGAGGTCGACGTTGCGCGGATACCTATCGGCGCTGGCAACGTGTACGGGAACGCTTTCACACGACGTGCCACGCGGCTGACGGACGAGTCTGATGGCCGCAGTATCGAGCTAGGGCGTTCATGGCGGATCATCAACACCGAGCGTATGAACCGAGTCGGCCAACCGGTGGGGTATGAGCTCCGCCCACAGAGCCAACCGGCGCTGCTAGCCGATGACGCATCGTCTATTGCGCGGCGAGCGGCATTCGCAACTAGGCACCTGTGGGTGACGCGATACGACCAGGACCAGCGCTACCCCGCTGGGGAGTTCGTCAACCAGCACCGCGGCGGCGCGGGCCTGCCGGAGTGGACTGCAGCCAAGAGGCAGATCAACGGCACCGACATAGTTCTATGGCACACGTTTGGGGTAGTGCACTACCCACGTCCAGAAGACTGGCCAGTCATGCCAGTTGACAGCTGCGGCTTCGCGCTGCGCCCTGTTGGCTTCTTCGACCGCAACCCGACGCTGGACGTGCCGTCCAACTCGACGCACTGCGCGCACTGACGGCGAGCCCAGGAGTCAAGCGCTTCGTCAGCGGTGGATGGTCAGCGAGATGGAGGCGACCGTTTCATCGATGCCGGCCAAAAGCTCCTGTAGCTGAGTCGGCATCGCGTTCACCAGCGAGTCGATCAGACTACGGAGAACGTCACGGTGCAGGTCCAGTCCGAGCACGCCCTCAATGCCGACGGCAGCCAGTAGTGCAATCACCACCGCCTGATCCAGGTCCATCTCTTCCCGGTGGCGAATGACGTGATTGAGCAGCAGCCGTGGCCGCGCTGCGTGGTAGAGGTCGACGGCGGGGTACCGCTCGGCCGAGCGTCCGAGCGCGGAGCGGCCACGGTCCCGACGCAATGTGCCGATTGCGACCAGTCGTTCGGCCACGATCGGATAGATGTAACTACCCAGCTGCTCGGCCCATGTACGCACTCTGTGATCGGTTGGTTGCTGGTCGACCGTGCGCACCAGCTTGTTCGCCAGCTCATCGTTGCCGGGCAGTCCGTCAAGGACGACGACCCTGCCCTCCTTGATGCCGAGTCTGCCCTCGATGACCAGCCCGCCGAACACGGCGCCGACCAATCCGCACTCAACAAGGTCGTGACTGACTGCTGGCTTGCCGGAGAACTCGTCGTGACTGATGAGGAAGAACTGTTCAGCCAGTTCGATGGTCTCCATGATCGCCCGTCCCATCCGTGCGACTCGTGGTATGCCGTATCGGGCCGACACAGTCTATCTACTAGAACGTCTTGTAGACGCACAAGTTGGATGATCGACTATTGACTACGCAGCGTGGTCGAACTGCTGAAATTTATTACGATCTACGTCTTGAGCAGGATCGTCCGGGGCCAATAGAATGCGCCCGGCTCATCCTATGTACGACTGCCCGCACCACTCACCCGGTATCGGCGAGGTTGGAAGGATCCGTATGACAACCACCACCAGAACGGTGACCACCTCTGCAACGCCCCGCCTCAGCCGCCGCCGGATCGGTGTCGTCAGCTTGTTCTTCTTCACCGTGGCGGCATCAGCGCCAATGACAGTGCTGGCCGGCGGCGTGACCACAACGTTCGCCGTCACTGGCATCTCCGGCGTTCCCTTGTCGTTCCTGATTCTTGGCGTCGCATTGGGTCTGTTCTCTGTCGGCTATGCGGCGATGAGCCGGCACGTAGCAAACGCGGGCGCGTTCTATTCGTACTTGGCGAACGGGTTAGGCCGGGAATCGGCGGTCGGCGGCGCGTTCGTCGCACTCGTTTCCTACAACGCCATTCAGATCGGACTGTATGGTCTGTTTGGCTACAGCATCAGGGCATTCATAATCGAGAAGACAAACTTTGACATGCCCTGGTGGGCGTGGGCTTTGTGCTGCCTCGCAGTAATCGGCATTCTGGGCGCTGCCCGCATCGATCTGAACGCGCGGGTGCTCGCCGTGTTCCTGACCTGCGAAGTCATCGCGGTGACGGTATACGACATCGTCGCGTTCGCCCATCCAGCGGGCGGCAGCGTCTCTGTCGACGGCTTGAAGCCCTCGAACCTATTCGTGCACGGACTCGGGGCCGTATTCGCGTTCAGTGTCGCCGCATTCATCGGGTTTGAGTCCGGCGCGAGCTATAGCGAGGAGTGTCAGGACCCGAGACGTACCGTCGCGCGTGCCACCTACTGCACCATTGCCTTTACGGCGGTCTTCTATGCCGTTTCATCTTGGGCGATGGCGAGCAACGTTGGCTCGGCCAACCTCCAGAAGGCTGCGACCGAGAACGGGCCCGGCCTCGTTTTCGGGGTGCTCGACCAGTACACCAGCTCAACGATGGCCGACATCGCGAACGTGCTGTTCCTATCCAGCGTGTTCGCCGCCCTGCTTAGCTTCCACAATGCCATCGCGCGATACCTATTCGCGCTTGGCCGCGAACGCGTGCTGCCCAAGGGCTTGGCCCGAGTCGGCTCCCACACGGGAGGCCCGCTGGTCGGCTCGCTCGTCCAGACGACGCTCGCACTGGTCGTGGTCCTGCTCTTCGCAGTGTCGCACGCAGACCCGCTTCTCAAGCTGTTTACATGGTTCAGCGGTATGTCCGCGGTCGGCGTCATCCTGCTGATGACCGGCACGTCGGCTGGAGTGATCGGCTTCTTCCGCAAGCGGCGCAACGCGGGTGAGAACATCTGGCAGAGAGCCATCGCCCCCGGGCTCGCGACGATTGCGCTCGGCACGTTGGTCGTGTTGCTGATCGCGAACTTCGATTCGCTGCTTGGCAGTGATCCCAACTCGCCCCTGCGCTGGATCTTCCCGGCGATCGTGCTGGCGGCTGCGGTCGGTGGAGTGATCTGGGGAGCTGTCTTGCGCAAGAACCGTCCCGATGTGTACGAGGGAATCGGCCGCGCAGCTACAGGCTTCCGCGAGGGCGACGCCGACGAGCCCGCTGCCCTGGACCTCTCCGCCATGCGCTGATGCTTAGGCCAGTGCTAGCCGAAGGCTGTTGAGGAACTGCGTCCATCTCGGCTCGGCCTTAACGTCGGCTTGCACCGAGCGGGTGTGTGACCTGCCTGTTTCGATCTTCGACACGCGAGATCGCACCCGGGTTGTCGCCCCGGACGAGTACGTGTTCGTATGCCGCGGGGTAGGCAACCGCCGGCCGTCGTATAGCCGCGATGGTGCTTGAGCAGCGGTAGCGTTCTTGCAGCGGACGGGGCGTGTCGGAGGTGCACGGTGTCCGATGGCCGGGTGCTAATCGTCGGTGCTGGTGTCGCTGGTTTCGCGATGGCGCGTGCATTGCTGGCAAAGCGGATTCGGTTCTTGCTTGTGGATCGCCTCGAGCAGCCGCCGCAACCGCGGCTTGGGCTGAACTTGCCGGGCAACGCCGTGCACGCGCTG
>JBPYFR010000026.1:0-8890 GCA_051985685.1 Acidimicrobiales bacterium
TCACGTGGGTCGGTCCGCCCCGCTCCGTGCTCCAGCACGGCGCCGACGGCGTGGTGGCCGTGCACTCGTTGTCCAAGCGATCGAATCTGGCTGGCGTGCGCGTCGGCTTCTACGCGGGTGATGCCGATCTGGTCGAGTTCCTGCGCGCGGTGCGCCAGCACGCCGGGTTGATGGTCCCGGGACCGGCCCAGGCGGCGGGCGTCGCAGCCCTGGCCGACGACGCCCACGTGGATGACCAGCGGGCCCGCTATCGCGAGCGTCTGGGTTATCTGGCCGCCCTCCTCGAGGAGTACGGCTGTCCGGTCGCATTGCCCGAGGGTGGCTTCTATCTCTGGGTGCCGGTCCCAAGCGGTCGATGGCCCGATGCCTGGGCTATGGCGGAGGCGCTTGCCACCGATGGAGGGCTCCTCGTCAGCCCAGGTGACCTCTACGGCGAAGGTGGGTCCGGGCACGTACGGATCGCCGCGGTGCAACCGATGGAGCGATTGGCGTTGGTGGGGGAGCGCCTGGCACGCCGTCCCGGCTGAGGTCCTCTCTACATCCGGGGACGCGCCAGCCGGGCGACCGCGGCGCGGACGGCCGCAAGGGCGGGGTCGTCCTCGTCGCCTCGACGGCACGCCAACGTGAGCGGCATGGTCCAGCGCGGCCACGGCCGGAGACGGAGGAGCTCGACGCCGCCCGAGCGGGTGTGGACGTCGGCCAGCGACCCCGTGACCATGGCGACGTGCCCGTGGCGGACCGCCAGGTGCAAGGCGGTGACCGCGTCGGAGCATTCTGTCCAGTTCCATTCCGCAACACCGGCCCGGCGCAACCGCTCCACGAATTGTTCGGAGCCGTTACCGAACCGGGTGAACGCCACGCGGTGGCCCGCCAACTCCGCGAACGTACGGACGCGGCCGGACAGAGGGTGCTCGGGCGCGACGACAGCCACCACCGGGTCGGGAGGAAGAGGGTGGAAGCGCAGCGGGCCGGGGCGCGCGCTGGGCACAACGAACCCGATGTCGCACGCGCGGTCGATGAGCATGGCGATGATGGTGTCGGAGTGGGCATCTCGGACCTTGACGCTCCGGTGCATCGTCCCGAGCGCGCCCAACACCAGCGGGACGACGCGAGGCGCGAAGGTCGTATGCACGGCGACGCGGAGGCGCGGCGCCTCGTCGAGGGCCTGCACCGTTGTGACCGCGTCGTCGAGCAGGTCCAGCGTGCGCTCTGCGTACGGCAGGAACGCTTCGCCGGCGAGCGTCAGAGTGGCGCCGCGGCTGCTCCGCGAGAAGAGCGGCGCTCCCGCCTCACGCTCGAGGCGCGCGATCCGTTCGCTCACCGCTGGTTGTGAGACGAACAGCGAACTAGCGGCCCGGCCGAAACTGCCGTCCCGGACGACGGCAAGGAAGAAGGCGATATCCTCTGTTTGGATAGCCATAAGCAAATCCTATGGGTCGGGCGAGGAGATCGCCCGCTACCGAGTGGGGGCGATCCGGGCGAACATGGGAGACATGACAACCGACCGCCAACCGACTCACACTGCTCCAGCCGGTACCGGCTCGTTCACGCTCGGCCCGGACACCGCCCTCCATCTGGCCCCCGATCAGACCATGACGGCCCTCGCCCTCGACGAGGGCGCCTGGCGGCAGTTGGATCGGGTGCCCTGGTTCGGGCACGGCCGGGTGCTGTCGATCTTCGACTACCGCTCGACGTGGACATGGTGGGAGCGCCATCCGAACGGAGAGGAGCTGGTCCTCGTCCTGTCCGGGTCCGTGGTCTTCCACCTCGACGACGGGGAGCGCAGGACGGTGCCGCTCCGCGCGCGTGAAGGCACGCTCGTGCCGCGTGGGACCTGGCACCGGGCGGAGATCACTCGCCCCACCCGCATGCTGTTCGTGACGCCGTCCCCGGCGGAAACCGAGCATCGTGACGCGTGAAGGGCACTGGGTAAGGTGAGCCATGGCTGATCTGCAGGCGAAGATCGAGGAGCTCTGGGCGCGCCGCGGCGAGCTCTCGCCGTCCGACGCCGATGCCGCCGCTGTCGTCGAAGAGGCGATCGACCTGCTCGACACCGGCCGAGCCCGGGTCGCCGAGGTGGACCCGTTGACCGACGAAGTCGTGGTCCACGAGTGGCTCAAGAAGTCGGTGTTGTTGTTCTTCACAGTGCGCGGCATGGAGACGGTGGAGAACGGACCGTTCGAGTACGCCGACAAGCTTCCGCTCAAGCACGGGTTCCAAGTCGCAGGTGTTCGTGCCCTGCCCGGTGCCTCGGCCCGCTGGGGCTCCTTCCTCGACCGCGGTGTCGTGCTCATGCCCTCGTACGTCAACGTTGGCGCTTGGGTTGGGGCCGATTCCATGGTCGACACGTGGGCGACAGTCGGCTCTTGCGCCCAGGTCGGGGCGCGGGTCCATCTCGCCGGAGGGGTCGGGATCGGCGGCGTGCTCGAGCCGCCCAATGCAGTGCCGGTAGTCGTGGAGGACGACGCGTTCGTCGGGAGCCGCTCCATGGTCACTGGGGGAGCCCGCGTCGGCAGGGGGGCCGTCCTCGGCGCGGGAAGCTTCCTCGATCCGTCCATTCCGGTGGTCGACGCCGAAACCGGCGAGGAGATCTCCCGTGGCGTGGTCCCCCCGTGGTGCGTGGCCATTCGAGCCAGTCGTCGGCGCGAGTACTCCGGCGGGGAGTTCTTCGTCCCCTGCGTCCTGGTGATCAAGCGTCTGACCGAGGGTGAGCGTCACGACAAGGCACAGCTCAACGAGGTGCTGCGCGATCACGGTGCGAGCACCTGAGCTCGTGGGCGACCTCCTCGCGGCCACCACGGACCTGATGGCGGTCCCTTCGGTGAGCCGGGAGGAAAGCGCGCTGGCCGGCCTGGTGTTCGAGACCCTTCAAGGCTGCCCCTGGCTCGAGGTGGAACGTCTCGGCGACAACGTCGTGGCGCGCACGTCGCAGGGGCGCGACCAACGCCTCGTGCTCGCCGGGCACCTCGACACCGTCACTCCGGTTGGGAACGAGGCGCCCAGGATCGACGGCGACACGGTCTGGGGCGTGGGAGCGTCGGACATGAAGGGCGCGCTGGCGGTCATGCTCGAGTTGGCAACCTCGGTGCGGGAACCGTCGGTCGATGTGACCTGGTGCTTCTATGCCCGCGAGGAAATCGGTCGCCAGGACAGCGGCCTGCTCGAGCTGTGGCAGCGACGCCCCGAGCTGTTGGCGGGGGACGCTGCGGTCCTCGGTGAGCCCACGAGCGCGCTGGTCGAGGCGGGTTGCCAGGGGACGATGCGCGTGTGCATCACCCTGCGCGGCGTGCGGGCGCACACGGCGCGTCCGTTCATGGGGCGCAACGCCATCCACCGGCTGGTGCCTCTGCTCCAGCGCGTGGTGGAGTGGACTGGGCGCACGGTCGTGATCGACGGCTGCGCGTACGCCGAGCAGGTGCAGGTGGTGTCCGTCGAGGGGGGAGTGGCGGGCAACGTCGTGCCCGACGAGGTGCGGATCACTCTCAATCATCGCTACGCGCCCGACCGCCGGCTGCCCGAGGCCGACGCCTTCTTGCACGAGCTCCTCGACCCGGCGATCGAGCCCGGCTCGGGTGACACGTGGCAGCTCCTGGATGCCGGTGACGGCGCACCGCCCTCACTGGAGCACCCGCTGCTGGCGAGGCTCCTGGCCAAGAGCGGAGCGCCACCCAAGGCCAAGGTCGGATGGACCGACGTCGCGTCCTTCTTCGAACACGGGGTGCCCGCCGCCAATTTCGGGCCGGGCGACCCACTCCTCGCGCACCACCCGGACGAGCGAGTCTCGCGGGCCCAGCTCGACCGAGCGCGTGACGTCCTGGCCGCGTTGATCACCTGAACCGATCCGACGACAACCACCAACGCAAGAATTTCTTCACCACGCTCTACGCGTCGCCCAGTTGGCGTGGTGATCCCCTCATGACACGCGGCCTCTTGCGTGAGTCGCTCGCATTGAAACGCCGACGGAAGCGTGCTCGAGAGCCGTTTGGGCGAACCTAAGATCGTTCCATGTTCAAGTGGGGTTGCTAAAGGCCAGGTTCGAGAAGAGTTCACGCACGCGTGTGCAGACGGTCGCGTTCCGTCTCTCTCGCGCTTGACCCGGAAGGGAGATGTCCAACATGCTTCCGGAGTCAGCAAGGGGGTGGATTGGTCAGTGATGGGTCCTTTTCCGCATCGGCGCCGTACCGCCGATGATGGGGTGGCGCGTCTGAGCCGCTCTCAGATACGTGTCGTGCTGACGGTCGCGCTCATCGCGCTGTTGGCGACGGTCCTCGACTCACGGATCGACGCCCCTATGACAAGGTCGGCTGGAGCCGCGACCACCGGGCCGACGGCACAGGTCTACCCAGTTCCGTCCTCCGTTCCGACCAATACTTGCTCGACGGATCCCGGCACCTGGACGGACGCAACCAGTGCCCTCGAGGCGTTCTTCATGAGCCTTCCTCAAGGAACCCCCACCAAGCCCATTGTGGTGCAGTTCGCGCACAGTGCCTGCTACCTCGTCAACGGTTCTCTCGATCTTCGAGGCTTCCAGGACGTGACGTTCGACGGCAACGGGGCGACTCTCGAGCAGACGGACGTCTACACGATTTCCTACCAGTACACAGACAGCCAAGGAGCGGGCAGTTGTCAGAGCGGTCCGACTATCGACTCGAAGACCGGACTGCAAACCGGAGTTTGGGGACCGTGCGACGTGGTGCCGAACAGCACGAGCGGGAAGCAGCCTCTTTACGCCTGCGGGAATCCCAGCCAGCCCAACAACACCCTGTTCGGAGCGAACACGAACAACCCCGGAATTGTGAGCGTCGACGACAGCACCGCCATGATGTGGTGGGTCGAGGGGGGTTGCGACCTCTCGTGGCGGAACTTCACCTTCCAAGGATCGTACGGCGTGGTGCAACGGACGGTGACCGATGCTTCGTACAGCACAGTCACGAATGCATCCGGCACTCAAGTCACGCAGATCTCCTCGGCCAGCGCGCACTTCACTACCAAGGATCTCGGTCGACTTGTCGTTGGCCCCGGTATCTCCAAGGACACATACATCACCGCCATCGTGAGGACCAGTAGTCCCAGTGTGGTCCAGCTCAGCCAGCCCGCGACCGGCGGCAATCTGACGAATCAAACCGTGTCTGTCGACTACGGCGATGCATCCTCCTCAAATGTGCAGGACTCGCTGATCCAGCTCAACGGCGTTCAGCGCTCCACCATCACGAACAACACGCTGAACAACGCCTGGGGCGACTTCGTGACCATCTTCGGCGTCCACGAGGCGCTCCCGGCACAAGGAAACAACGGAGCGTTCCCCTCGACGGACGTGACCATCACGAACAACCAGATGACCACGTCCAACCGTCAGGGCATCTCACCCATTTTCGTCAGCCGGGCGCTGATCTCAGGGAACACCATCACCGCCGGAGTGACGACAGCGTCGGTGATCGACCTCGAGGCGGATGCGTCGAACTACTGCCATTGCGACGTCAACATAACGGGCAACACCTTCGTCGATTCCATCAACCCGCAGTATCAAGGGTACCAATGCCTCCTCTGCGCCGTCACGACCAACAACCTGGATCGGTTCGCCTTTACCAACAATACGATCAAGGGGCAGATCAAGGTCGAGCTCAGCCCGGCCGCAGGTTCTGACATCAACATCTCAAACAACACAGCGACACAGGGGTGGTCTTACCCCATGGCAGCAATCAACTTCTTGAGCGCAATGACCAAGGTGGACGTCGAGGGCAACACATCTCCCGTGGACAGCTTCACGGGCGATGGCCCTCAGGCCTTCGTTCTCGACGGAGGCTCGGGGATGAAAGCGACCGACATCAACGTCCGCAACAACACTCTCACGGGCACACCCGCCTCGTACGGCCAGGCGCTGCTCGATCCCGGCAACCCCAGCGCCACCCCACCGCGGCCCGCCAGCGTCGCGAACACCTGTGGCAACACCATTCCTGGCAACCCGAAAGAGCCGATTGACGGGGTGTGTCCAGCACTGAAAAATCCTCCGACGCCGCCAGCCCCACCGACGCAGACCCCCGTCGACTACCCGGCAGTCACCACCGTGCTGCCGGCAAACGGCACCGACTTTGGCGGCACCCAGAACCTTGACGCGGTTCCCTCTGACTACCCCTCGGGGATCAGCAGCGTGAAGTTCGAGATCACCGGCGGCAGTCTGACGAACCACGTGGTGGCAACCGCGGCGTCCACCTTGGTCGGATGGGTGGCCCAGTGGAACACCACGACGGTGGCCGATGGTGCCTACGCACTCTCGAGCGTCGCCTGCAACGGGGCGGGCAATTGCAGCAACAGCGCGCCCCTCCTCCTCATCGTTGACAACACGCCTCCTGCGACCGCGGTGGTCATGCCTTCGAACAACGCGACCTTGATCGGCGCCGAGACCCTGGATGCGACTGCCTCTGACAACGTGGGGGTGAGCAGCGTTCAGTACGAGATCACGGGCGGCAGTCTGACCAACCACGTCGTGGCGACCGCCACGCCGACCCTCTTCGGGTGGATCGGCCAGTGGAACGCCACCACGGTGCCTGACGGCACCTACACGCTGCAGAGTGTCGCCTGCGACAGCGCAGGCAACTGCGGCAACAGCGCTCCGATCACGGTGACCGTTGACAACAACCTCACGACCGCGGTGCTCGTTCCGTCGAACAACGCTGCCTTGGCCGGTCTCGCAACCTTGAGTGCGAGTGCCTCTGACGAAGAGGGGATTCGGAGCGTCCAGTACGAGATCACGGGCGGCAGTCTGACCAACGACGTCTTGGCGACCGCCACGCTGACCCTCTTCGGGTGGATCGGCCAGTGGATCACCACGACGGTGCCCGACGGCACCTACACCCTCCAGAGCATCGCCACAGATACCGCTGGCAACACGGGCGTAAGTCCTGGAATAACCGTGACCATCGCGAACTGAGCGCCGCTGCATCGCTGAGCACGGCGCGGGATCAGCGACAGGTGTTCGCGAGCTGGTGGAACCCCACGCCCGGTGGGCCGTCGAAGAGCCTCTGGGCGATCAGATCCGCACATTGGCCGGGGCTGAGGAGGGCCGTATCGACCTCCAGGTCGTAGGGCATCTGCGCGTGGACTGATTCTTGCCATCGTTCGACGGCTGCCTGTAGCTCCCGGCTCGCCGTGCCGAAGGGTTGTCCCCACGACTGTTCTCTGCGGAGCCAGATCAGCTCGATCGGGCAGCGCACGCCGACGCAGAGCACCGCCAACCCGTCCAATCGTTGGGCGACCTGGCGGCGAACGTGCAGTGGCCTCGAGTACGACTCGTGCAGGCAGACGTCGACCACGACGTTGAGCCCGAGTCGGGCGTGGGCGGCCACCGACTCGAAGAGGGCCAGAGAAGAGAGGAGGACCAAGTCCTCGAGGTCTGGTCGCTCCCCGCCGGGGCGGAGGCCGAGGCCGGGAAAGTACTGCTGGGGGAGCGAGCGCACGGTGGAGTCGACACCGAGGTTCACCCACACTCCGGGGCCCCGCTCCTGGAGGGCCCGGCAGATCGATGTCTTGCCCGAGCGCGGCGCCCCGTTGAGGATCACGATCTGACCCGGGGCGCTCATTGCCCCCTTTTATCGCGGTCTCGCCATCCGGGCCCGACCTACGCGTTGCGAGGGCGAACGAACCCGGCCAGCATCGTGCCCATCTCGATGTTGGCCGTCCCACTGGTCACGGCGGGGTCCTCGGCGGCGAACGCGCGGAGCTCGTCCTCGTCGTCGGCCTCGACGACCCCGAGGCCCCAGGACCCGGTGTCGTCGAGGATTGGGCCGAAGATCACCATCTGACCCGAGTCGACGAGGGGCTGCCAGTGCGCCGCGTGGGCGCCCATGATCTTGCGCTCGTCGTCGGTCATGTCGAGGGCGAAGGTCGGGCGTGGGGCGATGAGCCTGAAGACGAACGTGGTCATGCACCGGAGTGTAAGGAGCGACCGCCGAGCCCGAAAGGCGTACCGCGGCAGCGGCACTCGAATGGTTTCCCGCCGGCGGGGCAGGGCCGAGACGGCAGGCGACGCGTGCCCGCCCGTCATCGCAGCGTGGGCCGTCGGAGCCGGCTGCCCACCTGTTAGGTTCGCACCTCGTGCCAGAGGATGCCGCCCCCAAGAGGCCGCGCCCGATCGAGATTTTCGCGGAGGCCGAGCCGATCAAGCTCGGCTCCATGCTGCTCACCCTGGTCGAGCCTCACCGAGGTCACGAGGTCGCCTACAACCGCTGGTACGAGCGGGACCACTTCTATTCGGGCTGCATGATCGGCCCCTACAACTTCGCCGGGCGGCGCTTCGTGGCCACGGCCGACCTCAAGAAGCTGCGCGACCCCGACCCTTCGGCGATCACGGGGGAGCCGGCCCGGGGCTCGTACATCGCTGCCTACTGGGTGCTCGACGGTTACCACGATGTCTGGAACCGTTGGGCGTTGCGTCAGGTCAACGCACTCCACGCCGCCGGCCGGATGTTCACCGAGCGCGACCACGTGCACACCCTTCTCTACGACTTCCAATGGGAACACCGGCGCGACCCGGACGGTGTGCCGGTAGAGCTTGCGCTCGATCATCCCTACCGGGGCTTCGTCACAGTGTTCATCGACCGGGCCGCCTCTGTCGGCAACGAGGAGCTCTGGAACTGGCTCCGCACCGAGCACCTGCCCGGTCTCATGCCCGGGAGCGACGCCGACCTCGTCGCCGCCTTCACGCCCATCGCGCTCGAGGTCGATGCTCCGGGTGACGTGCCGCGTGAGGCCGCCAACGACAGACGGACGGTGCTTCTTTGGTTCCTGAGCACGCCTCCAGAGGTGGCCTGGGAGCCGGTGATCGCCGAACACCGGCGCCGGCTCGAGGCCTCCGGCAAGGGGACGGTCGTCGCCGCGCTCCCCTTCATCCCGA